>CAYRGZ010000046.1:0-16888 GCA_964423785.1 uncultured Desulfobulbia bacterium
CAACTTTGATGAAATCGCCAAAAATGCGATTTCATCGAGTTCACGCTTTGTAACCTGTTGAATTGTCGTGTCAGACCTGAACCGACTGCGAGTTTTTGCGGGTTCATCAATTTTGATGGAATCGCAAAAAAATGCGATTCCATCAGGTTCACCGTGTGTAACCCGTTGAATTACCGTGTCAGGCCTGGTCCGACTGCGAGTTTTCAGGGGGGCATCAACTTTGATTTTTTTTGCGGCCCCATCGGTTTTTACGATTGCATCCTTCCGCTGCTGCCGGTTAAGTTGGGCTTCTATCAGTCCGTCGAAAAAGCCGTCCTGGCTTTTTCGACCATCGGTCGGCCAAAACAGAGTTTCGGCCAACCTCACGAATTCCTTGGCTCTTTCAGAGCCGGCGGAATTCGGCGGCACGTCCCTGTGCCGCACACAGCCCGTTTTTCAACGGGCTGCTATACAGACGGAATTCGGCGGCACCTCCCTGTGCCGCACGCAGTCCGTTTTTCACGGGCTGCTCCTTTTCGTATGGGATTTACCAGAATGCGCTCGAAACCGCCAGCCGAAATCATCTCGGCGGTCGTCATCACAAAAAGACCAGAACATGGAACCTCTCGGCATCGCCCTTTGTCTATCAATCACGATCCTGCTGGCCGTCGGACCGCCCACCAATGGGACCGATGTCAAGACGGAGGCCACCCGCCTGCTACGGGCCTTCCGCCGGGGTGACAAAAAGGCGTTCGACCGGATCGTTCTGCTCCTGCAGGACAAGATCTACAACCTCACCCTCAATTACGTGAAGCAGGCCGAGGAGGCGCAGGACCTGACCCAGGACATCTTCGTCACCGCCTACCGGGCCCTGCCGAGCCTGAAGGATGACACCAAGTTCGTCGCCTGGCTCTACCAGATCGCGGTCAACCACTGCCGCAACCGCTACAAGCGGCTCCAGCGCCGTGGTTTTTTCAATTCGCTGTCCGTCGATGAGCCGGAGCTGCCCCTGCACCTGGCATCCGACGACGAACCGTACAAGAATGTCGAACGGCGGGATATCCTGCGGGTGGTGCTCGCCGCCATGGAGACGATGAGCGAATCGGACCGGGAGATCCTGCAGTTACGCGACCTGCAGCATCTCTCCTACGAGGAAATCAGCCAAGCCCTCGACCTGCCCCTGGGAACGGTGAAGTCGAAATTGAACCGGGCCCGGCTTAAGCTGAAAAACAAGCTCCGACACGTCGTACTATGAGGATCATGGACTGCCAGCAATGCCAGGAACTCTTCTCCGAGTACCTTGACCGGGAACTCACCGAGAACGATGTACGGGAACTGGAGGGCCATCTCAACGCCTGCGCCCACTGCGCCGACGAATACCGGCTGTTTGCCGCCGCCATCGCCCTCCTCCGGCAAATGCCGCAGGCCGAATGTCCTCCCTCGGTGCTGGCCGGGGTCCAGGCCCGCATCCACCGACGGCCGTGGACCGAACAACTGACTGCCTTTTTCCACCGCTGGCGATCGCGGGGCTTTTCCTTCACTCTGCCGGCGGCGGCGGCCACCGTCACCATCGCCGTCTTCGCCATGCTGGTGATCAAAAATGTCGCCGTCCAGCCGCCTCCAGCCGTGACCACGGCACCCAAACCGTCCGGCGTCCCCACTCCCCGCACCACCGCACCGGTCCCTGATCGGCAGCCGGTGGTACCGCGTCATCTGGCGCCGATCTATGCCATGTTCGCCAGCAGTCTCTCTCCCTATGCCGACAGTGGTCTCGATTCCCCGCCGGCCAACCACGTCAGTCTCTTCACCGGGCAACCGGACATCGCCGTCACCGTCCACAGTCAAAGCCGCCAGGATCGCTTCAACCTCTGCCGCCGGCTCATGGCCGACCGTCGATGGCAAACCACCATCATCGCGTCCGATGCCCTGCTCGTCACCCTGGATCCCGGCGATCTACGCCGCTTCCACGCCCTGTTCCAGGATGAGGACGCCACCATCTATCCGCCGGCGGCCCGGGAGCCGGGCTACGGGCCGCCGAAACGGCGCCTGTCCGTCGTGGTCGTGTTGCGCTGAAACCAGCACCGCGAAAAAAATCAGGAACCTTTCGCAACGCCGCAGGGTCATAAAAACAGATGCGAGCCCGAACGCATCTTTTCTTCCTTTTTCCTTCCTCCCCTACAGAACCGGATTTTCCGGTTCGGAAGCCGCCTCTGGGCGGCTTTTTTTGTGCCGGATAGTTATTTGATGAAATCGCAAAAAGTGCGATTTCATCGAGTTCGCGGTTTGTAACCATTTGAATTACCGTGTCAGACCTGCACCGGCTGCGACTTTTTACGAGGCCATCTTATTTCACCCCCTCGCACAGGAAGCGGGCCAGAGGCAGGAACGAGATCCGCCTCCCCCCCTCCAGGAACTCGTCTTCGTCGTCCAGGGTCACGATGACACCCCGGTCGTGCCCCAGTAGCCGGCAGGCGGCGAGCAATCCCTTGACCTCCCGCTTCCTGGTGTCCGGATCGGTGGGATCGGCGCACACCTGGATCACATGCCGCGGCCGCCCGTCGGCGGCAAACGTGACGAAGTCACACTCGAAACCGTTCTTGACGAAAAAGATCTCTTCCTCCCGCCGCACCAGTTCCCAGTACACGACCTGCTCGATCGCCTTGCCCAGATCGGCGGTGAAGCGGTAAACCACGGCGTTCAACAGTCCGGTATCGATGACGAAGAGCTTCCGCTCGCCGAACTCCCGGACGGACAGTTTGCGGGAAAACTTCGGCAGGGTCCTGACAAGAAAGACCGACTCGGCCAGATCAAGAAAGGTGTAGAGCGTGTTCTTGCCGATCCTGATCCCCGCGGATTTCAGGTCATTGAAGATGCGGTTGACGGACACCTCCCGGGTGGCGCTGGCGAGAATCCGCTTGAGAAAGTGCTTGAGGGCCACCAAGTTCCTGACCTGGAAACGTTCGACCAGGTCACGAAAAAGCATCACCTGGTAATACTCCTGCAGGATCCTGGTCCGTATCCGGTCGTCCTCGACGTGGACGAGTTCCGGAAATCCCCCGCCCTCGATATACCCCGCCAGGGCCCGGCTGATCCGGGCCTGGACTTCGGGCACGTACGGATCGTAGGGGATCTTCGTGAACCGCAGATACTCTTTGAAGCTCAACGGCAGGACGGTGAAGCTGATGCTGCGGCCGCGTAAGCTCGTGGCGATCTCGCTGCCGAGCATCCTGGCATTGGAACCGGTGAGGTAGATGCGGCGGGAGACCGAGTCGTACACCCGCCGCACGAACCGCTCCCAGCCCCTGACCGCCTGGATCTCGTCGAAGAAGAAGGTGCAGCGGGCAAGGTCCTGTTCCGGGTACAATTCGCGGTAGGCCTGGATGATGAGGTCCAGTTCCCCGGCCTCCAGATCCAGCCGTTCGTCCTCGAAGGAAAGAAAGACGATGCTCTCCTTGGGCCGCGTTCGCATGATCTCGGCCGCCACCTGGTACAGCCGCCAGGTCTTGCCACTCCGCCGGGGACCGATGAGGGTGACGATCTTGTCCAGGTCACACGGGATCTCCCCATCCCGGGGCACGAACTCGGGCAGGGGGCGGTAATGAAACTCGCGGATGATCGACTTGATAATATCTTTCTTCTGCATAAAGAAAATATCTCATGATTATTTCCTTTTCGCAAGGAGAAACAGAGCCACAAGCCCCCCGAGACCAAATACTGATCAGTTATTTCGTGCCAAGGGCTCAGCCGCTGCGTTCAGACGGATCGATACCGAACTTCTCCAGCCGGTAAATGAGGACGTGGCGGGGAATACGCAGCAAGCGGGCGGCCTCGGAACGGTTGCCACCGCTCTTGGCCAGAGCTTTACGAATGAGTTCCTTTTCCACTTCTTCCAAAGAAATCCCCTCGTCCGGGATATCGGGAACCAGGCCGGTGGCCGGCCGGCTGCTCACCGGCGGCTGCCAGTCATCGATGACCTCGCCCCGGCGGAGGATGACGCATCGCTCCACCGCGTTCTGCAACTCGCGGATATTGCCCGGCCAATCATAGGCCTGCATGGCGGCCAGGGCCCGGTCGGAGAAGCGGACGGTGGGCGGCGCCCCGAGCTTACGAAGAAAGTGGTTCACCAGGGCCGGGATGTCCTCCTTGCGCTCCCGCAGGGGCGGCAGGTGCAGCGGAATGACACTCAAACGGTAATAGAGATCCTCACGGAACCGGCCGGCCGCGATCTCTTCCTGCAGGTTGCGGTTGGTGGCGGCGATGATACGGACATCGACCTTTTCCGGCCGATCGGCGCCGACGGGCTCCACCTCCTGCTCCTGGATGACCCGCAGCAGCTTGGCCTGCATCTCGGGACGCAGTTCAGCGATCTCGTCCAAAAAGAGAGTGCCGCCGCTGGCGGTCTGGAACCGGCCCTTGCGGCTGGCCACCGCACCGGTGAACGCCCCCTTGACGTGGCCGAACAGCTCGCTTTCGATCAAGGTCTCTGGAATGGCGGAGCAGTTGACGCAAACCATGGGTCCGGCCCGACGCGCACTATTGCGGTGGATGAGCCGAGCCAGCACCTCCTTGCCGGTGCCCGATTCGCCGGTGATGAGCACGGTGGCCTCGCTCCCCGCCACCTTGACGGCGGTGGCCAACAGTTCCCGCATCGCCGAGTTGGCGCTCTCCATCCCCTCGGTGGCGGTGAGGCGGTCCACTTCCTGGTGCAACACCCGGGTCGTATCCCGCAGGCGCTGCAATTCCAGGGCCTTGGCGCAGGAATGCCGCAAGGTCTCCCGATCGAACGGTTTGGTGATGAAGTTGAACGCCCCCTCCTTCATGGCCTCCACCGCCATCTCGATGGAGCCGAAGGCGGTGATGACGATTACCGGCGTATCCGGGCTCTCCGCCTTGATGGTGCGCAGCACCTCGAGACCGCTCATGTCGCCGAGTTTGACATCGGTGATCACCAGGTCCGCGCCGTGGCGATGGAACAGGTCGAGCCCCTCTTGACCGGCGCCGGCGGTGCGCACGGCGAACCCCGCCTTTTCCAGATGGTACTGGGTGACCCGCCGCAGACTGGCATCGTCATCGATGAGAAGAATGGTGGCTATCATGGTGCCTTTACCTCCCTGTCCTCCGCCAGAACACGATGGTCGCTCCCATCCCCCCACTGGTGCCGCAGCGGCAGAACGATCTCGAAACAGCCTCCACCATGCGGGGAATCGCAACAGGTGATGGTGCCGCCGTGGTGCTCGACGATCCGCCGGCTGATGGCCAGGCCCAGGCCGGTGCCGTTTTCCTTGCCGCTCACGAACGGTGCGAATATCGCCTCACGGCGCTCCTCGGGGATACCAGGGCCGTCGTCGGCCACGATCACCGCCAGCTCTTCCTCCGAACGGCGCTCGACCCGCAGCCAGATGTTGCCGCCGGCGGACAACTCGTCGATGGCGTTCAAAAGGATGTTCAAGAAAACCTGCACCATCTTGTCACCGTCACAAAACAGTTCAGCGCCGCGTTTTACCCCCTCGCAGTGCAGGGTGATGTTTTTGCGGTCGAGATGGTGCTCGATGAGTTGGACGACCCGCTCCAGCACCACGGTCAGGGACTGGCTGGCCTGCTCGGCGTCATCACGGCTCCCTCGCGACAGTTGCAGCATTTCGCGCACCGTCCGGTCGAGCCGGTCCACCTCGGAGACCAGCATGCTGGCGAACTCATGCTTTTCGTGGCCAGGAGGGAACTCGTCCAGGAAGATCTCACCGATACCGCGGATGGAGCCGAGCGGATTCTTGATCTCGTGGGCCAGGGAGGCGGCCAGGCGACCGAGGGCGGAAAGACGCTGGCTGGTAGCGAGCTGCTGCTCCGCCTCTAAGAGCTGCCGGGCCTGTTTGGCCAGCCGGCGATAAGACCGTTCCAGCTTGGCCGACAGCTCCTCGTATTTTCGCCGCAGTCGCGCCTCACGGCCGGCGATGAAACCAGTGACCACACCGGCGGCGATATAGAGCACAACCTCAGTCAGCTCGCTCAGATACGCCTGGGGCGGACCGCTGATGAACAGAACGAGATGCGGGATAAAGGCCAGCGAGGCCAGGACGGCGATGGTAACGCCCCCCGGCAGACCGTACCAGAGAGCGCCGAGCACGATGGGGAAGTAGGCCAGCCGGCGGTAGGTGTCGTGAAAGAAGCGATAGTGACCGGGCGTATACGTATGCAGGAGCCCGATGCCGAGAACCATGACCACCAGGAGGACAAACGGCCACTTGCGGCGCATCGGGTTTCCTTGCTCACGACCGGTAATCGGCGTTGATCTTGACGTAATCGAGGGAGAGATCGCAGGTGTACACCGAGGCCGACGCCGGACCGGCACTCAAATCGATGGTCACCGTGAACTGCGGCCGGCGCAAGACCTCTGTGGCGCGTGCCTCGGCCTCCGGGCCGCAGCCGAGGCCGCCGGCCACCATCTGCACGTCGTCGAAGAAGATGTTCACCCGGTCGGGATCGAACGCGACGCCGGCCCGCCCCAGCGCCCCCATAATCCGGCCCCAATTGGCATCCTCGCCAAAAAAGGCGGTCTTGACCAACGGCGAATTGGCCACCGTACGCGCCGCCCGGTCGGCGGCCTGGCGGTCGGCGGCCCCGCGCACGGTGATGGTGACGCACTTGGTCGCTCCTTCGCCATCGGCGACGATGGCCAGGGCCAAGTCAAGAAAAACGGCGGTGATGGCGGCGGACAGCTCTCGGCCGGCGGCCATATCGCGCTGGGTGATCGGTGCGTTGCCGGCCACGCCGGAAGCGAGCACCAGCACGGTATCGTTGGTCGAGGTATCGCCGTCCACGGTGATGGCGTTGAAGGTGTCGCGCACCGCCTCGGAGACCATCGCCTGCAGCACTTCGGCGTCGACGGCCGCGTCGGTGAGCACGAAGGCGAGCATGGTGGCCATGTTCGGCATGATCATGCCGGCTCCCTTGGCCATGCCGGCAACGGTCACCGGCCGGCCGCCGATGGTGCAGGTGCGCGTTGCCTTCTTCTCCACTGTATCGGTGGTCATGATCGCCCGGGCCACCGCATCGAGACCGTCGGCGGCGAGACCCTCGACGAGATCACCCATTGCCTGCTGAAACGGTTCCACCGGCAACGGCTCGCCGATGACGCCGGTGGAACAGACCTGGACCAGGTTCTCGTCGATACCGAGGGCGTCGGCCACCAGGCGGCTGGTGGCAAGAGAAGCCTGCATGCCCGCCTCGCCGGTACAGGCGTTGGCAATGCCGGCATTGACCAGGATCGCCTGGCAGCGGCCGCCGGCCAACCGCTGCCGACCGAGGATCACCGGCGCCGCCTGTACCCGGCTGGTGGTGAAGACCCCGGCCGCCGCGGCCGGCCGGTCGCAGACGATGAGCCCCAGATCGAGCCGGTTCCGGTAACGGATGCCGGCGGCCACCGCCGCTCCGCGAAATCCCGGCACCTGCACTACCGCGCCACTCACGTGCTCCTCCCGCAACACCGCTTGTACTTCTTGCCCGAGCCGCAGGGACACGGCGCGTTACGGCCGATCTTGCCGCCCGGCCGGGTGACCGGCTGGCGAGCCCCGCCCTCGTCGGAGCGGTTCATGCGCATCTCCTGGCGACGCTGGCGGCGCTCCTCCTCCATGGCAGCGACATCCTCCTCCGGGGCGAGCTGCAACCGGAATAGCGTCGATACCGTGGCCAGTTTCACGGTATCGATCATGTTCCGGAACATTTCGAAGCCCTCCTTCTTGTACTCGTCCAGGGGGTTCTTCTGTCCGTAGCCCCGCAGGCCGATGCCCTCCTTGAGGTGATCCATGTTGAGCAGATGCTCCTTCCAGTGGCCGTCCACCATCTGGAGGAGCACGATCCGTTCGAGCTGCCGCATGTTGGCGGCACCGATCTCCTCTTCCTTGCGGGCATAGGCGGTCCGCATGAGTTCGGCCAGCCGGTCGGCGAGGACCTCGGCGCTCACCCCCTTGCGGGCCTCTTCATCCCAGTCGAGGCTGATGCCGAAGGTGGCGGACAGCCGTTCGGCCAGGCCATCCCAGTCCCAGTCCTCGGAGGGAATCTTCTCGTCGGCCGTCTCCGCGGCCATGTCCTCGGCCAGCTCGGCGATCATATCGTCGATGATGTCGCTGATGTCCTCCCGCTCCAGCACCTCGCGCCGCTGGCTGTAGACCACCTCCCGCTGCTTGTTCATCACGTCGTCGTATTCCAAGAGGTGCTTGCGGATGTCGAAGTTGTGGGCCTCGACCTTGCGCTGGGCGTTCTCGATGGCGCGGCTGATCATCGCATGCTCGATGGGCTCGTCCTCCTCCATGCCCAACTTGTCCATGATGCCGGAGATCCGGTCCGATCCGAAGATGCGCAACAGATCGTCCTCCAGGGAGAGATAGAACCGCGACGAACCAGGGTCGCCCTGGCGGCCGGCCCGGCCGCGCAACTGGTTGTCAATACGCCGCGACTCGTGCCGGCTGGTACCGATGATGTGCAAGCCGCCCAGTTCCGTCACCCCTTCGCCAAGCTTGATGTCGGTGCCGCGGCCCGCCATGTTGGTGGCAATGGTCACCTTGCCCTTCTGGCCGGCCTCGGCGATGATCTCGGCCTCGCGCTCGTGGTGCTTGGCGTTCAGGACCTGGTGCGGAATCTTCTCCTTTTTCAGCATGTTGGAGAGTTTCTCCGACACGTCGATGCTGATGGTGCCCACCAGCACCGGCTGGCCGCGCTTATGGCACTCCTTGATCTCCCGCACCACGGCTCGGTACTTGGCAGCGGCGTTTTTGTAGATGACGTCGGCGTAATCCTTGCGGATCATCGGCTTGTTGGGCGGAATGACCACAACGTCCAGGTTGTAAATCTGCTTGAACTCGGCCGCCTCGGTATCGGCGGTACCGGTCATGCCGGCCAGTTTTTCGTACATGCGGAAGTAGTTCTGGAAGGTGATGGAGGCGAGCGTCTGGTTCTCGCGCTCGATCTTCACGCCTTCCTTGGCCTCCAGGGCCTGGTGCAAGCCGTCGGAATAGCGGCGACCCGGCATGGTACGGCCGGTGAACTCGTCGACGATCACCACCTCGCCGTTGGCTACGATGTAATCGACATCCTTCTTGAAGAGCACGTGCGCCTTCAAGGCCTGGTTGACGTGGTGCAGCCACTCGATGTTGCGCGGATCGTAGAGGTTGTCGAGTCCGAGGAGCTCTTCGGCCAGGGCCACCCCCTCGTCGGTGAGGGCGACGGTGCGCGACTTCTCGTCCACCGTATAGTGGACATCGCGGCGCATCTTCGGGATGATACGGTCCACCTTGATGTACAGCTCGGTGGATATGTCGGCCGGGCCCGAGATGATGAGCGGCGTGCGCGCCTCGTCGATGAGGATCGAGTCCACCTCGTCGACGATGGCGTAATAGAAGTCGCGCTGGCAAAACTCCTGGATGTCGAATTTCATGTTGTCGCGCAGGTAATCGAACCCGAACTCGTTGTTGGTGCCGTAGGTGACGTCGGCATGGTAGGCGGCCTTGCGCTCGGCGTCGTCGAGGCCGTGGACGATGGTTCCCACCGTCATGCCGAGAAAACGGTAGATCTCGCCCATCCACTCGGCGTCCCGGCGAGCCAGGTAGTCGTTGACCGTCACCACGTGGACGCCGCGGCCGGCCAGGGCGTTGAGATAAACGGCCAGGGTGGCCACCAGGGTCTTACCCTCGCCGGTCTTCATCTCGGCGATCTTGCCCTGGTGCAAGACGACGCCGCCGACGAGCTGGACGTCGAAATGGCGCATGCCGAGCACCCGACGGGAGGCCTCGCGGGTGACGGCGAAGGCCTCGGGCAACAGGTCGTCCAGGGACTCGCCCTTGGCAAGCCGTTCCTTGAAGGCAACGGTCTTGGCCGCCAGGGCCTGGTCGTCGAGCTTCTGGATCTCGGGCTCCAGGCTGTTGATCCGGTCGACGATGGGGCGAATTTTCTTGAGTACCCGGTCGTTCTTGCTACCGAAGACCTTGGTCAGTAATGTTTGGAACATGGTGACCTCGTAGGGGAGTGAGGGGTGAGGAGTGAGGAGTGAGGGGTGAATGAAAAGGCGGCCCACGCCTCTCTCGCCTCACCCCTCACGCCTCACTCCTCACTCCTCTTCAGGCATGATAAATGAGTGCTTCCTCGTTACAGTCCGGAAATTTCGGACAGTGGATACAATCGCTCCAGACCTTGTGCGGCAGCTCGTTCTTGTCGATGGGCACAAATCCCAGTTTGCGAAAGAATCCCGGCTGGTAGGTCAGGGTGAAGATACGGTCGATGCCGAGCTGCGTCGCCTCCTCGATGCAGGCGGACACCAGCCGCCGACCGATGCCCCGCCTGTGGTATTCTTCGTCGATGGCCAGTGACCGGATCTCGGCCAGATTCTCCCAACAGACGTGCAGGGCGCAGACCCCCACCACCCGACCGTCCTCCTCGAAGACGACGAAATCCCGCAACTGGTCGTACAGAGAACTGAGCGACCGGCCGAGCAGCAGCCCTTGATCGGCAAAATGGCTGAGCAGGGCGTGGATCCTGGGGATATCGTCCATGCGGGCGGCGCGGATCATGGTTCGCGGATGTCCTTTTCGTCGAGGAGGGTGATATAGGGGGTGGTATCGTTCTTGGCCGCGAACCCGGCCGCCATCTCGTTGGCCCGGTCCAGGGTATCGTACCGGCCGACGAAGACCCGGTAGCGACTTTCCTTACCGGCCGGCTCGGTATAGAAGGCGCCGTCGTAACCGCGCGCCCGCCAGGCGAGCACCGCGGCCAGCGCCGCCTTCTCGTCATCGAAGGCGCCGACCTGCAGACTGAAAAAGGTGGCACCGGCGTATTCCGGTTCCGCCTCGTCGTCGGCGGTCCCGCCCCGCACGAGATCGGCCAACTCCTCGATGGGGGAAAAACGCTGTCGCTCGACCACCGGCCGGCGATCCGCCCGCTGCACCCCTTTGCCCTGCAACACGGTCTGGCCGGCCCAGACGCCGAAGAGGAACATCCACAGGAAGATGCAACCGCAGACGATCACCAGGGCCGCCAGTCCGCCGATACCGAGTTCGAACCGGATGGCAAACCGCTTTTTCTTCTTCCTGGGGCTCTTTCGTGCCATCGGCCGGAGGGGGCGGCCCGCTACATCGTCGCCGGTGCCGCAACGCCGATGAGCCGCAGGCCATTACGGAAGATGATACGCAATCCGCGGCACAACCACAAGCGGGCCCGGGTCAACTCCGCATCGTCGGACAGGACCCGGTGCTTATTGTAATAACTGTGGAACTGACCGGCAAGCTCCTGCAGGTAAAAGGTGAGCCGGTGCGGCGCCAGATCCAGGGCGGCCCGTTCCACCAACTCGGGAAAAAGCGACATGGCCTTGAGCATGGCCAGTTCTTCCTCCAGTTCGAGCCGGCCGAGCGGGATGTCGGCCGCCTCGCCGTATTCGACTCCCTGGGCGGCGGCCTGCTTGTCGATGGAACAGAGCCGGGCGTGGGCGTACTGGACGTAATAGACCGGGTTCTCCTGACTCTGGCTGGCGGCAAGATCGAGGTCGAACTCGAGCTGGCTGTCCGCCTTGCGCATGAGGAAGAAGAACCGGACAACATCGGTCCCCACCTCGTCGACGAGTTCGTCCACGGTGACGAAATTGGCCTTGCGGGTAGACATCTTCACCTGACGCCCCTCCCGCATCAGGGTCACGAACTGGTGCAGGACCACGGTGACCTTGGACTTATCGTAACCCAGCGCCTCGACGCCGGCCAGCACGTCGGGCACGGTGGCGATGTGATCGGCGCCGAAGATGTCCACCATCCAATCGAAGCCGCGTCGGAATTTTTCTCGATGGTAGGCGATATCCGGCAGCCGGTAGGTCGGCTCGCCGGTGGACTTGATGATCACCCGGTCCTTTTCGAGCCCCAGACGGCTGGTGGCGAACCAGGTGGCGCCGTCTTTTTCGTACACGAGCCCTTGCTCGCGCAACAGTTCCACCACCTCATCCACCAGACCGCGCTCGTAGAGCGAGTGTTCATTGTAATAGGAATCAAAGACAATGCCCAACCGTTCCAGGGTAGCGCGGATGTCGGCGAAGATCATCTCCACCGCCTTGGCGGTGAACGGCGCCACGTCGGACTCGTCGGCGAGCCTGTCGCCGTGCTCGTCGATGAGGGCGCGGGCGATGTCGTAGATGTACTCACCCTGGTAGCCGTCCTCGGGAAAGTCGGCCGGACGGCCGAGCAGTTCCAGGTAGCGGGCCCGGGTGGACTCGCCCAGCACCCGCATCTGGCGGCCGGCATCGTTGAAGTAATACTCCCGGGTGACATCGTGGCCGGTGGCCTCGAGCAGGCGGGCGATGCAATCGCCGAGCACCGCCTGCCGGCCGTGGCCCACGGAAAGCGGCCCGGTGGGGTTGGCACTGACGAACTCCACCAGCACCCGCCGGCCGCCGCCTAGGGCGCTACGGCCGAACTCCGTATCCTGCCGGCAGATCTCCGGCAGCACCCCCTGCCAGACACCGGCGGCCAGGACCATATTGACAAAACCGGGGCCGGCGACGGTGACCGAGGCCAGCATATCGGCCCGTTCCCGCAAAAGTTCTGCCAACCGTTCGGCAATATCGCGCGGGTTCAGCCGCACGGCCGGGTCCTTCTTGCGGGCCAAGCCGGCGATGACCATGGCCATGTTGGTGGCGAAATCGCCGTGGGCCTTTTGCTTCGGTTCCTCGAGCGCGTACTGGCCGGCGGCATCGGCCGTCCAGTAGCCCTGCTCCACCCCGGCGGCGAAACAATCGTCCAGGAGTTTCTTCAGTCGTTGCTTGATCATGATGGCCTTTCTGTTGCCTCGTCGTCCTCAACGTACACCCGTCGGTTACGGCTGCCGAGAAGACAAAAGATTTCGTAACTGATGGTATCCGACCAGCGGGCGATCTCGTCGGCCGTGATCATCTCCTCGCCCTGGCGGCCCAGAAACACCACCTCGTCGCCAGCGCGCACCGCCGGTGCCTCGGTGACGTCGGCCATGCAGGCGTTCATGCATATGGTGCCCACGAGATTGAACCGTTGGCCGCGGATGAGCACCTGGCCCCGGTTGGACAGGCGCCGGAGGTAGCCGTCGTCGTAGCCCACCGGCAAGACGGCGATGCGCGACGGCCGGTCGGTGACGAAGGAATGGCCGTAACTGATACCGGTGCCGGCCGGCACACTCTTCACCTGCACCACGGAACTCTTCATGGCCATCACCGGCCGCAGACCCAAAGTACCCGCCGCCGGCGGGCCGCCACCGTAGAGGGCGATCCCCGGCCGGACCCAATCGAAATCCACCCCCAGGCGGTCCAGCATGGCGGCGGAATTGGCAATGTGCAACCGGCAAGCCTCGCCGGCCAGCCGCCGCAACGGCTCGACCACGGCCCGGAAGGTTTCGAGATGGCGCATGGTGCACCGGGAATCTTCATCGGCGAGCGGGAAATGGGCCATAAGCCCCGCGATCCGCAGATTGGCGGCGCGGCTCACGGCGCTCACCAGCTCGCGGGCCCCATTGGGCATCACCCCGAACCGCCCCATACCGACATCGACCTTGACGTGCACCGCCACCGTGTTTCGGCCGGCGGCCGTTGCCAGACGTTCGACGTCGGCCACATCGAAAATCACCGGCTGCAGATCGTACCGCACCAGATCCGCCGGATCGTCGTCCGGCGCCAGCCCCAGGGTGACGAGAATATCGCCGGACACCCCGGCCCGACGCAGCCGGATGCCTTCCTCTACCTCGGCCACTCCGAAGGCCTGGGCGCCGGCATCGGCCAGGGCGCGGGCACACGGCTCCAGGCCATGCCCGTAGGCCTCGGACTTGACCATGGCCAGGATGCTCACCCCCGGCGGCAGCATGGCGGCCAGAGTCCGATAATTGTGCCGCAAGGCGCCGAGGTCTATCTCCACCCGGTTGAAGGCCATGATTTCCTCGACCCATCACCCATGTCCAGATGGGATGGGCACAATGCAGCACGAACATCCTTCCGGCCGACAGCGGTGCACGGAACTTTCATGAAAAAACCTCGAACCAGACGAGCCGGCTGGCCACCAGCAGAGCCCAGCCGACGCCGACGTACAGCGAGCCCACCAGTTCCGCGGGCAACCGGGAATGGCGCAACAGCCAACCACCACCGATCATCGCCAAGACGAGCAGCCAAGTCTTCCAGGAATAGACCGCGCCGATACAGGTCTTGCCCCCGAACCCCTTGATGCGGGCAATGTTGCGGCGGGCGGTCCGGTCGAGAACGAACAGGGCCTTGGCCGTGCCCACAGCCAGGGCCAACACGCCCCAGAGATAACCGTGCACCGGCCGCAGCATGAGAACGCCCCGCGCGCAGAGCATGACGCCCACCGTGCTCCATACCAGGGCGGCGGCCACCAGGTGCACGCCGGCAGGGACGGCGGGTACCAGCCTTCTTTTTTTGCCTTCGTCGGACATACCACGACAGCCCGTTACAGCGAGAGACAGGCACTGCAACGGACTTCAAACAAGAAAGGCCCGTCCCCTCGCAAGGAGACAGGCCCGCCCTTGGCAACACGCACCGAGTCGGATCAGACTTCGGTGACCGTGATGGCGCCCTCGGGGCAGACTTCGACGCAGGTCTCGCAACCGAGACACTCGTCAGCGTTGACCGGTTCGGCCTTGCCGTCGACCATTTCGTACACTTCCGCCGGGCAGGCGTTCACGCACTCCTCGTCGCCGACACACTTATCTTTGTCAACTTCGATCTGCCACATGATTCAATCCTCCATGCTATAAGGGTTAAAAAAGGTCGTTGCCAGTCTCCTGTTCAGCCACAAACGGTCTTTTTGTCCGATCTCCGCGTCATGCTAAAAAATAATCCTTCGGAATATCACCCATATGCCTGCGGTTATTTTTTTCGCACTCCTTGATCTCGAACAAAAATCCTCGTTTCTGGCGTGACACAATCACTCACAACCGGCAAATCGCATCCTGCGAAGACCCATCCGGCAAAGCCGCCCTCAAGCGGCTCACCGAATTGACAATCCTCTAATGCACCACCTTTTTTTTGTCAACAAAAAAAGTACGCAGACACCGACGGCGGCTTCAGACGGCGTGGGTGCCGAGCACCTTGCGGACGATGCGCCGCTTGGTCTCCTCGTCGGGGGCCGGTTCCTGCCAGTGAATGAACTCCTCCCGCACCCGGGAAAACGCGCCATCGTCCGCCTTGCACCGGTCGCAGATCGAGGTGGCCGAATCGCGGTACATGATGATCTTGGAGGCCGGCTCGCCTTCCTTGTCCACGGCCGCCATCTTGCGGCAGCCGCAGTCGAGCCGGATGACCGCCACCCCCACCGCCTCGGGACTGCCGTCCAGGATGGCGCCGATCATGGCGGTTTCCGATTGCTGGGCCACCAGCTCCCGGCGCCGCCGTTTCGTTTGTTTTTTCTTGTTCATGTGATCACCTGTGTCGTCATACGATACTTCCGAGCCCGGGACACCAAGGCCGGGGCCCACTCGGGCGTCGCCAGGGCGTGCACGTGGGTGTAGAGGGCCAGAACGTTGTTATAGACGAGACCGTCACGGCCGTCGGTGAACCCCACGCCCCGTTCCATCCGCAAGGCGAGCCGATCGGTGTCGCCATCCCAGGAGCGTATCCGGCTGTAACGGAACTCATGCCCGCGAATGGTGGTTCCGGCCGAATAAAAGGGGTTGTCGTCCTCGACACGCAACACCGTGTACCCGTGTGCCTGGGGCCGACGGGCGATGTCGAAGCTGACCGGGAAGACACCGGCAAGGGGATATTCTTGGCCGTCCACCAGCAACGACCGGCCCAGATAAATGAGGCCGCCGCACTCGGCGTAGATCGGCATGCCGGCCTCGGCGGCCCGGCGTACCGCCTCGCGCAACGACCGGTTGGCGGCCAGGGCTCCGATGCTGGTCTCCGGGAAGCCACCGCCGATATACAGGCCGTCGATGGCGGGCAGGTCGGAATCCCGCAAGGCGTCGATGGGCACCAGCTCGGCCCCGGCCCGCTCCAGGGCCTCCAGGTTGTCGGGATAATAGAACTGGAAGGCGGCGTCGCGCATGATGCCGATCCGCACTGCACCGGCAGATACCGCTGAAGGGGAAACAGGGTCGGCCGACGGCTGCAGTGGGGCGGCCAGGGCCAGCAGCCGTTCCAGATCCAGATGCTCGCTGACCAGGGCGGCGAGGTCGGCGACCGCCTCGGTGGCATTGCCATGCTCCTGGAAGGGGGTCACCCCGAGATGGCGCATGGGAAACGGCTCCCGAACCAAGCGCGGCAACCCGCCCAGAAACGGCACGTCGGTATATTCCTGCAACGCCGCGGCGATGATCTTGCGCTGGCGGGTGGTACCGAGCCGGTTGGCCACCACGCCGATGATGCGTACCGCCGGGTCCAGGGTCCGGCAGCCGAGAACCAGGGCGGCCACCGTGCGGGTGGTTTTGGTGCAATCCACCACCAGCAGCACCGGCAGATCGAGGAGCTTAGCGAGCTCGGCGGTGGAACAGGTACCGGCCGCATCGACACCGTCGAATAGGCCGCGGTTGCCCTCGACCACGGCCATGCCGGAGGCATGCTCGCGAAAGGAGCGCCGGATGACCGTCGGCTCCATGAGGAAGGGATCGAGATTGTAGCAGGGACGGCCGGCGGCCAGGGACAACCAGCCGGCATCGATATAGTCCGGCCCCTTCTTGAACGGCGTCACCGTTTGGCCGGCGGCCGCCAGGGCGGCGACAAGGCCGACGGCGACAACGCTCTTGCCCGACCCGCCCCGCAGGCCGGCGACCACGAGCCCCCGCCGAGGCGCCGCTGTATCTTGTTGCCTGGATTCCAACATTGCAGGGCCACATTAGACTATGGAAGCGGGGAATGCAACCTGGATCCGTGATCGTTCGTGCGCACGGATCCAGGTGCAAGGCGAGACAC
>CAYRGZ010000047.1:0-16778 GCA_964423785.1 uncultured Desulfobulbia bacterium
AGGCGAGAAATAGCCCTCGTTTTTGCCGACAAAATTTGTATAATGGCGCACCATGCCGGCAGGGGGTAACTGGTCACGGGGTTGCCCCTGCGTATGCCGAAGTCGCCGCCTTGCAGACCGGGTATGTGGTTACAGGGCGCCCCAGATGCAAGGAAGAGGCACGCGCCGCGTACTGGGAGCTACGCAAGCGTGCCGATGACACCGCAGATGGGGTGCCCTGTGACCACATACGGCAGGGGCGCGTGGCGCCGGGGGAAGGCAGTCCATCGTGGCCCCTCGACGATCCTGATATTTGCGGAGAGCACAGCCAATGAACAGCATCGACATCAAGGGCATCCTCGATCTGTTGCCGCACCGCTATCCCTTCCTTATGGTGGACCGGATCACCGATTACGTGGCCGGCGAACGGATCAGCGGCATCAAGAACGTCACCGTCAACGAACCTTTCTTCCAGGGCCATTTCCCCGGCGAGCCCATCATGCCGGGGGTGTTGCTCCTCGAGGGCATGGCCCAGGTGGGGGCGATCCTTGCCTATCTGAGTGAGCCGGAGGCCCTCGGCGGCCGGCTGGTCTACTTCGCCGGCATCGACAAGGTCCGGTTCCGGCGCAAGGTGGTGCCGGGGGACCAACTGGTCTTCGAGCTCGAACTCGCCCGCCGGAAGGGCAAGATCTGGAAGATGGCGGGCCGGACCCTGGTCGACGGCGCCGTCGCCTGCGAGGCGGAACTCATGGCGACCTTCGGTTGAGGCGGCGACCGGTATTCCCAGCCCGCCATCCTCAATTCCACTTGTCATGTGCCGCCGGGAGCCGCCGGCCGCCCGGCCACTGGAAAACCCTCGAGGAACTCGTACATGAACATCCATCCCACCGCCATCATCGAGCCTGGGGCCGAACTCGATTCCACCGTCCGGGTGGGGGCGTATGCGGTCATCGGTGCCAATGTCCGCATTGGTGCCGACTGCGAGATTATGCCCCATGCGGTCATCAGCGGTCATACCACCATCGGCGCCCGTAACCTGATCGGCTCCTTTGCCAGCGTCGGCGCGCCGCCCCAGGATATCCATTACAAGAACGAACCGACCCGAGTGGTCATCGGCGACGACAACCAGATCCGGGAATACGCCTCCATCCACCGCGGTACCCCCAAGGGGGGCGGGGTCACCACCATCGGCAACGGCTGCCTGCTCATGGCCTACACCCACGTGGCCCACGACTGCCGGATCGACGACCAGGTGATCATGGCCAACGCCGCCACCCTGGGCGGCCATGTCCAGGTGGGCCGCAAGGCCACCATCGGCGGCTTGGTGGCGGTGCACCAGTTCTCCCGGATCGGCGAGTTCGCCTACATCGGCGGCATGTCGGGGATCAGCAAGGACGTGCCGCCCTACATCATCGTGGCTGGCATCCGTAACCGTATGCGGGTGTCCGGCATAAACCGCATCGGCCTGCGGCGGGCCGGTTTCGACCGCGACACCATCCGGCGACTGGAGAAGGCTTTCCAGATCATCTTCAAGGCCCCGGATCTCCTCCTCCAGGACGCCCTGGCCAAGGCCGAAAGCCAGTTTCCCGATTGCGAGGCGGTGGCCCGTCTGGTGCAGTTCTTCCGGGAAACCTCCCGCAGTGTCATTCGGTATGGCGAGGACGAGTGAGCCCATTGGCATCATTGCCGGCGGCGGCCAGTTTCCCTGTTTGTTCGCCCGCGAGGCGCGCCGCCAGGGCCGCCGGGTGGTGGTGGTCGCCCACCGGGGCGAGACGACGCCGGCCATCGCCGAGGCGGCCGATGCCCTCTACTGGGTGCATCTGGGCCAGCTTGGCAAGATCGTCAAGTACCTGCGACGGGAGGCGGTGCGCGAGGCCGTTCTGCTCGGCACCATCACCAAGACTCGAATCTTCCGTGATATCCGGCCCGACCTCAAGGCATTGAGTTTGTGGCGCAAGTTGCCGGCCAAGCAGGACGATGCCATCTTGCGCGCCTTTGCCGATGTCCTGGAGGGTGAGGGAATCACAGTACGGGAATCGACTCTCTACCTGCGCGACTTGCTCTTTCCGGCCGGTATTCTCGGCCGCCATCAACCAAACGAGGACGAGTGGCAGGATATCGAGTTCGGTTGGCGGATGGCCCGGGCGGTGGGGGATCTCGATATCGGCCAGACCGTGGTGGTGCGCGACCGCACCGTCCTGGCCGTCGAGGCCATCGAGGGGACCGACGCCGCCATCCGGCGCGGCGGCAGTCTCGGTCGGGAGCGGGTGGTGGTGGTCAAGGTGAAGAAACCATGCCAGGACTTCCGCTTCGACCTGCCGGCCATCGGCCTGACCACCATCGAAACCATGCGCGAGGTGGGGGGCCGGGTGCTGGCGGTGGAGGCGGGCCAGGCCCTGCTTTTTGATCGGCCGGCAATGGTGGCGGCGGCCGATGATGCGGGCATCGCCGTGGTCGGTATCGTCGCCGCCGGCGACGGTCTCGATTGGGAACAATGCCGATGCCGGCCGTCCAGGCGATGATTTTGGCGGCCGGGCTCGGCACCCGGCTGCTGCCCCATACCACTGTCCTGCCCAAACCGCTGTTCCCGGTTGCCGGTAAGCCGGTGCTCTTCCGGGTCCTTGACGGCCTGCAACCGTTACGGCCCGCGCCGGTGGTGGTCAACTGCCATCATCTTCGCCACCTGGTGCGGGCCGCCTTGGTCGACCGGCCCGGCATCGTTCTCCAGGAAGAAGAGGAATTGCTCGGCACCGGCGGCGCTCTGGCCCGGGCCCGGCAACATTTCGGCGGCGATTGTCTGGTGGTCACCAACGCTGATATCGTCCACGATATCGATCTGGCCGGCCTCGTCGTCCGTCACCTGCGGAATGATGCGCCGGTCTCCCTCGTGCTCCACGATCAGCCGCCGTACAACAAGGTGGTGGTTGACGATGACGGCCGGGTCCGGTCTTTCGATGGCGGCGGACCGGGCTGTCTCGCCTTCACCGGCATCCACCTCCTCGATCCCAGGGTACTTGTCCGGTTGCCGGACACCGTACCGCTCGATGTCATCGATTTCTATCGGCAGCTCATCGCCGCCGGGGTGCCGGTGCAGGGCCTGGTGGTGCGGGGACATCACTGGTGCGATATCGGTACCGAGGCGGCGCTGCTGGCCCTGCACGACCGGCTGGCCGGCGATGCGTCGGCGGCCTGGATCGATGCTGATGCCGAAGTTGCCGCCGACGTGGTCATCGACCGGTGGGCCGTGGTTGGGGCGGGATGCCGGGTGGGGCCAGGTGCGGTGCTGCGCCGCTGCATCCTGCTGCCCGGCACCCAGGTGGCGGCGGGCAGCGTGGTGGAGGATCGGATCGTGAGTCCGGTTGGATGAGCGTCATGTCGCAATCCATCGCCCACACCGTTACCGAGCTGGAATCCTTGCTCGACCGGCTGGGCATCTCCCTGGATACGCCGCCGGTCGTCCTGGCCGGCGATGGCTCGAGCCGGCGGTTCTTCCGGCTGCGCACCGCGGCCGGCGAGCGCCTGGTTGCGGTGTTGCCGGCCGACCGCAGTCCTGCCCGGCTGGCCGAGGTCCGCTCCACCGTGGAGATCGGTCGCCATCTCCGGGCTTGCGGGGTGCCGGTTCCTGCCATTGTCGGCGCCGACCCAGACTCTGGGCTTGTGGTCTTCGAAGACCTGGGCGATATGCATCTCGCCGATTGGCTCCAGCAGCCGGGCCGCAGCCGCCCCGAGATAGAGGCCTGCTATCAGCGGCTGATCGATATTCTCATCCACATGCAGGTACACGCGGCACCGGGCATGGCCGCAGTCTTCTGTCATCAGGGACGCCGGTACGACCGGGCCGTGATGCTCGAACGCGAATCGTACTACTTTCTGGACGCCTTTGTTCGGAGGCTGCTCGAACTGGCCCCACCGGCCGGTATCGAGGCGGAATTCGAGGAACTGGCCGATTCGTGCGCGGCCCTGGCCGGCGACTTCTTTCTGCACCGGGATTTCCAGTCCCGGAATATCATGGTGACGGAAAACGGCGGGCTGTGGGTCATCGATTTCCAGGCCGGCCGGCTGGGACCACCGGGCTACGACCTCGCCGCCTTGGTGCGCGACCCGTACGCTGGTCTTGACCGGTCGTTGCGCCGGCAACTCCTCGAGGCGGCCATCGACGCCTTGGCCGAGCGCGTCCCCCTCGACCGGCACCAGTGGCGCCGGGGATTCTTTCTCCTTGCCCTGCAGCGCAACCTGCAGGTGCTCGGCGCCTTCGCCTTTCTCGGTCACCAGCGCCACAAGCCGGGCTTCTTGCCGTACATTCCCAGGGGGGTGGCCCTGCTCGAGGAACTGCTGACGGAAGAACTGGCCGGATGTTTCCCCAAGCTCACCCTGCTCGTCGCGAGAATCGTAGGAGTCGTAAAAAATAAGGAGTGGTCATGAAGCAGCGCCAATGTTTACTCGTCGCCCTGGTGGGCCGGCCGAACGTCGGCAAGTCTTCCCTGTTCAACCGCCTGACCAAGACGAAGAAGGCCATCGTCGATGCCACCCCGGGCGTTACCCGAGACCGGCATTACGAGCGGGTCGTCTGGCACGGACGCATGTTCATGCTGGTAGACACCGGCGGGGTGGAGACCGATCCCCAGGATTCCATGGCCGCCCTCATTCGCCGCCAGAGCCTCGAGGCCATGGAGGAGGCCGACGTCATTCTCTTCGTGGTCGATGGCCGCGAGGGGCTCACCGCCGAGGACGCCGAGATCGCCGGTTTGTTGCGCCGCTCGGCGAAACCGGTTTTTTGCCTGGTCAACAAGGTGGACGGGGCGGAGCTGGAGGCCGAGGCGCTGGCTCCCTTCTACGAACTCGGTTTTGAGCACATCTGGCCGGTGTCGGCGGCGCACGGCTACGGGATCAAGACCTTTCTGGCCGAGTTCTGCAACCATGCGGCGGTGCCGGTGCAGGGCGAAGCCCTGCCCCAGGATACCATCGCCATCGCCTGCATCGGCCGGCCGAACGTCGGCAAGTCGTCGCTCATCAACCGCCTGCTCGGGGAGGAGCGGATGGTGGTTTCCGACATTCCCGGTACCACCCGCGACGCGGTGGATTCCCTCCTGACCCGCGACGACCGCCATTACCTCCTCATCGATACCGCCGGCATCCGGCGCAAGGGTAAGGTGCGGGAAGCGATCGAGAAGTACTCGGTGGTTCGGGCCCTGGCCGCCATGGAACGTTGCGACGTCAGCCTGCTGCTCATCGACGCCGCCGAGGGTATCACCGATCAGGACACCAAGGTGATAGGCTACGCCGTCGAGCGGGGGCGCGCCTGCCTGGTTCTGCTCAACAAGTGGGACCTGGTGAAAGACGACCCCCGACGGCAGAAACGCCTGCTCGACGAGGTGCGCCGGGCGACCCGTTTCATCGCCTATGCGCCGATCCTGCACGTCTCCGCCCGTACCGGTCACGGTCTTGCGCGGCTCTGGCCCTTGATTCACGAGGTGTACGATCAGTACACCCGCCGGTTCCCCACCAACCGGCTGAATCGCGTCCTGCAAAAAGCGGTTGAGTCGCACTCGCCGCCGTTATATAAGGGGAAGAGGGTGAAACTATACTACACGACCCAGATGGGCACCAAACCGCCCACCTTCGTCGTGTTTTGCAACTATCCCGATGGGATTCATTTCTCCTACCACCGTTTTCTGGTCAACACCTTCCGGGAAGAGCTAGGCCTCGGCCGATCACCGCTGGTCATCGTCTTCCGGGAACGGCAAAGGAAGAGGCATGGCTGAACACCTCGCCGCGCGTGCAGGATGGCCGGATGATCCGGCGGTCCTCGTGCGCCGTTTCTGGTCCGAGGCGGTGGGCGCCGGCCTCGGGCTCGACGACGACCTCATGCAGCCCTGGACCGAGGTGGTGGAGGAGGTCGCCGGTCACCTTGCCGATATCGTTCCGGGATCGTTTTCCTGCCAGCCGCCCATCACCATCCCGCCGGGACCGCCAGAAATTGTCGGTGGCGCCATCGCCGAACGGTTTCACGGGCGTGGCGATCTCGAATTCTTCTTGTTGCTCGTCGATTTGCTGCATTCCGTCTGGCGGGAGGGCACCGTGGCCGGCGGACCGGCGGCAGCGGAGGTGGACGGTTTCTTCGCCCGACTGCACCGGGCCCTGGCCGGTCGCTGGCTCGATCTGGAGACCGCTGTGCTCCGGCGCCGACTCCGGGAGGCCAAGCTCTCCTCCTTGCGCGAACGCCGTCGCTACCACACCGTCTTCAACCGAATGCGGGAGCCGGCTCTGGTCGTCGATGGGGAGCTCGCGATCATCGACGCCAACCAGGCCTTTTGTGACTTCTTCAGGGTCGAACGGGCCGAGCTCCTCGGTGTTCCTGCCTGTGCCGTGCTCGGCGCTGCAGTTTGCGATTCCCACGATCTGACGACGGCCATCGGCAGCCGCCGATCGTTCACTGACCTCGAGGTCGAACTCGAGATCGGCGGCCGGCAACGGCTGCTCGTCATCTGCGGTACCTTTCTCGGCGAGATCAACGGCCTGCCCGGCGGCGGTATCCTCATTTTTCAGGATGTTACCGAGAAACGGGCGTACGAACGCCGCCTGCAATGCCGCGAGGAGCAGTACCGTACCCTGGTGGAGAACGTTCCCGACGTCATCTGGCGCTCCACCGTCGACGGTCGGATCGTCTATATCAGTCCCAACGTCGAACGGCTCACCGGTTTTTCCGTCGAGGAGATTGTCCGCGGCGGCCGCTCCTTCTGGCTTTCCCGCATTTACGAGTCGGACAATGCCGAGGTCGGCCGATTGTTCGAGGAGCTTTTTCTCCAGGGGCAGCCCATCGACTGCTGCTACCGGTTCCGGCGGCGGGACGAGCGTTGGATCTGGATCCAGGAGCGTAGCGGTCGGGTCTACGAGGACAAGGGGATGCGTCTCGCCGACGGGGTGCTCTCCGATATCACCCGTCTCAAGTTGGCCGAGGAAGAATTGGAACGCCACCATCTGCGTCTCGCTGAGTTGGTGGACGAGCAGACCCGGGAGTTGCGGCGGATGAACGAACAGCTCCGGGCCGAGGTGGCGGTCCGCAGTGAGCGGGAGGAGGAACTGGAACGGCTCACCCAGCGGCTGCGGACCGCCAACGAGGAACTCGAACAATTCGCCCACGTGGTCTCCCACGACCTGCGCGAACCGCTGGTGCTGATCGAGGCCTTTGCCCACAAGCTGACGTCCGGCTACGGCGATCGGCTCGACGAGCGGGGTCGGCGCTATCTCAAGGGGATCGACAAGGCGGTCGGCCGCATGCATGCCTTGGTGGAGAGTGTCCTGCAACTGGCACGCCTCGATAGCGGCAAGACGGTCGCCAAACCGGTGGAATTGGCCCATATCCTCCAGGACGTGGTGGAGCATCTGGAGCCGCGCCTTGCCGCCAGCGGCGGCCGAGTGGAGACCCGCTGTCTCCATACCCTGTGCGGCGATCCCGTCCAGATCTGGCAGTTGTTTCTGAACCTCGTGGCCAATGCGCTGAAATACCGCCGGCAGGATGTGCCGCCCCATGTGCGGGTCTGGAGCCGGACGGTGGACGACGATTTCTGCGAGATCGTGGTGGAGGACAACGGTATCGGCATCCGGGAGGAGGACCGGCAGCGGATCTTCCTGCCCTTTACCCGGCTGCATACCGAAAGGTCTGGCTGCGGGATCGGTCTGGCTACCTGCAAAAAGATCGTCTGTCGCCACGGTGGTTGTATCGAAGCGCGGCCGGCGGCGGCCGGCGGCGCTGTTTTCGTCATTCGTCTGCCGCTGTGGCGCGTTGGCGGTGGGTGAGGACCGCAGAATGACATCTGATTGTCGAAAGAACGATACGAAAAGAACGATACGAATAGAGGTCGGAGCCGATGAAAAGCTATCGCAAGGAATTGTGGTTCGAGGTGCCGAGTCGGCGGGGATTCATCAACATCACGCCCCAGGTGGAGCAGTGCCTGGCCGAGAGCGGCATCACCGAGGGGCTTCTCCTCTGCAACGCCATGCACATCACCGCCTCGGTCTTCATCAACGACGACGAGTCCGGTCTGCACCACGACTACGAGGTGTGGCTGGAGAAGCTTGCTCCCCACGAGCCGGTCTCCCAGTACCGGCACAACAGCTACGAGGACAACGCCGATGCCCATCTGAAACGCCAGGTGATGGGCCGCGAGGTGGTGGTGGCAGTTACCGGCGGCCGGCTGGACTTCGGCCCCTGGGAGCAGATCTTCTACGGCGAGTTCGACGGCCGGCGCCGCAAGCGTGTGCTGGTGAAGATCATCGGCGAGTGACCGTCGACACTATCGGCGTTTTTCTTGCCGCGATTGACGCAGCAGATCCTTGAAACGGGGATCGTGGTCCAGACCGGCGATGATCTTCCGGTGGCCGGCAGGGAAGGCGTAGTCGGCCAGTTCCGCCGGCCGCACCCAGCGGTACTCCTGGGCCGCGGTCAGGTGGGGCGGCTCCAGACGGTCGTCGGCCAAGAGGGCGCCGAAGCCGTGCAGCGTGACCCGGTAGATCGTGTAGCTGTGGCGTACCGTGGCGAGTTCCTGCACGCCCCGGAGGCGAAAGCCGGTCTCCTCGGCCACCTCCCGGTGCAGGGCCGCGGCCGGGTCTTCGCCGTCCAGGAGCCGGCCGCCGGGAAATTCCCACAGGTTGCCCCAGACGTCGGTGGCCAACCGTTTTTGGATGAAGATCCGGCCACGGGCGACGATGATGCCGGTGGCCATGACGATGGCCACGGTCTTCACCCGTCCCGGTGATACCGGCCGCAGGGCTACGGTTCCCTGCTGGTGTGCCTCGCAGAACCGGGCCAGGGGACAGTGGTGGCAGGCGGGATTGCGCGGCGTGCAGACGAGGGCCCCGAGTTCCATCAACGCCTGGTTGAAGTGGCGCGCCCGGCCGGCGGGTAGCAGGGCCGCGGCCTGGGCCTCGATGAAAGAGCGGGCCTGGGCTGGCGGCGTGCCGATATCGAACAGGCGGGCGAAGAGACGGCGGACGTTGGCGTCGATCACCGGATAGTCCTGGTTGAAGGCGATGCTGGCAATGGCGTTGGCCGTATAGTCGCCGATGCCGGGAAGCGTCCGCAAGATATCCCGATCGGCGGGCAGGCGGCCATCGTACTCGCTTGCCAGGATGCGGGCGCAAGAAAGGATGTTCCTGGCCCGGTTATAGTAGCCCAGGCCCTCCCAGAGCTTGAAGACCCGCTCCTCGTCGGCCGCGGCCAGGGTGGCGACGTCCGGGAAAGCGGCCAGCCAGCGGCGGAAGTATGCCACCACTCGCCCCATCTGGGTCTGCTGGCCCATGATTTCGGCGATCCACACCTGGTACGGGTCGTAGGTTTCGCGCCAGGGTAGTGGACGCTGGTTGACGGCGAACCAGGCGAGCAGCCGGTGCTGGAGTGTCTCTTTCTCGGTCGACATACTGAGAGAAACGCGGGAAATGCGCTTTACAAGCGAGCCGTTTCGTGCAAGGATTTTTGATGGAATCGTACTCCGTGAGCGTTCGTGCGCCAGATACGCGAAGGGGACCGTTCGATTATGAGTGAACCATATCGGACGGTTCCTGACAAACCCAGGACCCAATAACCAAAGGAGGTTACCATGAGAACCATCGTCGTCCTGATCGCTGTCAGCCTGTTGGCCGCCGCGCCGGTCTTCGCCGCCGACGATATGCCGCCTGCCGGCGCAGATCCCGCCGCCATGATGGGCGGTCCGATGATGGGCTGGATGATGGGACCCGGCGCTCCCATTCCGTATCAGCCCATGGCCCGGCCCGTTTACGGCATGGGGATGCCGGGCATGACCATGCCGATGGGCTATCCGGGGGCCGCGGCCGCGCCGTACGGCGGCTACGGGTACGGCCCCGGTTACATGATGGGGCTCGGCATGATGCGTTTCGGTATGGGGCCTGGTATGATCCGCGGCCTTGGCATGAGCGGTTACATCGGCCACGAGGCGGTGCAGAAATTCCTGGACGAAACCAAGGAGCTGCGCAAACAGCTCCACGACCTCATGTTCGACTACGCCGAGATCCTGCGTCAGCCGAAGATCGACCGCGAAAAACGCATCGAGATCGAGAACAAGATCCAGGCCCTGCGCCAACAGGTATACGAGAAGGCGCCGCGCTACCAGTTCTGGCCCTACTGACCGGTGTCGTGCGGCCGGCAGCCGCCATCGTCCAGAACGACGATGACGGCGCCGGCCTCTTCCCAGTCGTCTCCCTCCCAGTGGAAGGAAACGATCTCTCCCTGCCGGTCGAGCAGGCGCAGGTAGGCATCCATCATCTCCTTCAAGACCGGCCGGTCGGGCGAGTGCAACCCCTTGCCGGTGACGATGCGCACCGCCGGGCTGCGCAGCCGCCGGTGGGTGAGCAAAAAGCTCTCCACCGCCAGCTGGGCCTCGACCGCAGTTTTGCCGTGCAGGTCCAGGGCGGCGACGGGCCGCCGGCACACCCGAGCCGGGGCGAGATCCTCATTCTTGGGGACCAGAGTGGTGCCGTCCAGGTAGTCGCCCACCAGGTCGGCGAAGCGGGGGGAGCGCCGTGTGCCGGTCCCGCCGAAATCGAGGTCGTTGATGGTCGCCAGCCGGCCGCGTCCTTGCCGGTCGGCCCGTTTTCTGGTTTTCTTTCGTTTTCCCACCAGTCGTAAACGCGGTTGTGACGAGGCGCCGCGAGGCCGGTGCCGAGGAGGCGGCTGCCGTTGCCGGCGGACCGCCGGTGATGCCGCGGTGCGGCAAAAAGGCAGACTATACCAAAGGAGGCTTGCGATGGAAACCTATTACCAGCCCGCCGATCTGCCCAAGTTCAGCGAGATCGGCGAGGAGGCCCCCGAATTGGCCCAGAAGTTTTTCGACTACTACGACGCGGTTTTCGCCGAAGGAGAACTGACCGCCCGCGAGAAGGCCCTCATCGCCCTGGCCGTGGCGCACGCCGTCCAGTGTCCGTACTGTATCGACGCCTTCACCACCGCCTGCCTGGAACAGGGTTCCAACAAGGCGGAGATGACCGAGGCCATCCACGTTGCCTGCGCCATTCGCGGCGGTGCTTCTCTGGTGCACGGCGTCATGATGCGGAACCGTTGCGCCAAGCTTTCCCTATGAGCGTGCGTCCTTTCTCCCAGGCCTTGGCGGCCAGCGGTTGTACCCTCGAGCGGGGGGTGACCCATACCCTGCAGGTGAACGTCGGGGCGTGGTGCAACCTGCAATGCCGCCATTGTCACGTCGATGCCGGGCCGCACCGGCGATCCGAGGTCATGGATCGCCGGACCATGGCCGAGGTGGTGGCCCTGGCCGAGCGGCTGGCGATCGAAACCGCGGATATCACCGGCGGCGCCCCGGAACTGGTGCCGGATATCGAAGAACTGGTGGCGGGACTCGCCGGCGTGGTGCGGCGTGTCCTGTGGCGCACGAATCTCGTCAGCCTCCTGGCCGACGACCGGCGGTCGCTGCTCACATGTCTGCAACGCTACCGGGTCGGGCTGGTGGCCTCCTTTCCGTCGCTCAACGAGAATCAGGCCGATGCCCAGCGGGGTAAGGGGGTGTGGCAGCGGTCGGTGGCCATGTTGCGCACCCTGAACGACATCGGTTACGGGATCGAAGGGTCGGGCCTGGAACTCTTTTTGGTCAGCAACCCGGCCGGTGCCTTTTTGCCAGCCGACCAATGCGCCGCGGAACGGCGCTACCGGCGCGAACTCGCCCGGCGTTGGGGCATTTCGTTCACCGGTCTCTTCACCTTTGCCAACGTGCCCCTGGGCCGCTTCCGCGATTGGCTCGTCGAGTCTGGAAATCTGGACGGTTACCTCCAGCGTCTCGCCGGTGCCTTCAACCCGACCACGGTGGCGGGACTGATGTGCCGCACGCTCGTATCGGTGAACCGGGACGGTATCCTTTACGATTGCGATTTCAACCTGGCCGCCGGACTGCCCCTGGGCGGCCGTCCCCGGCACGTCCGGGATATCGATGCACTGCCGGAGGGCACTCCCATCGCCACCGGCGATCACTGCTACGCCTGTACTGCCGGCGCCGGCTTCACCTGAGGCGGGGCCATTGCCGTCGGGGCCGACGGCAGGTGATGGTGACAAGAACGGGCACCAACGGCACCCCGAAAACACGGCGATCGTCTTCCCGGCAGAAAACTTCTTGCAATCGGACTGAAAAAGTCCTACTTTGGAATTAAGTAGTTGATAATTATTTGCAGGAAGGAGGATGCCATGAGAAATCTGGACGAACTGCGGCGTGATCGGGAGCTGGTCAACAAGATCGACTGGGAGATGACCCAGGAAAAGGCCATCGAAATGTACCTGGAGTGGGGCACCGGCTGGGTTCGGGGGCATGATTTCGTTTCCTGCATGGGTCAGGAGAGTTACTATTTCGTCTTGTACGACTGGGAACAGCCGCCCGCCGTCACCCTTGTCCGCCGGACCATCGCCGGGGCCGAGGAGATCGCCAAGGTCGAGGTGCCGGCCGATCTGTTCGAGGAGGCGGTGGCCGCCGACGGCTACCGGCCCGGCGTGGGCGTGCACTCCCTGACTCCGGCCCTGCGGCGGTGGGTTTGCGAGCAGATCGCCGGCCCGGCCCTCGTGTCCTGACCGACCGAGGCCAGCCCCCTATTCCCCCATTATCATTATCATTCCCCTACCATCCCGCCATAAATTGATGGAATCGCAAAAAGTGCGATCGGTCATTCGCTGCGCTCACCACCTCCATCAATTTCACGTTTTGTAACCCGTTGAATTACCGTGTCGGGCCTGGACCGACTGCGAGTTTCTACGGGATCATCATAAATTCCGAAATGTGTCGCTTTGTGCTTGACACTCCCCAGATCGCCGGGTCACGATGAAAAAAAAGAGCGGCGGTGCCTCCGGCCTGCCGTGTTGCTGTGCACCCCTTGCGGAGACATACGCCATGGCCGATTTCCTCCAGTACGGCATGATCACCACCCTGCACGGGCTGTACGAGGCCCTGGACCGGGATGAGTACCTGGCGACCCTGGAGGAAAAGCTCGAATCCTACAGCCGCCATGTGCGCATCAGCCTCCTGCTCCCCTGTTTGTACTCCGAACTTGCCACCCCCGACGTTCTCGACCGGATCACCGCCGATATCGCCGCCACCCGCTATCTGCACTTGGTGGTCGTCGCCCTGGGCGGCGCACCGGAGCCGGAACGCTTTGCCGAGGCGCGCCGCTATTTCGAACGGCTGGCCGACGACGACCGCCAGGTACGCATCGTCTGGGTGGATGGCCCGCGTATCCAGGCGGTGCTCGACCGGATTCGCAGCCGGGAGATCAGTGTCGGCGTGCAGGGCAAGGGCCAGTCGGTGTGGATCGCGCTCGGCTACATCTTGGGCCGCGAGGAGGCCGACGTCGTCGCTCTGCACGACTGCGACATCGTCACCTACGACCGACTGCTCCTCGGCCGTCTCATCGAGCCGGTGGCCAATCCCAACAACGATTTCGAGTTCTGCAAGGGGTACTACGCCCGCATCTCGTCCGGTGAGCGCAGCATGAAGGGACGGGTGACCCGGTTGTTCGTTGTGCCCTTCATCGATGCCCTGCAGACGATCATGCACCAAGCGGGCCTGGCGGAAAACGAACGATTCTTCGCCTACCACCGTTCCTTCCGCTATCCCTTGGCCGGCGAATTCAGCTTCACCACGCGGTTGGCTCGGGGGATCAACTTCGCTTACGATTGGGGGCTGGAGGTCAGCACCCTCTCCGAAGTCTATCATCGGGTCATGCCCCGCAAGGTGGCCCAGGTGGATCTGGCCGCCAACTACGAGCACAAGCACCAGCCGCTCTCCGCCGCCGATGCCGGCTTGCACCGCATGGTGGTGGACATCGCCAAGTTCTTTTTCAACTATTTGCGGTCGCACGGGTACTTTCTCAACGACGAGATCGTCGACATGCTGCTCCACACCTACTACCAGAACGTGCTCCTCTTCATTAAGAGCTATTCCGACGATGCGGAAATCAACGGTCTCGTCTACGACCGCTACCAGGAAGAGCAGGCCGCCGCCCTGTTTCGGGCCTTTCTCTGGGAGGCGTGGGAGCGGAGCAAGGGGCCGCACAAGAGTACGGTCATTCCGTCCTGGAACCGGGTGATCTACTCGGTTCCCGATATCTACGAGGATCTGATCGCCGCCGTGGAGGCGGACAATGCCTGATGCGGCGCGCACCTTCGTGCGCGATCTTTACCAAGCGGCTGTCGCTGCGGTGGAGCCCGGCGCCCTGGTGCGCCGCCGGCTCACCGTCGATGCCGAGGGAATAATCCGGGTGGGGGATCGGACCTGGCCACTCACGTCCGGCAGCCGGATATTTGTCTTCGGGAGCGGCAAGGCAGCCGTCGGCATGGGAAGGGCGGCGGTCGACATCCTGGGCGAGCGGCTCGCCGGCGGCCTGCTGGTGGCGCCCCAGGGTGCGGATCTTTCTCCCATCGAGGTGGTGGTGGGCGAACACCCGGTGCCGGGACTGGGCAGCGTGGCAGCGGCGGAGCGGTTACTGACCGCCCTCGCCGAGCCGGAACCGACCGATTTTTTCCTCTATCTTCTTTCCGGCGGTTCTTCGGCCCTGGTGGAGAAACCGCAGCCGCCGGTGCAGCTTGCCGATCTGCAGGATCTCACCCGCGCCCTGCTCGGCCGGGGGGTACCCATCGAAGCGGTGAACACGGTGCGCAAGCATCTGTCCCTGGTGAAGGGCGGCCGGCTCGCTCTCCAGGTGCGGGCGCCGGGGGCGGTGCTGGTCATCTCCGATGTCATCGGCGACGATCTTGCCACCATCGGTTCCGGTCCCTTTTTCGGCGATCCGACGACCTATGCCGACGCCCGGCGGGTGCTCGAGGAGGCCGGCCTCTGGGAGGCGGCCGGTCCGGCGGTGCATTGGGTCATCGAGCGCGGCATGGCCGGCGAGATCGACGAAACCCCGAGCAGTTGCCCGCCCGGTATCAGCCATCATGTCATCGGCTGCAACCGCATCGCCCTGGAGGCAGCGGCCGCAGTCTGTCGTGACCACGGTATCGACTGTCACATTCTGTCTTGCAGGTTCGACGGCGAGGCCCGGGAACTGGGTCGTTTTCTGGTTGCCGTAGCCCGCGAGATCAAGGCGACCGCCAATCCCTTCGCCCCGCCGGTGTGTTTGCTCGCCGGCGGCGAGAGCACGGTCACGGTGCGTGGTTCCGGCTGCGGCGGTCGCAACCACGAGGTCGCCCTCGGCGCCCTGATCGCCCTGGAGGACGAGGCCGGCATCACCGTGCTGGCCGCCGGCACCGACGGCATCGACGGCCTGGCCGATGCGGCCGGTGCCATCGCTGACCGGACCGCCTGGCAGCGGGCCGTCGCCCTCGGGCTCGATCCGCGCCGGTATCTCGCCGCCAACGATTCGGCCACCTTCTTCGCCCGCATCGACAGCCAGTTGCGGTGCGGGCCCACCGGTACCAATGTCATGGATTTTGCCGCCGTCCTCGTGGAGGGTGGTTCCAATATCCTGGAACACACGGCCGGGAAGGAGGAACGATGAACACGACCCACCGATTTTCCACCGCCCTGCGGGAGTATACCCGCAAGCAGATCGAGCAGCTCGGCACCGCCGACGTGGTGGTCGGTATCCCGGCCTACTACAGTGACGATACCATCGCCCACATCATCACCCAGGTAGCAGGCGGTCTCGAACGCCACTATCCGGAGCTGCGCTGTCTGGTAATGGTCGCCGACGGCGGTTCCACCGACGACACCCGCGAGATGGCCCAGAACGTCAATCAGCACCTGTATAACCTCGACATCATCACCACCATCTATCGCGGCGTGCCGGGCAAAGGCAGCGCCTTCCGGGCCATCTTCGAGGCGGCCCGCTTTCTGCAAGCCCGGGCGGTGGCGGTCTTCGATTCCGATTTGCGCTCCATTACCCACCAATGGGTGAAGAATCTCCTGGAACCGGTCTTCCGTGGTTACGATTTCGTGGCGCCGGACTACAATCGCTACAAGTTCGACGGCACCATCACCAACACCATCGCCTACAACCTGACCCGGGCCCTGTACGGGGTCAACATCCGCCAGCCCATCGGCGGTGATTTCGGCCTGTCGCTGCCGCTCGTCAAGCATTACCTCGACCACGAGGTGTGGGAGACCGAGATCGCCAAGTTCGGTGTCGATATCTGGATGACCACCACCGCCATTACTGACGGCTTCAAGATCTGCCAGGCCCGCCTCGGTGCCAAGATCCACGGCGAAAAGGACCCGGCCGCCGACCTGGGGCCCATGTTCCGCCAGGTGGTGGGCACCATCTTTCGGCTCATGGAGGAAAAGATCGATTTCTGGCGGCGGGTGACCGCGGTGGAGACCCCGCCCACCTTTGGCGAGGCGGTGGAGGTCGAGCCGCCGGCCTTCGAGATCGACGCCGGCCAGCTCATTGATTATTTCCGGCTTGGGTTCCAGAATTTCGGGGCCATCTGGAAGAACATCGTCGATCCCGAGGACTACCCGGTCATCGAGCAGCTGGCCCGCCAGGACGACGACAAGCCCTTCGACCTGCCGGTGGAGTCATGGGTACGGATCGTCTATCGGTACGCCCGCACCTGTTGCACCACCCCGCGCCAGCGCATGAAGATCCTCGATACCCTGATTCCCCTCTACAATGCCAGGGTGGCATCCCTGGTTACCCGGTTGCGGGACAAGAGCCAGGAGGAGGCAGAGGCGTACTACGAGGCCCAGGCCGATGCCTTTCTCGATATGAAACCCTATCTCCTCGCTTTGTGGGATATATGATTTGTGATGGAATCGCAAAAACTGCGATTTCATCGAGATCACGCTTTGTAACCC
>CAYRGZ010000048.1:0-16543 GCA_964423785.1 uncultured Desulfobulbia bacterium
TCGTCCGCCGACCGGGGGCGGTCGGCGGTGGTACAGCCTGGTGCCTTTGGGCCGACCTCCTGGGGCATGCCGTCAGGATTTTCAATGGATCGATAGAGGAGGCAAGTATGGCACAGCGATACGACCGGCATAACTTGTTCGGAGTCTGCGACTGGGATCTCTTTCAGGTGGCCATGCGTCGCGCCCTTCGGAGATGAAGTCATGCCGGCGGTGGATGTCGCCGACCTGTGGCGCGGCTTGGGGTGGCCGCTCTGCCGCCTGCTCTTTTTCGTCTCCCTGGGCATTCTGGTTGGCAACTTCATCGAGGCGTTGAACTGGACCCGGGAGGTGGCGCGGCTGGCCCGGCCACTCATCCGGATCGGCCGGCTGTCCGACGTCACCGGCGCCAGTTTCGCCATGGCCTTTTTTTCCGGCGTGGCCTCCAATACCATGCTGGCCGAGGCCTATGACCAGGGGCGTCTGGGCAAACGGGAACTGGTGCTCGCCAACCTGTTCAACAGCCTGCCCCGGTTTTTCTTGCACCTGCCGACGGTTTTCTTCCTCACCGCCCCCCTCATCGGTGGCGCGGCCGTCTATTACGTCGGCATAACCCTCACCGCCGCCCTGCTGCAGACCCTGGCGGTGGTGCTCCTTGGCCGGCTGCTGCTCGCCGGCACCTCCACCGGCCCGGCGGCGTCGGTGGTGCCGAAGACCGAATCCGTCACCGTGTCCGAGGCCCTGGCCAAGGCCTGGCGCCGCTTCCAGCGCCGCATCGGCCGGATCCTGCGGTACACGGTGCCGATTTATACGGGCTTCTATCTCCTGAACCGGGCCGGGGTGTTCCATCGGGTGGAGACCTTTCTTGCCGACCATCTCGCCTGGCTCGCCTGGCTGAAGCCGCAGGCCATGGGTATCATCGCCCTGCATGTCGGCGCCGAGTTCGCCGCCGGCTTGGCCGCCGCCGGCGCCTTGCTCGATCAGGCGAGCCTGGACGTGCGGGACGTGGTCCTCGCCCTCCTGGTCGGCAACGTGCTCTCCACTCCCATGCGGGCGATCCGGCACCAGTTTCCGTACTACGCCGGTATCTACCCGACCCGCCTGGCGATGGAACTCATCGTCTACAGCCAGTCCTTTCGGGTGGTGGCGGTGGTGGCGGCCGGGGCGGTGTATTTTTTTGTGAGTCGCTGACATGGCTATACGAGGATGGTTGCGGAAAATCCACCGCTGGGTGGGACTGTTTTGTTTCGGGCTCGTGGTGTTCTACTGTGTCACCGGCATTGCCCTCAACCACCGGCGGGATTTCGACTACTTCCTGGATCGATTCCGAACCACGCAGCCGCTCGCCGCGCCGATGGACACCACCGCCCTGACTAATCTCCTCGATCGGCTGGCGGCCTTGACCGGTGAGGACCGGCCGCCCACCGTGGTGAAGATCACCCCGGACGGCACCGTGGCGCTCCTGTACGGGTCGCACGGTGTGGTCACCTACCGGTTCGCCGCCGGTTCCTCGGTGATGGAACGGATCGAGAAACGGCCGTGGCAACCGTGGACGCTGCTCAACCGGTTCCACAAGGTGGCCGGTACCAGAACCCTCTGGTTGATGGTGGCCGATGTTGCCGCCGCCGGCCTGATTCTGGTCTCCATCACCGGCTTGTTCGTGCTGCGCTACCGACGGCTGGACTGGCTGCTTCTGGCCGGTGGGTTGGTGCTGGTGCTGGGATGTGTGGTCGGGTTATGAAGGGTCGTTTCCCCCTCGTAGTCGGTGGGCTCCTGGTCGCTTGGCTCATCGGGGTGCTCGTCGCCACCGGTATGGGCTACATTCCGGTCGGGCCTGCTGCGGTGGCTCGGGTGCTCGGTGCCCGCCTCGCCGGCCATCCCGAATGGCTTGCCGGCATGGACCGGGTGATTCCGCTGGTGGTCTTCGACGTGCGCCTGCCGCGTATCCTCTGTGCCGCCCTGGTGGGCAGCGGCCTGGCCCTGGCCGGGGTCGTCTACCAGGGGGTGTTGCGCAATCCCTTAGCCGATCCCTACACCCTGGGGGTGTCCACCGGCGCCGCCTTCGGCGCCGCCGTGGCCTTGCTGTGCAACATCGACGCCGTGGCCTCCCTGTCGGTGCCGGTCTTTGCTTTTGCCGGCGCGGTGGGTGTGTTGGCCATCGTGTTGTGGCTCGCTTCCTTCGACGGCCGTGTGCACGCCAACACCCTGATCTTGGCCGGCATCGTCGTGGGGGCCATCCTGGCGGCCGGCATCAGTTTCTTGAAGTACCTGGCCGACGAGCAGGTATCGGTGATCATCTTCTGGCTCATGGGCAGTTTCGCCTCCCGCTCCTGGGTGCACGTCGGCGTCGTCCTGGTGGCGGTGCTGGTCGGCGGGGCGGTGATCTTCTATTACGGCCGCGATCTCGACATCCTGTCGCTCGGCGACCGCAGCGCCGAATCCCTGGGCCTCGACGCCGCCCGGGTACGGCGGCGGCTCCTGGTCGCCGCCTCCCTGGTGGCGGCGGTCTGCGTGTCAGTCTCCGGCATCATCGGCTTCGTCGGCCTCATCGTGCCGCATCTCATGCGGTTCGTAGTCGGGCCGGACAACCGGCGCCTGGCCGTGGTATGTCTGGCCGGCGGCGGCCTTCTCCTCTTGGCCGCCGATACCGTCAGCCGGGCGGTGTTGCCCCGCGAGGTTCCGGTCGGCGTGCTCACCGCCCTCTTGGGCGGGCCGTTTTTCTGCTACCTCTTTCGGCGCCGGGGAGGATTCCGTGGCTAGCAGGGGGTGGCAGCTTCGCGATGTCGCCTATCGGTACGGCGCCATCGACGCCCTGAACGGGGTGAGCGGGGAGCTGGTGCCCGGCGTCTTCCACGGGATCATCGGCCCGAACGGCAGCGGCAAGACGACGTTGGTGGATTTGCTTCTCGGCCTGCGTCGGCCGAGCCGCGGCGAGGTCCTCTTCGACGGTGTGCCGGTGCACCGGTACGGCCGGGCCGCGCTCGCCCGGCGGATGGCCCTGGTGCCGCAGGAATTCGGCATCGATTTCGATTTCACCGTCCGCGAGGTGGTGATGATGGGCCGCCACCCGTACCTGCCGCGTTTCGGCGCGCCCACCGCCGCCGACCGGCGGGCCGTGGATCGGGCCATGGTCATGCTCGATATCGCCGCCTTTGCCGACCGGCCGATCACCGAGCTGTCCGGCGGCGAGAAGCAGCGGGTGGTGGTGGCGCGGGCCCTGGCCCAGGATACGCCGTATCTGCTCTTGGACGAGGCCACCGCCAATCTGGACATCCGGCATACCCTGCAGATCTTGTCCGGTGTGCGGCGACTGGTGACCGAGGCGGGCCGGACCGTTGTGGCGGTCCTGCATGACTGTAATCTCGCCGCTGCCTTTTGCGACCGGCTCCTCGTCCTGCACCGGGGGGGGCTTGCGGCCTGCGGTCCGGTGGATGCCGTGTTGACCCCGGAGTTGTTCGAACGGGTTTTCGGGGTGCGGGTCCGGTTGCGGCACGACGACGGCAGGTTGCGGCTCGACTTCGATGGAGTCGTGGACAGGGATTCGTTCGACGGGTGTGTGCAATGATGCATAGTGTGAAATCAGCCGCGGTCGGGATCCGTTTTCTTGTCTGGTGCCTGGTGGTCGCGCTTTTGCCGATGTCGGTGACGGCCGGCACCCTGATCGACGCCGACGGCCGCAAGATCCGGTTCGAGCGGCCGTTTGCGCGGATCATCTCCCTGTACCCGGCCCACACGGAAAACTGCTTCGCCCTCGGGCTCGACCAGGAGATCATCGGCATCGGCCGTTCCGACGATTATCCACCCGGCAAGGTCGCGAGCAAGAAGCGCTACAGTTACCGGGAGGATGCCGAACGGATCATCGCCGCCCGGCCAGATCTCGTTCTCGTCCGGCCGATGATCAGCCGCGCGTATCCCGCCTTTATCGACAAGCTGCAGCGGGCCGGGATCACTGTGGTCTCCCTACAGCCGCGGTCGGTGCCCGAGATGTTCGCCTACTGGCGGGATCTCGGTGCGCTCACCGGTCGCCGGTCCCAGGCGGAAGCCATGATCGAGCGGTTCGAGCGGGAACTTGCCGCGGTGGGGGCCAAGGTCGCGGCCATTCCGGTTGCGGCCCGCAAGCGGGTCTATTTCGAGGCCATCCACCGCAAGATGAAGACCTTTGCGCCGACGAGCATGGCGATCTTCTGCCTGGAGTCTGCCGGCGGCATCAACGTGGCGGCCGACGCACGATCGGTGCGGGGAACCAATATTGCCGCCTACGGCAAGGAACGCATCCTGGCCCATGGCGACGAGATCGACGTCTTTCTGGCCCAGGTCGGCCGCATGAACCCGGTGACGAAGGAAGAGATTCTCTCCGAGCCCGGTTTTGCCGCCATTGCCGCGGTGCGGCGGGGAGCGGTGTACCTGATCGACGAGCGGCAGGTCAGCCGGCCCACCCTGCGCCTCTTGGACGGCATCGTCACCATCGCCGCCATCCTCTATCCCGATCGGTTCTCCGCCCTGCCGGAGGGTAACTGATCACGGGGTACCCCTCACGTATGCCGGAGTCACGGCCTTGCAGGCCGGGTATGTGGTTACAGGGTGCCCCAGATGCAAGGAAGAAGCCCGCGCAGCGTACTGGGAGCTACGTAAGCGGGCTGATGACGCCGCAGGTGGTGAGCGAAGCGAATGACCGGATGGGGTGCCATGTGACCACATACGCCGGAGGAGCACTGATGTCCAAACCTGTCATGATCATTGCCGGCACCCATTCCGGCTGCGGCAAGACCACCGTCACCCTGGGGCTGATGGCCGCCCTGGTGCGCCGGGGGCTGCGGGTGGCGCCGGGCAAGTGCGGGCCGGACTTCATCGATCCTAGTCTGCACACGGTGGTCTGCGGTCGGGTGTCCCGCAATCTCGACATCGCCATGTGCGGTTCCGCCTGGGTGCGGCGCGTTCTCGCCACCCTGGCCACCGGAGCCGACGTGGTGGTGATCGAGGGGGTCATGGGGCTGTTCGACGGCGGGGCGGGGGGCAGCGCCGGCCTGGCCCGTGAATTCGGCCTGCCGGTAGTCCTGGTGGTGGACGCCCGTTCCAGTGCCGAGTCGGTGGCTGCGGTGGTGCACGGTTTCGCCTCCCTGGAGCCGCAGGTGCGGGTGGTGGCGGTGCTCTGCAATCGGGTCGGCAGCGCCCGGCACCGGCAGCTCATCGAGGCCGGGCTGACCGGCCGGGATCTGCCGCCGGTGCTCGGCTGGCTGCCATCCGACGACGAACTCGCCCTGCCGTCCCGTCACCTCGGCCTGTTTACCGCGGCGGACGGCCCCCTGGATGGGGAACGGATCGACTGTCTTGCCGCCTGGATCGAGGAAAACGTCGATCTCGACGGGCTGCTTTCCCGTTGCCGGGTGTCCCTACCTGCGGGGAAACCAGTGGATGACGCGGGGAAACCACGGCCAACAAGCGCTTGCAGGGTAGCGGTGGCCCAGGATGCGGCTTTTTGTTTCTACTATCAGGACAATCTCGACCTGCTCGCCGCGGCCGGCGCCGAATTGGTGCCGTTCAGTCCCCTCACCGACCAGCGGTTGCCAGAGGGCACCGACGCCGTCTATCTCGGTGGCGGCTACCCGGAACTGTACGCCCGGCAACTGGCGGACAACGTCGCCATGCGCCGGGCGATAGCCGACTTCAGCCGGGTCGGAGGCCTGGTCTATGGTGAATGCGGCGGTTTCGTGTACCTCTGCGAGGGGATCGCGGATGTCCAGGGGCGGTTCTTTCCCATGGCCGGCGTCTTTCCGGTCCGGGCCCGGATGGAGCGACGTCGTGTCGCCCTCGGCTACCGGCAGGCGGAGTTCCTCGCCGACTGCTGCTTCGGTGTGCGGGGGGAGACCGTCCGGGGCCACGAGTTTCACTATTCTTCCATCGAGCCGATGCCGGCCTCGGTGGAGCATGTCTTTCGACTGGCGGACGGCGGCCGGGAAGGGTATCGTGTCGCCAACACCTTGGCCGGGTACCTGCACCTGCACCTGGGTTCCCGGCCGGCCGCGGCCGAAGCCTTCGTGGCCGCGGCCCGGTCTGTTCGTACCAACCGATGATTGATGGAATCGCAAAAACTGCGATTCCATCGAGTTCACGGTGTGTAACCCGTTGAATTATCGTGTCAGGCCTGCGCCGACTGCGAGTTTTTACGGTTTCATCATGATTAATGAGTAAGGAGTCGTACATGCCCGCCATCAAGAAGATCGCCCCCGCCGATATCGAGGCCGAAAGCTTCCGGCTCATCGAAGAGGAGTTGGGGGAGCATACGTTTGATCCGGCCGAGTTCGCCATCGTCCGCCGGGTGATCCATGCCACGGCCGATTTCTCCTTTGCCGACAGCATCCGGTTCCATCCCCAGGCCATCGCGGCCGGCATCGCCGCCGTCCGGGCCGGCCGCCACATCCTCACCGACGTCAACATGGTGGCGGCAGGTATCAACAAGCGCCTGCTCGAACGGTACGGCGGCCGGGTGGTCTGCCGGGTAGGGGCGCCGGGCATTGCCGAGCTGGCCCGGAAACGGAAGAAGACGAAGACGGAGATCGCCATCGAGCAGGCCATGCTCGACGATATCGGCATCGTGGCCATCGGCAACGCTCCCACTGCGCTCGTCAAGGTCATCGACATGATCCGTCGCCGGCAGGCCAAGCCGGACCTGGTCGTCGGCGTGCCGGTGGGTTTCGTTAATGCGGCCGAGTCCAAGGAACTGCTGGCCGAGCAGGATTTTCCGCACATCACCTGCCTCGGCCGGAAGGGGGGCACGCCGGTGGCGGTGGCCGTGGTCAACGCCATTCTCACCCTGGCGGCGGAAGAGTAGGTTGTTGTCTGTTGGATGCTGCCGTGGGAGAGGGTGCCACCAAAAAACGGTTGCGATCCGGCTATACCACCGGCGCCTGTGCGGCGGCCGCCGCCCGGGCCGCGACGGAGTTTCTGGTCACCGGCGTGCCGCCGGCTGCGGTGACCATTCCGTTTCCGGACGGCAGCCGGCATCGGTTCGCGATCCATGCCAGCAGCCGGTTGTGCGGCACCGACGGCAGCAAGCGATACCGGGCCGTGGTGATCAAGGACGCCGGTGACGATCCGGATGTCACCAACGGCGCCGAGATCGTTGCCACCGTCTGGCGGACGGCAACGGTGGAACCAGGCGGTATTCCTTTCCCGGAGGATCGGCTCGTGCTGTTGGCCGGCGAGGGGGTCGGCCGGGTGACCAAGCCGGGGCTCGCCGTGCCGGTGGGTGAGCCGGCCATCAACCCGGTACCGCGCCGGATGATCCGCCAGGCGGTGTGCGAATACTACCGGCCCGATGCCGATTTTTGGCTGGCCGTGGCCGTCAGCGTGCCGGCCGGCCGGGAACTGGCGAAGAAGACCCTCAACCACCGGCTCGGCATCGTGGGCGGCCTGTCGATCCTCGGCACAACCGGTATCGTGCGGCCGGTGTCGGCCGCAGCCTGGATGGCGACCATCACCGCCTCCATGGACGTGGCCCGGGCAGTGGGGCTGACCGAGATCGTCCTTGCCACCGGCCGGACCTCGGAACGGGCCGTGTTCGCCGAACTCGACCTGCCGGAGGAGGCCGGGGTGATGATGGGCGATTACCTGGAGTTTTCGCTTACCGAGGCCGGCAAGCGGGGTTTTGCCGTGCTGCACCTGGCCGGCATGTGGGCCAAGGTGCTGAAAGGGGCGATGGAGATTCCCCAGACCCACGTCCGGCACGGCGCCCTCGAGGTGGAACGGGCGGCGGCCTTCCTGGCAGAACTCGGCTTGCCAGCCGCCGACGCGGCCAGGCTCGCCGACAGCAACACGGCGCGGGAGATATATGAGCGGTTGCACCGCATGGGCCGGGACGATCTCGTCCGGGCGGTGTGCGAACGGGCCCGGCAGTACGCCGAACGGGTGGCGGGCGTGCGGGTTTGTCTCTATCTGGTCGATGCCGCCGGTGAGATACGGATGCGGGTATGAGCACAAGGATCATCGTGGTCGGCGTCGGGCCGGCCGGACTCGATCCGCAGGGTCGCGAGCAGCTGGCCGGTTGTGGCGTGGTGGTGACCTCAGAGCGGTTGCGCGGATTGCTGGCCGGACTGTCGGTGGAGGTTTTGCCTATCACCCCGTTACGGGCCGGCCTTGCGGCCATGGAAAAAGAACTTGCCACCGGTGATGTCGGCGTGCTGGTCGGCGGCGACCCGCTGTTTTTCGGCATCGGCCGCACGCTGGTGGCACGGTTCGGCGCCGACCGTTGCCGGTTTCATCCGGCCTTGAGCGCCATGCAGGAGCTCTGTGCCCGGTTCGGCGTCGCGTGGGACGATGCCTCGTTCGTCTCCCTGCACGGCCGGCCGCTGGCCGGCGCGGCGGCGGAACTGCTGGTGCGGGAGAAGACGGTGGTCTTCACCGACGGCAACAATACCCCGGCCGTGGTCGCCCGGGCCATGCTCGACCGGCTCCGGGCTTGTGGCGCCGAGGAGCGGGCGGCCGATTACCTTGTGCGGGTGGGGGAGTGCCTGGGCAGCAACCGGGAACGGCTTTTTTCCGGCGGGCTTGCCGAGACGGCGGCCCATCGGTTCGATCCCCTCGCCATCATGCTGGTTACCCGTCACCAGTCGGCGCGACCGGACGTTTTCGGGTTCGGCGAGGCGGATGTCCTGCACAGTCGCGGTCTCATCACCAAGGAGGAGGTGCGGGCTGTTTGTTTGCACCTGTTGCGGTTGCCGGAAAGGGGCGTGTTCTGGGACGTGGGGGCGGGCAGCGGTTCGGTGGGGCTCGAAGCCTGCCTCCTGCGGCCGGCCCTGGCCGGCTACGCGGTGGAGCGCCGGCCCGAGGAACTGGCCAATATCCGGACCAATATCGGCCGCTATGGTGTTTTCAACCTGCTGCCGGTGGCCGGCGAGGCGCCGGCGATTTTGGAAAAACTTCCCGATCCCGACCGGGTGTTCGTCGGCGGCTCCGGCGGCCGGTTGACCGGTATTCTTGAAACCTGCGCCGCCCGGCTGCGGGCCGGCGGTCGGTTGGTGCTCACCGCGGTCACCGCCGACACCGCCCGACGGGCGCCGGCTGTGCTGGCGGAGTGCGGCCTGCCGGTGGACGTGCGCAAGATGACGGTGGAGCGGCTCAGCCAAGGGCGGCGGCTCAATCCGATAACCATTGTGACGGCAGTGAAATGACGCAAGGAACTTTCTACGTCGTCGGCGTTGGCCCCGGCGACCCGGAACTCGTAACCCTGAAGGCGGCGCGTATCCTGGCCGCGGCTCCGGTATGGCTGGCGCCGGCCGGCCGGCGCTCCGGCGACTCCACGGCCTTGGCCATCGCCGAGGCGGCAGTGGGCAGCCGGGGCAAGACGATCCTTAGCCAGTATTTTCCGATGAAGAAGATTCCCAGGAGCGAGGAACCGGATGTCGAGGTGGCGACCGCTTGGCGCCAAGCCGCCGAGGCGGTGCTCGCCCATCTCGAGGGTGGCCGCGACGTCGCTTTTCCCACCCTGGGCGACCCGGCCCTCTACTCTACCGGCTTCTACGTCTGCGAGACCCTGGCTGGATTGCGGCCGGGAGTGACGATCGAGATCATCCCCGGCGTGTCTTCCATCGGCGCCTCGGCGGCCGCGGCGGGCGATCCCCTCTGCCAGGGGGACGACCGCCTGGTGGTCATTCCGGCCACCTATGAGAACGGGCTGTTGCGCGAAACCCTGGAGCGGTTCGATTCCGTCGTGCTCATGAAGGTGCACCGGGTCATGGATCGGGTGGTCGGGCTGCTGGACGAGATGGACCTCCTCGACCAGGCCGTGCTGGTGGAGCGCACGGGCCAAGCGGGCGAACGCGTGGTGCGTGGCCTGCGGGATGCGGCCGACATGAAGCCCCATTACTTTTCCACCATCATCGTCCGCCGCCGTCACCACCGGGAAAGTCCACTCGGGGAGGCAAGACCGCAATGAACCGGCAGGACGACGCACACAATCCGGTCTGGTTCGTCGGCGCCGGGCCGGGCGACCCGGACCTCATCACCGTCAAGGGACGGCGCCTCTTGGAGAGCGCAGATTTGGTTCTCTATGCCGGCAGCCTCGTGCCCGAGGTGCTGGTGACCGGCTTGCGGGCCGAGGTGCATAACACCGCCACCATGGATCTCGATACCATTGTCACCGCCATGGTGGACGGCCAGCGGGCCGGCCGCCGGGTGGTGCGCCTGCATACCGGTGATCCGGCCATCTACGGCGCTATCGGCGAGCAGATGGCCGCTCTCGACCGGGCCGGGGTCCCCTACCGGGTGGTGCCGGGGGTCAGCTCGGTGGCAGCGGTGGCCGCCAGCTTACGCGCCGAGTTGACCCTGCCCGAGGTGTCGCAGACCGTGATCATCACCCGCCGGGCCGGACGGACGCCGGTGCCGGAGGGCGAGAACTTGAAAAGCCTCGCCGGCCACCGGGCCACCATGATGATCCTGCTTTCCGTGGCCATGATCGACCAGGTGGTGGCGGAACTGATCGCCGGCGGCTATCCGCCCGAGACGCCGGTGGCGGTGGTGGAAAAGGCGAGCTGGCCCGAGGAGCGCATCGTACGCGGCACCCTGGCCGATATCGCCGCTTTGGTACGGGCGGCGGGGATCACCAAGACGGCGACCATCGCGGTGGGGGAGGTTTTTTCAAAAGCGCCGCCACCGGCTCATTCCCGTCTCTACGATGCCGGCTTCGGACACGGCTATCGCCCGGCGGCCGACGGCGATGGATAGGAACATGGGAAAAAAGATCGCCATTCTGGCGCTCACCGTCGGCGGCCGGCGATTGGCGGCCGGGCTTGCCGCGGTGTTGTCTGGTGCGGTGTGCGAGCCGGTCACCGGCGGTATCCGTGCCACCCTGGCCCGGCTGTGGCCGCGCTACGATGGATTTGTCTGCATCATGGCCGCCGGTATCGTGGTTCGGGCCGTGGCGCCGCTGGTGGCCGACAAGCGACGCGATCCGTGCGTGGTGGTCATGGATGAGCGGGGCCGGTGGGCGGTGAGTCTGCTCGGTGGTCATCTCGGCGGCGGCAACGATCTCGCCCACCGTCTTGCCCGGCTCACCGGCGGCCGGGCGGTGATCACCACCGCCTCCGACGTGCTCGGCCGTACCGCCCTCGACCTGTGGATGGCGGCCAACAGCTTGGTGGCCGACCGGCCGGAGCTGGTCACCTGGGCAAGCAGTGTGCTCGTCAACCGCGGAGTTTTGCGGGTGGCGAGCGAGGTCGACGGACCGTTGCCGGCCGACTTCCAGCTGGTGGCCCCGGCCGACGCCGATGTGCTCGTCACCTGGCGGCTGGTCGATACCGGGGGGCAATCCCGACAGCTCGTTCTCCGGCCGCCGGTGTTGGTGGTGGGCGTGGGATGCAACCGGAACACGCCGGTCGAGGAATTCGAGACCGCCCTGACCGAGCTCTTTGCCGATACCGGCCTGGCGAAGGGCGCGGTGCGGACGCTCGCCACCATTGATCTCAAGCGTGACGAGGCGGGGCTTGTCGCCTTTGCCGAACAGTGTGGTTGGCCGGTGTTGTTTTTCGACAAGGACGAACTCAACAGTGTCCCGGTCGAGGCCAGTTCGCCGGCGGTACTGCGGGCCACCGGCGCCCGCGGCGTCGCCGAGCCCGCCGCGTGTCTGGCGGCGGCGACCGGGCAGCTTCTGGTGCGGAAACGAAAATGGCAGAACGTGACTCTGGCGGTGGCCATGGCCACCTATACGTTATCGGTACCGGCCCCGGCCACGCCGACCACCTGACCCCGGCCGCCGGCCGGGCCATTGCGGCCGCCGACGTGGTGGTGGGCTACAAGACCTATCTCGACCTCATCCGCGATCTTTTGGCCGACAAGGAGGTGGTGGCGTCCACGATGATGAAGGAAGTGGAACGCTGCCGCCAGGCGCTTTCCCTGGCCGCGGATGGCCGAACGGTGACCCTTGTTTGCGGCGGCGATCCGGGTATCTACGCCATGGCCGGCCTGGTCTTCGAGTTGGCAGCGGTCATGGAGCGGCCGCCGGCCATCGAGATCGTGCCCGGTATTGCGGCCCTGAACGCCTGCGCCGCCCGGCTCGGCGCGCCCCTGATGCACGATTTTTGTGCCATCAGTCTTTCCGATTTACTCACGCCGTGGCCGGTGATCGAAAAACGTCTGCAGGCGGCCGCAGCGGCGGATTTCGTCATCGTGCTCTACAATCCCCGCTCCAAGCGGCGCACCTGGCAGATCGAGGAGGCACGCCGAATCATCCTGGCCGAGCGGTCGGCGACCACGCCGGTGGGAATCGTCACCGCCGCCACCCGGCCGCAGGAGATCGTGGTGCTCACGACGCTCGCCGACATGCTCGACCACGAAATCGCCATGCAGACCACGGTCATCGTCGGTAACAGCGCCACCACGGTCATCGACGGCCGCATGGTGACGCCGCGCGGCTACGGCGACAAGTACGATTTGATGGAATCGCAAAAAATGCGATTCCATCAGGTTCACGGTGTGTAACCCGTTGAATTGCCGTGTCAGGCCTGGACCGGCTGCGATTTTTTACGAGGCCATCATGATTTGATGGAATCGTAAAAAAAGACGATCGGTCATTCGCTGCGCTCACCACCTCCATCGAGTTTTTCTGTTTAGGGGTTTTCCATGGCTGCCCGCGCCATCATGATCCAGGGGACCACCTCGGACGCCGGCAAATCGGTGCTCACCGCCGCCCTGTGCCGCATCCTGCTCCAGGATGGCGTGCGGGTGGCGCCGTTCAAGGCCCAGAACATGTCGCTCAACTCCTTCGTTACCCGGGACGGCCTGGAGATGGGCCGGGCCCAGGTGGTGCAGGCCCAGGCAGCCCGCCTGGACCCGGATGTGCGCATGAATCCGGTGCTGCTGAAACCTTCCAGTGAGGTGGGCAGTCAGGTGATCGTCATGGGCCGGCCGGTGGGCAACATGGCGGTGTCCGAGTACGTGCGCTACAAACCGACCGCCTGGCAAGCGGTCTGCGATGCCTACGATTCGTTGGCAGCCGAGTTCGACGTCATCGTTCTCGAGGGGGCCGGCAGCCCCGGTGAGATCAACCTGAAGGCGCACGACATCGTCAACATGCGCATGGCCCGTTACGCCGGGGCGCCGGTGCTCCTGGTGGGCGATATCGAGCGCGGCGGCGTCTTCGCCTCCCTGGTCGGCCATTACGAACTCATGGAGGAATGGGAACGCCACCTCCTGGCCGGCTACGTGATCAACCGGTTCCGGGGCGATGCCGGGCTGCTCGGGCCGGCCCTCGACTTCATGCAGGAGCGTACCGGCCGGCCGGTCTTCGGAGTGGTGCCCTACCTTGCCGATCTCGGCCTGCCGCAGGAGGATTCGGTCGGCTTCAAAAACGGTCTCTTCCAGCGCGGCCGGCCGGCCGGCGATCATGTCGAGATCGCGGTGATCGACCTGCCGCACATCTCCAACTTCACTGATGTCGAGCCCTTCCTAGACGAACCGGACGTCTTTCTGAACGTGGTCGGCCGTCCGGAGGAGCTTGGCGAACCCGACACGGTCATCCTGCCCGGTTCCAAGAACGTGATTGCCGACGTGGCTTTCCTTTTCGACTCCGGTCTGGCGGCCGCGGTGGAGCGGCTGGCCGCCCGCGGGGTGGAGGTGGTGGGCATCTGCGGCGGCTTCCAGATGCTTGGCCGCGCCATCGCCGATCCGCACCACGTCGAGGGCGGCGGCACCCAGACCGGCCTCGGGCTCTTGCCGGTGACCACGATCCTCGATCCGGACAAGACCCTGGTCCAGAAACGGTTTGTGCATGTCGAGGCGGGGCTATCGGTGCACGGTTACGAGATTCACCATGGCCGCAGTGAGGGGAACGCTGCGCCGGTGTTGCAAGGGGAGGGCGATCCCGGCGCCCGCCAGGGGAACGTCTGGGGGACGTACCTGCACGGCATTTTTGACAGCGACCCTTTTCGCCGTTGGTTCATCGACCGGTTGCGGCAGCGGCGAGGCCTTCAGCCGCTGGGCCGGGTGGTGGCCCCCTACGACCTGGAACCTGCCTTCGATCGCCTGGCCGACGTGGTGCGCGAGCATCTCGACATGGATGCGGTGTACCGACTTCTGGAGCGGTGATGGCCGGGGGGAGTTGGCAGATCCTCGCCGCCGTCGTCCTGGACGCGCTCATCGGCGATCCGCCCGCCTGGCCGCATCCGGTGAAGGGGATCGGCCGCTTGGCCCAGCGGTGCGAGGCGCTCTGCCGCCGGTTCGGGGACGGGGTGCTGGCCGGCGCCATCACCGTGGTGCTGGTTCTTGGTGGTACTATCGTGGTGGTGGCAGGGGGGCTTGCCGCGGCCCGCGCCCTGCATCCGGTCGCCGGTATCGCGCTCTCCGTCTATCTCCTCTACAGCGCCGTGGCCCTGCGTGATCTCGTCCGCCACGCCATGCGAGTGCACGAGGCCCTTGCGGTCGGTGATTTGGAGACCGCCCGGCAGCGGGTGGCGATGATCGTCGGGCGCGACACGAAAAGCCTCGATGCCGAAGGGGTGATCCGGGCAGCGGTGGAGTCGGTGGCCGAGAACATCGTCGACGGGATCACGGCGCCGCTGTTCTATGCGGCGCTCGGCGGCCCGGTGGCGGCGATCGGCTACAAGGCGGTCAATACGATGGATTCGCTCTTCGGCTACCGCAATGCCCGCTACGAGCGGTTCGGCAAGGTGGCGGCCCGGTTGGACGACGCGGCCAATTTCCTGCCGGCCCGGCTCACCGGCCTGCTACTGGTGGCGGCGGCCGTCTTGTTCGGCCTCGACGGCCGGCGGGCCTGGCGGATTTTCCGGCGCGACCGCCTGGCCCACAAGAGCCCCAACGCCGGGCATCCCGAGGCGGCGGTGGCCGGCGCCCTGGGGGTCCGGCTCGGCGGCCCGGCGGTCTATTTCGGCCGCCTGGTGGACAAGCCGGCCATCGGCGATGACCACCGGCCGCCAGTTCCCGGCGATATCGTCGCCGCCTGCCGCCTCGCCGGATTGACCACTGTGTTCGTCAGCGCCTTGGTGTGGTTGCTGGCGTGGTGGAAGTGAAAGGGGCGCAAAATCGATGGTCGCCGGGTACCGACATCCGTCCCTACCGTCCCCGGCGTATTCCTTCCCCTACCTGGCGCACAAGGCGGAAAGCAACTTCTTATCACCTCAATGTGAAGGCCTCGTAAAAAGCCGCAGCCGGTGCAGGCCTGACACGGTAATTCAACGGGTTACACACCGTGAACTCGATGAAATCGCACTTTTTGCGATTTCATCAAATGTAGTGCACCGGGATCGCATCCACGTGGCGCGACAGAGGGATGTCCTCGTGCCGCAGGCAGACGACCGCACCGTGGCCGACGGTACGTCCAAGTCTGGCCAGGACTGAGAAGTGGCGACCGGCTGCGGCGCTGGGCGTGGCGGTCTTCTTGATTTCCACCGGATGGAGGGTATTACCCTGCTCGATCACGAGATCGATTTCCCGCTGATCGGTGTCGCGGTAGTAGTAGAAGTAGGCGCTCGTGCCGTTGTGCCAGTAACTCTTCAGGATTTCCGCGAATACGTAGGTTTCCAGGATGGCCCCGGACATGGCTCCCGCCTCCAGGGCCTCCGGAGAGGGCCAGCGGGTCAGGTAGCTGCAGAGCCCGGTGTCCAGAAAGTAGATCTTCGGTGTCTTGAGGAGCCGCTTGCTCACGTTACTGTGATAGGGGGGCAGTAGGTACACCAGGCCGCAGGTTTCGAGTACCGAGATCCAGGCCTTGGCGGTCTTGTGGTCGATGTCCACGTCCCGGCCGATGTCGGAGTAGTTGAGGAGCTGCCCCGTCCTGGCGGCAACGGCGCGCAGGAAGCGGGTAAAGGTCGTAATGTCGCTGACCTTGAGGATATCCCTGACATCGCGTTGGATGTAGGTTTGGACGTAGGAGGCGTAAAAAAGGTCTCGGGATATGCCCGGGTCAGCGACGAGTTGCGGGTAGGAGCCCCGCCAGATGTCCCCATAGACCTCGAGGAGCGATTTCGGCGGTCCCGCGTGGCGGCGGGCATGTTGCAGCCATGGCGCGCCGGGCAGAAAGGGGCGCTGGGTCGTCGCGGCGTCGGCGGCTTCTGCCCGGGAGAGTCCCAGCATGTCGATGATCGCCACCCGGCCGGCGAGGCTTTCGGTGATCCCAGCCATGAGGTGGAACTTCTGCGAGCCGGTGAGCCAGAACATGCCCGGTTGCCGTTCGCGATCCGCAGCCACCTTGATGGCCGAGAACAGTGCGGGCGCGTACTGTACCTCGTCGATGACGACCGGGGGCGGGTAGCGTTGGAGGAACAGGGCGGGATCGGTGCGTGCCAGCTCTCGGGCATCGAGATCGTCAAGGCTCACATACCCCCGTTCCGTTTCGGCGCACATCTGCAACAGCGTCGTCTTGCCCACCTGGCGCGGGCCGGTGACGAGGAGCACGGGAAAATGTGCCGTGACTTCTCGGATCGTCTGTTCGAGCGTACGTTCGATCATGATGGTCGTTCATCTGGGAATCGATTCCCAGAATACCCGAAACAAGGGCGGACTGCAATCTTCGGAGGCGTTCGGCTACGGGGCCCGCTTCCGGCCCCACAGAACGGCGCGG
>CAYRGZ010000049.1:0-16330 GCA_964423785.1 uncultured Desulfobulbia bacterium
GATTACTTCGTTTCCCACTCCGGCAGCTTGCTGAGGAGCAGGCTCTCCTTTTCCCACTGGTCGAAAATCGTCGCCTGATAGGTCGGGGCGAGACCACGGCGGACCCGCTCCGCCTCTGTGCGGCTGGCAAAGGATTTTTCGACCACCACCAGAAAATGGAGCCCGATGTCGGGAGTGGTCATGGCCAGAATCCGTACCGGCGGCAAGCTCTCTGGATACGCCTTGACAAAGGCATAGGCGGTATCCAGGGAGGAAAAACGGCCGAGGAGGAGCCGAAATCGGCCGTCTTGAGGTGGAGGGGTGGGGGGTAAGGCCGCCGGGAAGACGATGGTGGTGTTCCGGGGGATGGTGTTGATATTGGTCAGTTTTGGATTGGCGGCACGGACCAGTTTCAGGTTGGCCCAGTCGTAATGGCCGTAAACCCGGGCGATCATCTTGCTGAGATTGTCGCCGGCCGCTATCCGCAGACGGCCGAGGTCCGGCCTGTTGCTCCCCGTCTTTTTCGGTTTGTCGGTGATGACACCGGGGATGGTCTTTGACGGTAGGGGATGTGTCTCGTCTGGGGACGCACTAGAGGCGATTGGTTTTGGGAACGGCGCGGCCGGGCTCTGGTTTTTTGGCGGTGGTGTTGGGACCGCTTTGGACCTGTTTGGTTGCGGAGCCGGATCGCCGACGGAGGACGGTTGGGAGGGTTGGGGAGCAGCAGATTTTGGTTGGCCGACGGTGGCCACCGCCTCGGCAGATGATTCGCCAGGCGGTGGCGGCCCGAGAAGGCGGACGGCCGGCATGGCGAGAAGAGCGGTGATCACCAGGAGAACGGCCGCCATTGCCAGACGGGACCGGCGGGGACTGCCCATCCGCCGATAGCAGGCCAGGACCAGGGCGGCGGTCACCCGGCTCCCGTTCTGGATGATCATGGTGAGCAGGGCCTTGGAGCAGAGCATGACGATCTTGCGGGGATAGCCCCGCGTCACCCACCAGATGAGCAGGAGCGCTGGCCGGTTGAACAGGTCGGGAACCATTCGCTGGTTGTCGCTTGCCTGTTGCAGCCGGAAGCGGATCATGTTGCGGGTTTCGCGAAAGTCCAGCGGTTCGAGGTGCTGCAGGGTGGCGATCCGGTCGGTGAAGTTGGCCATGGCCGCCATCTGGTGGCGGAATTCCTCCTGGGCGAAGATGACGATCTGCAGGAGCTTGGCGTTGTTGGTTTCGTAGTTGAGCAGTTCCCGCAGGATTTCCAGGCAGAAATCCGGTAGCTTCTGCCCCTCGTCGATGAGCAGCACCACGATGCGGCCCTGGGCCACCGCCCGGTCGAAGAGGAAATTCTTGATCCGTTCCTTTACCCGCCGGTCGGAGTCGTCTGCGGTCGGTGGGTCGATGTTCAGGGTGGCGGTGATGGTTTCGAGGAATTCCCGCGCCGAGCCGAAGGAGGGGTCGAGGATCAGGTGAGTGTCCACCAGGTCTCCGTGACCGAGCCGTCGGATGAGTTGGCGGCAGAGGGTGGTCTTGCCGGTGCCGACGTCGCCGAGCACCACCGCCAGCCCTTGCCGGAGCCTGATGGTGAGCTCCAGTTTCTGCAGGCACTCCACGTGGCCAGGGGCGCGGTAGAAGAAATCAGGGTCCGGGGAGTTGGAAAAGGGCTCTTTTTTCAGGTTCAGCAGTGAAAAATAGTCCATGACACCGTGTCACTGGTGGCGGGGCAGGGTCTGGAACCGGCGCATGCGGATGTTCATGAGGAGGCCGATACCCGCCAGGGTGGTCCACAGGGACGAACCGCCGTAACTGAAGAGCGGTAGGGGCATTCCGACCACCGGCGCCAAGCCGAGGACCATGGCCAGGTTGATCCACGCCTGCCAGAATATCAGGGAAACGATGCCGATGGCAAGCAGGACGCCGAACTTGTCCCGGGCCTGGATGGCGGTGTTGAGCCCCCAGAGGAGCATGAAGAAGTAGCAGAAGAGCAGGAAAAGCGAGCCGACGAATCCCCACTCCTCGGCCCAGACCGAGAAGGCGAAATCGGTGTGCCGTTCAGGCAGGAAATCGAGGTGTACCTGGGTGCCGTTACCGAAGCCCTTGCCGAATTTCATGCCGCTGCCGATGGCGATCTTCGATTGGGTGATGTGGTAGCCGCTGCCGAGGCGGTCGGCTTCCGGGTTGAGAAAGGTGGTGATGCGTTCGCGCTGGTAAGGTTTCAAGAAGAATTTCCAGCCGAGCACCACGCTCGCCAGGGCCGATCCGGACAGGAACAGGAAGGTGCCGAGGCGGAGTTTGACGAACAGGGTCATGGAGGCGAAGATGAAGAGCAGCAGCAGGCCGGTGCCGAGATCGGGTTGCTTGTAGATGAGCAGGAAGGGGACCAGGGTGATCAGGCCCGGTACGATCAGGTCCCTGATTCCCAGGCCGTCGGCGGTGTCGTGGCGGGCATAGTAGTTCGCCAGGGTGATGACCAGGGCGAGCTTGGCCGGTTCCGACGGTTGCAGGTTGAAAAAGCCGAGTCTGATCCAGCGCTGGGTGTGGGCGACGCTGGTGCCGGAGAAAAGGGCCGCCACCAGCAGGACGAGGGTAACGCCGTAGATGAGTTGGTGGTAGGCGGCCAGGCGCCGGTAATCGAAGCAGAGGATGAGGCCCACCATGGTGAAGCCGGTCAGGTAGTAGAAAAGCTGGCGGTAGAAGTAGCCCGGGTTGGCGTGGCTGGTGGCGGAGTAGAGATTGAGGAGGCCAAGGGCTGCGACGAGCAGAACGGCGAGCAGCATTACCCAGTCGAAATTGACGAGCAACCGCCGGTCGAAACGTAACGAGGGCTGGGGTGCTTGGTGATGGGTAGGGCGTTTTCGCATGGTGCTCATCTGGTCCGGTTGGTGACGGCGGTCTGTTTCGTATCTTCAGTGTCAGTTTTGGCAAAGTAGCGCATCAGCACCTGCTTGGCAATCGGCGCCGCGGTACTGCCACCGTGGCCGCCGTGTTCGACGAGCACGGTGACGGCGATCTCGGGTTTGTCGGCCGGAGCGTAACATGTGAACCAGGCGTGGTCCCGGAGCCGATAGGGGATCTCTTCTTCCCGGCTGCTTTTGATTCGTTTCTTGTGGGCCACCTGGCTGGTGCCGGTCTTGCCGGCCACCAGAATACCGTCCAGTTTCGCCAACCCGCCGGTGCCGTGCCGGTCGTTGACCGCAGCGACCAACCCCCGGCGGATGGCGCGCAAAAAGCGCGGATTGCCCTTGACCGTGGCGATGACCTCCGGCGAGAACTCGCGCACCACGCTACCGTCCGGCCGGGTGATACGCTCGATGAATTGCGGCCGGTACACGGTGCCGCCGTTGGCGGTGGCCACGGTCATCATGCAGATCTGCAGGGGGGTCGCCAGGTTGAATCCCTGACCGATGGCAACGGTCAAGGTTTCCCCTTCCTGCCAAGGTTCGTGGTGACGGCGGCGTTTCCATTCTGCGGTGGGCACCAGGCCGGCGGACTCGTGTTCGAGTTCGATGCCCGACCGGCTGCCGAGCCCGAAGCTGCGGGCATAGGCGGCCAGGCGATCGACACCGAGTTTTTGGCCCACGAGATAGAAATAGACGTCGCAGGATTCGGCCAGGGCTCGCCGCAGGCTGATGGCGCCGTGCCCGCCGCGCTTCCAGCAGCCGAACCGGGTATTGCCGAGTTTGAGGGAACCGGAGCAGTAGAATACCGTATCAGGGGTGATCACGCCCTCGCTGAGACCGGCCATGGCCGTGATGATCTTGTAGGTCGAACCGGGGGGGTAACGGCCTTGGATTGCCTTGTTGGTCATCGGTTTTAGAGGATTGGCCACAAGGGGATCCCAGACGGCGGCTGGGATCCGGCCGATGAACCGACTGATGGGAATCGGGGGACTGCTGGCCAGGGCCAGCAACCGGCCGCTTTCTACCTCCATGACCACCACCGCACCGGCCTTGCCGGCAAGGGCCGCCTCCGCCGCCTCCTGGATATCCACGTCGATGGTCAACGTCAGGTCATCGCCCGGCAGTGGGGGACGGACGGTGAGCACCTTCTGTTCGTAGCCGCGGGCATCGACCTCGAGATAGCGGCTGCCCTTTTCACCCCGCAGGTAGTCCTCGAAGATCCGCTCGATTCCCCGCTTGCCGATGAGATCGCTGGCCGTGTAGCCCTGCTCCCGGCGTTTCGTCAGTTCCCGGCTGCTGATCGCGCCGATATAACCAAGTAGGTGTGAGGCAATGTCGCCATGGGGGTAGCGGCGGGTCGGCCGGGCCTCGATCCGGATACCGGGCAAAGCGAAACGGCGGTTCTCGATTCGGGCCAGACTCGACCAGTCGATGTCTTCGGCCAGGGTAATGGGCGTATATTTCGGCAGTTCGTCGGCAAGCCGGCAGCGTTCCAGGATGTCGGAAATATCCGCCCCCAAGAGATTGGCGAGCCGGCGGCGTACCTCCTCTTGTTCCTCGGCGGTCGGGGCGTCGTCCCGGGTCCAGACCACGTCGAATGAAGGACGGTTGGTGACCAAGAGACGGCCGTTGCGGTCCCGGATGTTGCCCCGGGGCGCCGGCAAGGACTGGACCCGAGTACGGTTCTGCTCCGATTGTTGCCGGTATTCGCTTCCCTTGTGGATTTGGAGATACCAGAGCCGCAGGACGAGGACGCCGACCAGGATGACGACCACGGCGGTGACCACGTCGAGCCGCTTCTTGAGCATCGGTAGCTCGGATTCGTCCACCTTGGGAATTTGCGATATGACGCGCAGGACGGATTTTTTCACGGCGTTATCGAGTGCCTGGATTCGTGAGCGGTCGTGCGCGCGTCAGATACGCGAAGGCAGGTGGAGAGCGCAGCGAATGACCGACTATTCGATTATAGTAACCTATATCGAGCGGTTGCCGACAAAGGAGATGGCGTGCGCACGACCGCCCCGAAGGGCGGCCTTAGACTCAGGGTAACTATTCTCAAAAACGATTTTTCTTTGTAACCCAAGGATCCAACCAGAAAAAAGAACATTAGCAAAATTTCCGTCCCGGATCCAGGGAGTGGTCAGACGACCGACCGTGGTCGCCGGTCGCGCTGGCGCCGGCCGGTCCGGGCGGTACAGTCGTCGAACAGGCTGGTGAGAGGAATACTGCAGATGGCGGTGATCATGGCGCCGAGCAGGATCCTGCCCCACGACCAGGAAAAATGGTCGCTGTCGGTCAGTATGTTGGCGGCCAGATAGACGATGACGTTGACGGCCAGAAAGCCGAGGCCGGCCAGGATCGGCTGGTGGGGCTCCAGGGCCAGCGGGCCGGCCGCGGCCCGCAGGGTGGCGAAGAGAGCGAGATAGGCCAGGGTGGTCGGGCCGGTGTGGATACCGGACAGGATGTCGAGTCCGATGGCAAGGAAAAGGGCGATGCCGAGGCCGAGGGAAAAGGGTAACCGTACGGCGGCGTAGACCAGAAGCACCAGCGGGAGATCCGGCCGGCCGGCCCAGTCGGGCAAGAGCGGGATCAGGGTCGTCTGGACGACGAGCAGCAGATAACCGGTGAGCACGAAGATGATGGAGAGCATGTGCCGTCAGCGTGTTGTCAGCGAATACGATGCATGGGGACCGTTGGCATGGTCTTTTAGTCGGGAAACAACCGTTCCGTGGGAATGAGGAGCACGGTTTCCAGGCGCCGGAAGTCCACCGACGGCGTCACCCGAATGTGCTGGAACATGCCCCGCTGGCCCTGGACCACTCGGCTGACCGTCCCGACTACGAGGCCCTTCGGGAAGAGGCCGTTCATGCCGGCGGTGACAATGGTGTCCCCTTCCTGGACGTCGGCGTTCTTCAATACGTACTCGAGAACGTAGCCGCGGCCGTCGCCTTTGAGAATGCCCTGGACCCGACTGCGCTGGTCGAGAACGTCGATGGCGCTGTTCGGGTCGATGGCCAGCAGAATCTTCGAGACCCGGGGGGTAACCTCTACCACCTGGCCTACCACGCCGTCGGCGGTGACCACCGGCATGCCCAGAAAGACCTCGTCGGTGCTGCCCCGATCGACGACCAAGGTGGCGGAGAAGAGGGAGGGGTCGCGGCCGATGATGGCGGCGGTGATCGGGGTCGGCTGGATCGTGTCGCGGAACTTGAGCAGACGACGGAGAAAGACGGCGGTGTTCGCCGCCTCGCGGTTGTCGGCGAGTTCCCGTTTCAGCCGGTCGATCTCGGCACGCAACCGGTCGTTTTCTTCTCGCACGTGGACGAGCGCGATGTAATGGTCCCAGACGTTGGAGGTGACTCCACCGACCAGCTCGACGAATTTCTGGCCGATACCAAGGCCCTCCAGGGCGAGGATGCGGGTGAGACCGGCCTCGCGGCTGCCGATGGTGACGAGGAGCAGAACGGCTAGGAGCAGGCCGAGGAGTAACCGGGGCCAGCGGCGCGGGAGTTTCGTCTTCTTCTTGCGCATAGAGGCACGGGGTTGCCGTCTGCCGCGGCTGTGATAGCCGGTTTCCGCCCGCACTTACCGATCAGCAACGGGAGGTTGCTGTTTGCGCCCGAAGGACGTTGGGGGGCGTTTGCGGCAGGGCGGGCGGTGGACAGTCTTCAACTGATCATGACGTCTTTCAAGACGTCGATATTCTCGAGTGCCTTCCCCGAGCCGATGACCACGGAGGAGAGAGGATCTTCCGCAATGATGATCGGCAGACCTGTTTCCTCCTTCAAGCGTTTGTCGAGGTTTTTGAGCAAGGCGCCGCCGCCGGTGAGAACGATGCCCTTGTCGACGATGTCGGCGGCCAGTTCCGGTGGTGTCAGTTCCAGTGCCATCTTCACCGCCTCGACGATGGCGTCCACCTGCTCGGAAATGGCACCCCGGATCTCGTTGGAGTCGATGGTCAGCGTCTTCGGTACGCCGGTCACGAGATCCCGGCCCTTGATCTCCATGGTCTGGTACGGTGGTTCGGGCATGACATCGGCGATGGTGGTCTTGATCAGCTCCGCCGAGTGTTCGCCGATGGCCAGATTGTGGTTGCGCTTGATGTGGTGGAGGATGGCATCGTCCATCTTGTCGCCCGCCACCCGGACCGAGTTGGCATAGACGATGCCGGCGAGCGAGATCACCGCCACTTCGGTGGTGCCGCCGCCGATGTCGACGATCATGTTGGCGGTGGGCTCGGTGATCGGCAGACCGGCACCGATGGCCGCGGCCATCGGTTCTTCGATGAGATAGACCTCCCGGGCGCCGGCTTGTTCTGCCGATTCCTTCACCGCTCGTTTTTCCACTTGGGTGATGCCGGAGGGGACGCTGATGATGATCCGCGGATGCACCAGGGTGCGGCGGTTGTGGACCTTGTTGATGAAGTAGCGGAGCATCGCCTCGGTGACTTCGAAATCGGCGATGACCCCATCCTTGATGGGTCGAATGGCCGAGATGTTGCCCGGCGTACGGCCGAGCATCATCTTGGCCTCCTTCCCAACCGCCAGTACCTTGTTGGTGCGGTAATCCTGGCGTACGGCGACCACGGATGGTTCGCGCAGGACGATTCCCTTGCCCTTGACGTAGACCAGGGTGTTCGCCGTGCCCAGATCGATGGCCAGGTCGTTGGAAAGCCAGCCGAGTAAGGAGTTGATTGGAGAGAACATGGTGGACTCGGGATAGTGGTGAATGGTGCCTGCCCGGCACGCGAATTCAAAGGGTTACAACCAGTGAACCCTCAAAAGAAATTAACCTAACAAACTTGTTTTTGCTTGGCAAGCAAATCCGCTCTATCAGGTGTCCGGCCATCTCGGATGGCGTAAAGCGTTTGTCGAAAACCCTCTTGCATTTTTTTTTCGGGGTGGTAATATGTCCGTCTCTGACGGCCCTGTGAGGTCGCCACTCTATCGTGGGGCTATAGCTCAGCTGGGAGAGCGCTTGAATGGCATTCAAGAGGTCAGCGGTTCGATCCCGCTTAGCTCCACCACCAAGCTACTCAACCCCGTACCGAGTCGGTACGGGGTTTTTTGTTGGCCGGGTCGGCCATGCAATTTTTTGCCAGTAATGTTCGATCGGGTTCTTGCCGACTATCGGGCGGACAGACCGGTGGATACCGAGCGTCTCCGCCGGCAGCTCAGCGCAGCGATCACCAAGAAGCTCGGTGTGTTGCGTATGCCGTATCTCTGCCGGCCGACCGACCCCAAAATCAATCCGCCGGCCGAAGCGATGTTTCTGGTGGCGCTTCTCCTGGGAGACCACGATGCCGCCCTGCTGATTCGGGACATTTTTGTCATCGAGCGGCAGGAGGCGGGCGACGACGGGGATGCCGTTCCGGTACTCGCTGCGATGGGCCGGAGTTTTGCTCGGACTTGTGCGTGCCGGCGGCGGGCTGAGCGGATCATGGCCGGTTTGCGGGCGGTGGTGGGTGATGGTGCCGACGAGGCGGACCAGGAGGCCTTGTTGCCGAACGTCTCCCTGCAGCGATCGTAACAGGGATCGCACGATGGATGTGCATCAGTTTCGATATGGTCGTGATAATCTGGCCTACGCATTGATCAGCGACGATACGGCGTTGGTGATCGATGGTGGGGCGGTTGCGGCCATTACAGAACTCCTTGCGGCAAAAGGTGTCCGGCGTTGCCTGCTGACCAATACCCATGCCCATGCCGACCATACGAGCGGTAACCTGGCCCTCGGCCGCCGTTGCCACTGGCTCGATCATCGTTGCCTGGTCGATGGCGAGGTCATTGCCGTGGGCCGCGAAACGGTGACCGTGTTGCGGACGCCGGGGCACACCGATGATTCGGTCTGTTTCCTTGCCGGTGATATCCTCGTCACCGGCGATACCCTGTTCAACGGCACGGTGGGCAACTGTTTTTCCGGCGATCTGGAGGCCTTTTTCCAGTCCCTCCAAAGGCTGTGTTCCCTGCCGCCGACCACTCGCATCCATGCCGGGCACGACTATGTCCTTGATGCGATCGGGTTTGCCCGCCGCATCGAGCCGGACAATCCGGCCATCGATGCCTATCTCGCCGCTTATCGGCGTGAGTATGTGGTCAGCACCCTGGCCGACGAGTTGGCGGTCAACCCCTTTTTACGTTTCGATGCCCCGCCGGTGGCCGCCCTGTTGGAACGGCTCGACCTGCCCCGGAGTACGTCTTTTGCCCGGTTTTCCTCTCTGTATGGTCTCGAATGACCGCACCCCCAGCCATCCCGAATCGATTGCAAATAAAAAACTCCCCGCTTGGGGGAGTTTTCGATCGGAGGAAGGATCGGGGTGCCAGGCGGGTTACGCCGCCTTGCGAATCTCGATCGTTTTGCTTTCCTCTTGACGTTGCGCTCGGCGCGGAATGGTGATGGTCAGCACCCCTTTGCTGAACGAGGCTTCGATGTGTTCCTGATCGGCATCATCCGGTAGCGACAGAACCCGCTGGAAGGTGCCGTAGGCCCGTTCCATCCGGTAGAAGTTCTTGTCTTTCTCCTCTTTCTCCTGCCGCTTTTCGCCCCGGATGGTCAGCGTATTGCCGGCCAGTTCGATCTGGATGTCCTTTTCGTCCACCCCCGGCACCTCGACGGTGATGGTGTATTCTTTCTCCGTGGCGCCGATGTCCAGGGTGGGCTTTAGGATCCCTTCACCAAGCCGGGCCACCGGGCCTTCGTTCCCGAACGGCCAGGCGGCGAAGCCGCGGAACACGGTGTCGAAGAGCCGATCGATCTCCTGGTGCAACTGCGCCAACGGGCCGTAGAAGCTTCCTTGCGGGTACGTGTGGTGAATGGCCACCGGCTTGGTTTCCTGTTCTTCCTCCTTCTTGAACCAGTTCCAGGGAACGAGCTTTTTCACATCCATAATCTCACCTCCTTTTCGGGTCGGAAGGGTTGTATGGAAGTGACCGCCCGTCCGCCGGCCGTCAGGCAGCCTTGATTTCGATCTGTTTCGGCCGGACGGCCTCGGATTTCGGCAGATGCAGGCATAGGACGCCGTCTTTCAACTCGGCGTTCACCTTGTCGATGTCGATCCCCTGCGGCACGGAGAAGACACGCCGGTATTCCACGGCCCCGAATTCCTCCAGCCGCGGGGCGCCGCCGTGCTCCATGCGCCGGACGCCGGTGAGCGACAGCTTGCCATTGTCCAGGTGGACAGTTATGTCCTCCCGGGCGACACCGGGCATGTCGGCGTACAGGAGGATTTCTTCGTCATTTTCGTAAATATCCACTCGCGGAATGAGTGTTGGAATCTGCCGGGTCTTTTCCGGCCGATGCTCCATCTTTTTTACGACTTCTTTGCTCTCGCTCATGGCAGACACCTCCTTCTCCTCGCGTTTTCCATGGGGCCATGGTGTCGCTCATCAGTGAATGGCGATCTGCTTCGGTTTGGCGGCCTCGGATTTCGGCAGCACCAGGGTCAGGATGCCGTCCTTCAAGGTCGCCTCGGCGCGGTCGGCGTCGACCTCGACGGGCAGGGTGAAGGAACGGCTGAAGGTAGCGCTGCCCCGTTCCACCCGATGGGCGGAATAACCTTCCGGTGCTTCGGCCTTGCGGCTGCCGCTGATCTCCAGGTAGTTACCCTGGATGCGGACGCTGATGTCGTCCTTGCTGAGGCCGGGAACCTCGGCCATGATTTCGATCTGGTCACCGCTGTCGTACATGTTGGTGCGCGGCCAGCCGTCGAGACCGGTCCAGCTGCTCTCTTCCTCCCAGTCGGGTCCGAAACTGGCCAGTAACCGGTTCATCCGGTTCCGAAGAATATCCATGGCGTCGAACATCCGGTAGATATCGTTCCATCCTGTCAGCATGATCCCACCTCCCTTGACGTATTATTGATAGTTGGTTGATCTTGCCAACGCGCAACGCTTAACAGGTTGATATTTAAGGATTTATTTTGTTTCTGCCCAAAAAATAAGTTCGCCGTCTCACCCTGTCAAGGGGTAGAGGATGATATTTGTCGACGGACGGGTTACATTGGATAACAACTTGTGAACTCGAGAAAAAAGATGGCCTCGTAAAAAGTCGTAGTCGGCGCAGGTCTGACACGATAATTCAAGGGGTTGCAAAGCGTGAACTCGATGAAATCGCACTTTTTGCGATTTCATCAAAAAAGTGTCATGCAGGTTCCCGATCCAACGATGTGGCAACAGGTAGCAGCGGCCTTCGACCGGCAGACGAGGTCCTATGATGCGTGGTTCGTCGACAATCCCGTCTATGCAGCGGAACTCGCCTGTCTGCACCGTGGTCGTGCGGCCTGGCCGGAGCCGGTGCTGGAGATAGGGGTTGGCCCGGGACGGTTTGCCCGTGATCTCGATATCGGTTTCGGGGTCGATATCGCTGCCGGCCCCTTGCGCCTTGCTCAGCAGCGAGGAGTTGCCGTTTGTCAGGCGGCGGGGGAGTCCTTGCCTTTTCGACCTGGGAGCTTCGGCAGCGTGGTGATGCTCTTTGTGTACTGCTTTCTTGCCGAGCCGCGGTCCGTATTGGCCGAGGCGCGGCGGGTGCTGCGGCCGGCCGGCCGCCTGGTACTCGCTATCATTCCGGCCGGCGGCGTCGTAGGTCAGGAAATCGTGCGCCGCAAAGCCCAAGGGCACCCCCTTTACCGGCACGCCCATCTGCGATCCCCGGCGGAGGTCGTCGACGTGGTGACCACGGCCGGTTTCATCATCGAGACGGCGCGTTCCACCTTGGTCGGGACGGGCGATGAAGCCGGCTCTCATGCCTGCCGCGAGGGTCTCATCGATACCGCCGGTTGCGTGATTATCGAGGCAATCCGAGACGATGCTTGACCGTTAAGCGCTTAATAGGGTGCCCTGTAGCCGCTTACGCTTGACCTGGCGCCGGTTCGGCGCGATATAATGGGAACCGTTCACATCAATTTCAGGAGACAGCGGGGAAGAAATATGGCAACGAAGCGACCGGAAATCGAACTCGAGGTCAGTTGCGGCGGTACCTTCAGGATCGCCACCGAGGAGATGGCTTGCCGGATCACGGTGTTGGATCCAACAACCCGTACCGCCTTGGCACCGGTGTCACCGGAGCCGACCGCTGTCCCGGTGCCAGAAGATCCTTTTTACCGTCAGGCGCTGGAACGGTTCCTCGATATGGCGGGAGCGGTGGCCGTTGATCTCACCGAGCAGGCGGGCATGACCGCTGAGGCGGGCGGGGAGGAGCGGGTCCACGCAGGTCGCCAGGCGGTGGATGCGCTTCGGGAGCGGGTATCGAATGCGGTCGCCGAACTCCCCGGTCAGACTGGCATGATTCAATCCCGGATCGTCAACCTGCGTTTCACCCTGTCATTCCTGAAAAATCATCCCCTATTTGCCCGGCAGGTCAAGTCTGCGGCCGATGAGATCACCGTCTCCCGGGCCGAGGTCGAGAAGCTTGCCGCCAAGATTGGTGAGGCCCTCGCTCTCGCCAAGGAGGTGAGCACCCAGATCGAGATCTTGAAGCAAGGGCTTGGCGGCGGCGGCGGTGCCTCCGTCTCCTTCTTGCCGGATATCGATGGCCTCGCCGATGCCGGCCGGCGGCTCTTCGACGGCGCTTTCGTCCTTGCCGTTATGGCGGCCATGAAGGAGGCCGACGAGTCGGTTGATGCCGAGGATGCGGCGCAGCAGGCCGAGGAACGGCTGGCCGCCCTGCTGGCAGAGGCAGCCCCCCCGGCGGATTCCGCCGAGACCGAGGAAATGTCCGACGAGGAAGCCTTGAAGAAGTTGGCCGAGTTCGGCCTTGCGTAATAGCCCGTGTCCGTTCCGGTTCCAGGGGAAACTTGCGGAATGCGGTGAATGGGATAAGATGGCAGTTCGATGCGCGCCCGTAGCTCAGTTGGATAGAGCGTCGGACTTCGAATCCGCAGGTCGGGGGTTCAAATCCTCCCGGGCGCGCCATTTTCCTGTCGAAATTCGGCGCTAGATGCTCATGTGCTCCATGGTACGTACGCTTTTTCGCCTCGTCTTTCCTTGTCGCGCCTGCGCTCGTAACGGTTGGCAGCGGGCGGTCGGCGTAGCGGTTTTTCTGTGCGGGTGTTTGCTCGTGGCCGGTTGTACGCCCATGGTGGTCGGGGTCGCTGGCACCACCACCTACAAGGCCGCCTCCGACGAGCGGACCATCGGCCGGGTCATCGACGACACCGCCCTCACCGTCAAGGTCAACGGTATGCTCATGGAGGACGAGACGTTACCGGTCCGCAAGATCGATGTCGATGTCCTGAACGGCCACGTCACCCTCACCGGTGTGGTCGATACCCGGGAGCAGAAGGCCCGTGCCGAGGAAATCGCCCGTCGGGTCGAGGGGGTGACCGGCGTCACCAACAACCTGCAGGTCGGACTGAAAACCCTCGGCCAGTCGATGCGGGACAAATTGCTCGGCTCCAAGATCAAGGCCCGGCTCATCGGTGAACCGGATATCCGGGCACTGAACATCGATGTCGATGTCGACTGCGGCGTCGTCACCCTGACCGGCATCGTCGCCACCGACTCTCAGCGCCGCCGGGCACTGGAGATTGCCCGCACCACCGCCGGCACCGTCAAGGTGATCGACAACCTGACCGTCGAAGGCCACTGACAATGTTTTGATGGAATCGCAAGAAGTGCGGTCGGTCACTCGCTGCGCTCGCCACCTCCATCGAGTTCACGGTCTGAAGCTTGTCGAATTATCGTGTCAGGCCTGGACCGACTGCGATTTTCTACGGGGCCATCATGTCTTGTCAACAGCCCGTGGCGTCATATGCCCCACTAGCATTTTTCGGGCCCGTTTTGCCGTATTGGCATCCCCTCGTCTCCTAACTCCCCAGCCTGTCGACGTCTTTTTTTTTTCTTTCGCGCCGGGTGCAAAATCCGCTGGACAATCTGCGCCCTTTTCGCTACATAGTTCACAACATGTTGTTGTTCGGTGGCAACCGTACACAATATATTGTGTGTTCGTGAGGGGCCCTCGGATGCGGGCCGCCGGTAGGAGAGTCGTCGATATGACCAAAAAGGGAGAGGAGCAGATGGTGTCCGTACGCAAGAAGAGTGTGTTGCCCAAGCCGCGGGGATTGCGTATCCCGGAATTCACCGATAACGCGTTGACGGTGCTGCGCCGCCGCTACCTGATACGTGACGAGCGGGGCCAGGTGGTGGAGGAGCCCATCGACATGCTGTGGCGGGTGGCGAGCACCATCGCCGCCGGCGACCTCAACTACGATATCGGCGCCGATGTCGAGGCCCTGGCCAACGAGTTCTACGAGCTTCTGGCCTCGTTCGATTTTCTGCCCAACTCGCCCACCCTGATGAACGCCGGCCGTGAACTGGGCCAGCTGTCGGCCTGTTTCGTGCTGCCGGTGGACGATTCCATGGAGTCCATCTTTGAGGCGGTCAAGCAGACGGCCCTCATCCACAAGAGCGGCGGCGGCACGGGGTTTTCCTTCTCGCGTATCCGGCCGGCCCGGGACGTGGTCCATTCCACCAAGGGTATTTCCAGCGGGCCGCTCTCTTTCATGAAGGTGTTCGACGTCGCCACCGAGACCATCAAGCAGGGGGGAACCCGCCGGGGGGCCAACATGGCGATCTTGCGGGTCGATCATCCCGATATCATGGATTTCATCAAGGCGAAGAGCGACTTTTCCGTCCTGCAGAACTTCAACCTGTCGGTGGCGGTGACCGACGAGTTCATGCGGGCCCTGGAGGCAGACGATGAGTACGATCTCGTAAATCCCCGCAACGGTGAGGTGGTGCGCCGGCAAAGCGCCGTGAAGCTCTTCCGCCAGATCGTCAAGCAGGCCTGGCTGTCCGGGGAACCCGGGATCGTGTTCATCGACCGGATCAACGCCGACAACCCCACCCCCGAGGCCGGGGCGATCGAGTCCACTAATCCCTGTGGTGAACAGCCGCTTTTGCCCTACGAGTCCTGCAATCTCGGCTCCATCAATCTGTCCCGCATGGTGAAGGACGGGGCCATCGATTTTGCCAAGCTCGAACGGACGGTGTACAAGGCGGTGCATTTCCTGGACAATGTCGTGGACGTCAATCGCTATCCGCTGCCCGAGATCGAGCGGGTCACCAAGCAGAACCGCAAGATCGGCCTCGGCGTCATGGGGTTTGCCGACATGCTCATCCAGCTCGGCATCCCTTATTCCTCCCCTGAGGCGGTGGAGATCGCGGAAAAGATCATGCGGTTCATCGACGAGAAGGCCTTCGAGAAATCCTGCCAGCTCGGCGAGGAACGGGGCGCGTTCCCCAATTTTCCCGCCTCGGTGTACGGCAAGAAGAATCCGGACCAGCCGGTGCGCAACGCCACCCGCACCACCATCGCGCCCACCGGTACCATCAGCATCCTGGCCGGCTGTTCCTCCGGCGTCGAGCCGCTCTTCGCCGTGGCCTACGTGCGGCGGGTGATGGATAACGACGAGCTCTTCGAGGTGAATCCGTATTTTGAGAAAATTGCCAAGGACAACGGATTCTATTCCGAGGAACTGATCAGGGCCATCGCCCATAAGGGGAGCATCCAGGGCTTTTCCGAGATTCCGCTCAAGTACCGGCGTCTGTTCGAGACCGCCCACGACATCACGCCCAAGAATCACATCGACATTCAGGCCGCCTTCCAGCGCTACACCAACAACGCGGTGAGCAAGACGATCAACTTCGCCCACGACGCCACGGTGGAAGATGTGGAGGAGGCGTTCTTGCTTGCCTACCGCTCCGGCTGCAAGGGGCTGACCATCTACCGGGACGGCAGCCGGGACGCCCAGGTCCTCAATATCGGCAAGACCGACAAGAAAAAGGAGGCCGGTCAGCAGCCCGCCGGCCAGCCGGTGCTGGTGAAGCGCGACCGGCCGGCCATGCTCTTCGGCCGTACCTACCAGATGATGACCGGTTGCGGTCCCATGTACATCACCATCAACGAGGACGAGAACCACCGGCCCTTCGAGCTTTTCAATACGGTGGGCAAGGCCGGCGGCTGCGCCGCCAGCCAGTGCGAGGCCATTGGCCGCCTGGTTTCCCTGGCCTGGCGGTCCGGCATGGCGCCGGAACCGATCATCAAGGAACTCATCGGCATCAGCTGCCACAAACCGGCCGGGTTTGGCGAAAGCCGGGTCACTTCTTGCGCCGATGCCATCGCCCGGGCCCTGCGCCAGATGCTGGAAGCCAGCAACGGCGGCCGGCGGGATGCCTCGCTTTCCGACGAATCCAAGGGGTTCGGCGCCTGTCCCGAATGCGGCGGCGTGGTCGAGCACGAGGGTGGGTGCCACGTCTGTCGATCGTGCGGCTATTCCGAGTGCGCTTGAGCTTGGCCAGCCATACGATGGGCCCAGCCCGGATCGTCAACTCGATGGTCCGGGTTTTTTGATGGAATCGCAGCGAGTGCGATCGGTCATTCGCTTCGCTCACCACCTCCATCGAGTTCGCGGCTTGTACTGTTGCATTACCGTGTCAGGCCTGGACAGACTGCGAGTTTTT
>CAYRGZ010000050.1:0-16306 GCA_964423785.1 uncultured Desulfobulbia bacterium
AGGCGGTTACCGATCTGCTGGGTCGGAACCAGAAGGAAGAGATCGTTTTTTAGGCGGGATGAAATAAGCTAGTGACGGCCCAAGTGATTTACTGATTGCTCACGAACACTCTCTCCTGTCATGCGAGATATCCTGATACGCACTGACCCCTCCTTTTTACAGCCTGTCAGACACTTAACAAGCCTGCTTTCCACAATGCCAGGGCACTGAACGTCCTGGCCCAGAAATTAGCCTTTTCTTCAGCCGGATATTTGAAGAAGTCTATATGCCAGTTGTATTTCGGGTCGATGTATAAATCACGCAAAATATTTGCAATATGCTTTGGTTTCCAGCGTGCATAGATCAACATATCATAGACGAACCCCATCATATTCTTTGGCTGCAATGCCATCGGGTTCGGGAAGCAGAGGAAGTGTCTTGCAAACTCGGTAAGATTGGGATCCTTTTTGGCTCTTGCCAAGGCCTCGTAACGAGATAAATCCTTTGTGCTTTCAAACTCGTTATGAAATTCAAACAACTGGCTTTTTCTGTATTCGTTGACAAAATCAATGAGATTGTCATTTGATGGAGGGATAATGCCTGAAAACTGCTGAGCGTGCTCAGCAGCCTTTTCCAGATCCCACATACAGTCGGTAATCCTGTCAATATCCTTTTCCTCGATCAGATTTTCGCCGTCATAATAACAACCAATTACGTCCGCCAGCGGGGGGATGTGAAAGGCCATATATTTATCATGATGTTTTTTGTGCAGACTGAAAGGGCTTCTGATGGAGCGCATAAACGGAGAACCTTCGGCCCAGGATATATCAAAATTAATACACCGGTCAATACTGTCTGATATAGTGACTGGCAGTTTTCCAATACTCTCATTATTATTGAATGCCTCTATGGTTATCATGGAAAGATATTCTGCTAATTTTCCCAGTCCACTGAACACCTTTGCTGCTTCCAATGAAATGCCCCACCACCTTTTAATATCATTCGGATCAATGTATTGGCATGCCGTAATCAGATCGTCCTCCAGGTAGCCGATCTTTTCGATTTCTTTTGTGGCTCTGTCTCCCATAAGATTCTGCCAGAGAATATGGACGCCGGAAGGCGTATAATCAAGCAGATAGGGAATGCCCCGGTTCCGGAAAAAGTGTTCAATATATCTGCATACCGGCATAAACTCCTTCAACCAGTAGCGTTGCGAATTCTTATCAATATATAACTGGTGGTTTTCGTCAGAGAGGAATACTTCAAGATCCATGGGCATGAGGACAGATTGACTTTTTTCTCCTACTACGGGCAGGTGCACCTGCATCCCCTTAATAAGGGTGAATTTTTCAAGCTGATCCACCGGTTCAACCGCGACAAGAAAGTTTGGGTCCCAGCCGTCAGCCAACAGGTCTCTACCGGATGCGACGACATAATGAAAATATTTGTAGCAATTTTTGAGTTTGTCTATCACTGCTGCATAATATTGTTGCGGAGTCATAGTCTTACGCCATCAGTTTAGTTGTTGATCCCGGAATGATCGATCATAACGCAATATGAATTAAATATTATCTGAGTTGAATAAAAACGTGATTGTCTCTTCTGTAATGAATATGATAAATATATGGCATCATGCCATGTTAGGTTAGTATATTGTTTTGTGTTAAAATTAAAAATTATATAAAATAACCACCCAAACTGTTTAGTATAAAGAGTAATTATTACAATTTTCTGTGACTCATCATATAACATCTAACTCTTGTTATAGGTGATCTGCGAAAAAAGTCAATTAGGATCCACCTGAACCCTTCCGGCAGGGATTGGTCTCTCGTAGTGGATAAAAGAGACAGGCACGAGTCCTGCTCTCCGGCGTGGGCAGGACCAGGAAGACTGGATTACCTCCACCGGTATTACCATCCCCGCCAGCCCCGTTCTTCTCCTTTATCAGTCTGTCGAAAAAGCCGTCCCTGGCTTTTTCGACCATCGGTTGGCCAAAAAAACAAGGAGTATCAATAAACTGCTCGGCTGGCGGCGCGTGTCTGGCTTTTCGGTCTACACCGGTGTGCGGATAGGAGCCCTGGCCCAGTAGAATCCGAAGTGTCGCTGAATTCCCCGGAGGTCATCGATATTCGATCATATCGTCTCTGGCGCGCATACCGTCTTCCGACGTGGCGGGAATGTATCAAGAAGGTGTGGGAGGTGGACCCGTTGGTGTGTCCCCGATGCGGGACGGAGATGCGGATCGTGTCGTTCATCACCGATCCGGCGGTGATCCGGAAGATTCTGGAACACCTGGGGCGATGGGATTATCTAGCGAGAATTTCGAGAAGTTTACAGGAGTTCATAAAATTTACCGGTATATCGGTTTTTAACAGCCCGTTGAAAAACGGGCTGTGTGCGGCACATGGACGTGCCGCCGAATTCCGCCGGCTCTGAAAGAGCCAAGGAATTCGTGAGGTTGGCCGAAAGTTGAACCGACGGTGCCAACTCGTAGTCGATCCAGGTCTGCCACGGCATTTCTTAAAGGAAAGCTGTGAACCTGCGGAATCGTGACACGATTCCGTCAAACTTTGTTTTGGTCAACCGTGGTCGAAAAAGCCAGGGATGGCTTTTTCGACGGACTGATAAGATGAGTTTGTAACCGATATACCGGTAAATCAAGAGAGGGTGAAAAATTTCTTGCTTGCCGCCCTGTTGCCATCGGGCGAAAGGTGGATCATAAGCAACTTGATTCAATTAGTGTCATTCTTCTGACGGCGCTGTTTCGATGTCAAATGTGAGAACCGTGCTGGTCGCCTTGCTGAAAATGTCCATGGTGCCGGTGGGCATGATGAGCGAGGCATAGAGAATCTGTTTCTTGTCCGGCGCCGCCGGATCGGGCCGCAGGCCGATATCGGTGATGAAGCCGTCGATCCGCCGGGTGCGCCACAGGACGTCGAGCCCGACGCCGTTCCAGGAAAGTCCGTATATTTCCGCCGCATCGTAACTGCGGACATTCGCGAGGATCTGCGAGTAGCGCGGTTCGTTGCGGACGATGACGATATCGGTCACCTTGTCGCCGTTGAGATCGGTGGCGAGGATCCGCGGCGAAACGGTGATCTTTTTCCACTCGTCGGGATAGAGGGCGTTGTGGGCGTCCCAGTCGGAATCGGCGGCGTCGCGTTCCTTGCCGACGGCAATGGGCGAACCGCCGAAAATCGCCGACGACCGCCAGATCAGGGTCCCACCCGGCCGAAAGACGTTCAGGAAAAATTTTTCATCCAAGAGAACGATCTCGTCGTTTCCGTCGCCATCCACATCCGCATAGAGGAAATTGAACAGATCGGTGCCTGAAGGCACGGCGAGCGGCTCACCCTCGATGAGTTCGGACCCGTTCCGTTGCAGGGTGACGATTTTTTTATCCAGCGGGGTGTGGTCTCCCGGTTTCTGGCCGGCGAGGACGGGGCCGAGCACAGGTACCCGGAGGGCCCGGATGAAAAATTTCTTGGTCGTAAAGAGGGGCTCGAGCCGGTCGCCGTCGAGAACGAAGCCGGCGGAATAGGGAGTGCCCTTGTAGGTGGCGGTGACGTAGATTTCGTCGCGCTTGTCGCCATCGAGATCGGCCAGACTGATGTCGAGGATCTGATAGGTCTTGCCTATCGTGACGTAGGCCACCTGCTGTAAGCGGTTTTCCACCAGGTGGTAGCACTTGATGGTGTCCTTGCGGCCGATGACGATGTCGTCCGTATTGTCGCCGTCGATGTCGCCCACCGCCATCGCCCTGACAAAGTAATGGAGATTTTGGGTCTTGGCGAACTGCCGGAAGGACCGGCGGAAAGGCCGGAGCACCGAGGCGCTTCCCGAGCCGGACAGCAGGGCCCGTTCCGGGTGGACGTTAGGATCGAAGGTCTTTGCCGGCTCCTTGCTGGTGGCCGGCGGGGATGGCGGGCTGCTGTCCTTGGTTTCGATCTTGAAGATAGCGGTATTGATCTCCCGGGCCAGCCTATCGATGCTCTTGATGATGTCGGCGTCTTTCTCCGCCGTGGCGTAGAAATGTTTTGCTTTGGCTGGGGTATGGGTGTCGGTGACGTAGAGGTCGAGGCTGGCGCCACCGCCAAGGGCGGTGATACTGCCGCCGACGAAGTAGTCTATGCCTTTTTCCCGGCCGATCTTCTTGAGATCCTGGGGATACTTGATCGCCTCGGCATCGAGGCCGGCATCCACCGCCGTCACCCCGGCATCGGCAACCAGGCGGCTGGTCAGCATGCTGCGGATGCCTTGTTCGAGATAGGAGATATCTTTGTCGGCATAGGTCACCAAGGGCAGGACCGCAACAGAGGGAGACTTGTCGGCGGTACCGGCGGCAGCTGCGGCCAGGGAGGCCATGGTGACGAGAAAGAACGAGACGACGATACGGGTGATGGTTCGCATGAATATGGCTCCGTTGGCGTTTGCAAGGGATATTGGCTGGGTTGATTCGCGTCAGCCAACATAAAACGAAAACAAAGACTTTTTCAAGTCGGGATGAGTTCCCTGAAATAAGCGATGGAAGGGAATCTTTTCGACGGCCGCACCGGTAGGGTGCTGCTCGGTCTGGCCACGTGGATGCAGCAGCGGATTCCGTAGCGGTGGGCCGTATCGAGCACCGCCTCGGTGTCATCGGCGAGCAGAGCCCGGTCAGGGGTATAGTCGATGATGGCATGCAACCGTTGCCAGAACGCCACCTCTTCCTTGGGAACCCCCACCTCCTGGGAACAGACGATGCGGTGGAAGTAGCCGGCCAGGGCCGTCTTTTCCATTTTGATGGCCAGGGTCTTGCTGTGGGCGTTGGTGACCATCACCAGTTGCTTGCCCGCCCCCCGGGCCCAAGAGAGAAATTCGGTGACGTGGGGATGGACGGCGATCAGATGCTCCACTTTCAGTTTCAGGGCCGGGATGTCGAGGCCGAGCTGGTCGGACCAGTAATCAAGATCGGTCCACTCCAAAGTCCCCTCCTTGGAGCGGTAGAGGCGCAGCAACCGGCTGCGGGCCGCCGTCGTGCTCAGCTGGTGTTTTTCAGCGTAGATGACCGGCAGGTAGTGCTCCCAGAAATAATCGTCGAAATGCCGGTCGAGCAGGGTGCCGTCCATGTCGAGGAGCACGGTGTCGATGGTGCGCCAGTTTACTTCCATGATGAACCTCAACCTGCTGCTATTCCGACAATGCGGAACAGTTCCACGGCCGTTTCCCGCATCGTGCGCCATTCCTCTTCCGTGGCCAGGATTCCCGGCAGGGGTTGGCAAGGGCGCAGGCCGTCGCGGTTGCCTGTCGTCTTCTCGACTGTTGCGATGAAATTCCAGAGGTTGCCCCAAAGGCGGCCATCGAGATGCTCCACCGCCTGCATGAAGATGGAGCCCATGCTGGTATGGATGGCCGGTGTTTCGGCCGCCTGGTCGCACACTTTGCTGGAGGCCATCAGCCGACAGGCCAGCGGCCTTGCCGGATACACCCGGCAGGTATCTTCCTCGTCCAGGAAGAAACAGGGACCGGAATTCGGCGCATAGGTGTCGGGCGGCTCCGGCTCACCGGCCAGGCAACGGGCCGCAAAGCCATTGGTGGTAAGGCGTGGTGCCGGCCACCTCCGGCCGGCCCATTGCCTGCTCAGCCGCTGCCGCGTTTCCTCGACCAGTTCGGGAAACCGGTCTGCCAGCAGTTCCACCTCCAATTGCGTCACCAGCACCGCCCGCGTGCAGCAGGCGGCGCATCCTGGCCGGCAGACAAAAGAAAACCGGTGCTGCCACCGGTCCCATAAGTCATATATTTCTTGTAATTTTAATAGGTTGTTTTGGATAACCATTCGCTTTCCTGGATCCGGGACGGAAATTTGATGGACTCGTAACAATTCGCAGTCGGCCCAGGTCTGACACGGTAATTAAACGGGTTACAAACCGTGAACTCGATGGAGGTGGTGAGCGTAGCGAATGACCGATCGCATTTTTTGCGATTTCATCGAATTTTGCTGATATATATTCTTTGTGCTACAAGGAAAGATCGTTTTCGAGAATATTCACCCCGAGTATGTGGCCGCCCTTCGGGGCGTCCGTGCGCACGCACGAACGCTCACGGATCCATGGCTTTTTCATGATATACAACCGATGAGCTGGTTGATATCCGATATCGCATGCTGTTCCATGTAGGCTTCGATACCGGTGACGATGGCGGCGGCGGTGCCGGGCTCGATGAAATTGGCGGTGCCCACCTGGATGGCCGTGGCGCCGGCCAGCAGGAACTCCAGGGCGTCCCGGGCGCAGGTGATGCCGCCGATGCCGATGACCGGAATGGATACCGCCTGCGCCACCTGCCAGACCATGCGCACCGCCACTGGCCGGATCGCGGGACCGGACAGGCCGCCCATGACATTGCCGAGAACGGGCCGCCGCCGTTCCACGTCGATCACCATGCCGAGCAGTGTGTTGACCAGCGACAGCGCATCGGCACCGGCATCGGCCACGGCCCGGGCGATGGTGACGATATCGGTGACGTTGGGCGACAACTTGACGATGACCGGCATCCGGCCCGCCGCCTCTTTCACCGCCGTGGTCACCGTCGCGGCCATGCTCGGATCGGTGCCGAAGGCGACCCCGCCGGCCTTGACGTTGGGGCACGAAATATTGACCTCCAGGGCGTCGATACCCTCTTGCTCCGCCAGGGCCGCGGCCAGCCGCCGGTACTCCTCGATATCGTCGCCAAGGATATTGACCACGATGCGGGTTTGCAAGCCGCGCAAGTACGGAAGTTTTTCGGCCACGAACCGATGGTAGCCCACATTCTCCAGGCCGATGGCGTTCAGCATGCCGCAGGGGGTCTCCACCACCCGCGGCGGGCGGTTGCCGGGCCGTGGCTCCCACGATATGCCCTTGGTGACCAGGCCGCCGAGTCGGTGGAGATCGAGATACTCTTCGAACTCCTTGCCGTAGCCAAAGGTGCCCGAGGCGGTCATCACCGGGTTGGCGAGACGCAGGCCGCCACCGATGTCCACCGTCAGGTTCAGATCGCGTCCCATTGGATAGCCTCCATGGGCAGGACCGGTCCGTCCTTGCAGGCATGTAGGTAAGATGCACCGGTGGCCGCCGGCACGGCGCAGCCGAGGCACGCCGATATGCCGCAAGCCATCATCGTTTCCAGCGATACGACCCCCGGCCATCGGCGATCGGCGGCGATCCGGGCCACGGCCCGCATCATGGGCATCGGTCCACAGACGTAAAGAAACGGACGGACCGTAGGATCGTCAGGCAGCCAGTCGGTCACGAGTCCCTGCTCGCCGCTGGAGCCGTCTTCGGTGACCACGGTGAGCGGGCAACCGAGTCGCCGGAAATCCTCGGCACAGACGATCTCGGCTGCCGTGCGAAACCCGATGACCACTCGGGGCGGTTCCCCCGAGGCTTCCAGTAGCTTCTCGGCAAGAAGGGGCAGGGGGGCGGCACCGATGCCACCGCCGATCAACAGTGGTGCGCCGTCCACCTGCAGGGGAAAGCCGGTACCCAGGGGACCGAGGACCCGCAAGGGATCTCCCGGCCGGCGATCCGCCAGCCAGCGGGTGCCCTTGCCCACGACCCGATAGAGAATCCGCCACTCTGAGCCGGTGGCAGCATGGATGGAAAAGGGCCGGCGCAGGAGAGGATCGTGTCGGTCACCGATCCGTACCATGACGAACTGGCCGGGTGCCGGTGTGCCCGCCGGGGCGGAGAAACGCAGGCGGAACAAACCGTCGGCCACCGCCTCGTTTTCGAGAACGGTCGTATCGAAATCGTGCGAAGTCATTGTCAGGTGTCGGAATCCAGCCCGCCTTTCAGGATGAGGCCCAGCAGCCGCTCGAGATCATCGGGGGAGTAGTATTCGATTTCCAGCTTGCCACGCTCGCCCTTCTGGACGATACGGCTTTTCACCCCGAGATACCGTTCGAGGTTGGCGCACAGGCTCTTGCAGTACGACTCGGGCAGCACGCCGGCGGGGCGCTTTTGGCGCGTGGCCGACGGGCTGGTTTGGCCGGCTTTCTTCAACTGGCGGGCCAGCTCCTCGGCTTGGCGGACGGAAAGTCCCTTGGCCAAAATCTGCTTTCGCAGTTCGGCCATGAGCCGGGGTTGGTCCTGAAGGCGGAGCAGGGCCCGGCCATGGCCCGGAGTTAGGCGTCCCTCGACGATATCTTCGCGCATCTCTTCCGGCAAGGCCAACAGCCGCAGGGCGTTGGCCACGGTGGAGCGCTCCTTGCCGACCTTTTTTGCCACCTGCTCCTGGGTGAGGCCGAATTCGTTCATCAGCCGCTGGTAGGACAGGGCCTCCTCGATGGGATTGAGGTTTTGGCGCTGAAGGTTCTCGATGAGGGCCAACTCCAATTGATCGCCCTTACCGGCCAGTTCCCGCACGATGACCGGCACCTCGTGCAGATCGGCCATCTTGGCGGCCCGCCAGCGGCGCTCACCGGCGATGATCTGGTACGTGCCGTCGTCGAGTCGCCGGACGACCAAGGGTTGCAGAATGCCCTTTTCCCGGATCGAGTCAGCCAGCTCCGCCAAACTCGCCTGGTCAATGTCCCGCCGGGGCTGGTCCGGATTGGGCATGATTCTGTCGATATGGCAAAAAAAGAAGGTCTCTTTTTCTTCCTCCTCGATGGCGGCCTCCGAAGGAAGCAACGCCCCGAGTCCTTTGCCAAGAATCCCGTCGGTCATGGTTTCATCTCCCTTGGGATCGATTGATGGAATCGTAACAATACGATCGGTCATTCGCTACTCGCACCACCTCCATCGAGTTCGCGCTTCGTAACCCGTTGAATTCCCGTGTCAGACCTGGACCGACTGCGACTTGGTACGAGTCCAGCATTGATGCATGGCGGCGCTATGCCGCCACCCTCTTGCTGGTCCGCTGCCGGTCGAGAAATTCGCGCCCGAGATTCATGTAGGCCTGCGCCCCGGCCGACTTGGGATCGTACACCATGATCGGCTTGCCGAAACTCGGGCATTCGCTCAACCGGACGTTGCGGGGGATGACCGTGTTGAAGACGATGTTGCCGAAATGGCGTTTTACGTCCTTGGCAACGCGAAATGTCAGCCGGTTGCGGCGGTCGAACATGGTGAGCAGGATCCCCTCGATGGCCAGCTTGCGATTGTAGGAGTTCTTGACCAGGCGGATGGTGCGGATGAGCTGGCTCAACCCCTCCAGGGCATAGTACTCGCACTGCAGGGGAATGAGAACTGTGTCCGAGGCGGTGAGGGCGTTGATGGTGAGGAGACCCAGCGAGGGGGGGCAGTCGATGAAGATGAAGTCGTAGATCTCCAGGAGAGGATCCAGCATATCGTGCAGGTACTGCTCCCGGCGGGTGGCATTGATGAGTTCCACCTCGATACCCACGAGATCGATGTGGGTGGGCAGGACGTTCAGGTTGTTCATGGGGGCCGGCCTGATGGCCTGGAAAACCTTGGCCTCCTCGAGAAAGCAGTGGTAGAGGTGGTACCCCATCTCCTTGACGTTGATTCCCAGGCCGCTGGAGGCGTTTCCCTGCGGGTCGGAATCCACCAGCAGAACCTTTTTCCCAAGCTTGGCGATGGCGGCGGAAAGATTGATGGCGGTGGTGGTTTTGCCCACACCACCCTTCTGGTTGGCCAGGGTGATGATCTTTCCTCGCGGCATGGTCCCTCCCTTGCGCGGTGGTTAAATTCCTCTCTTGCAGGAGGCATTTTTCCCGACTAGAGTATTTTTGCAAGTCTTTTTTGCGGGAAGAGGGACGGGGGAGGGAGTGTTTCACGTGCAACGGAGGTGGCCATGTGTCAGATAGCAGCAGTTTTGCAAGAGGCGGACACCGAGCAGGTGGTTCTGGAAAACGTCACGGAAATCGAGGTGTTGGGTGATGGCGTCAAGCTTCTCACCATGTTCGACGAGCCCTTGGAAATGGAGGGGGTCGGTATCGCCCGGATCGATTTTCTTGGCGGCCGGGTATATCTTGTGCCGAAAGCAGCCCGTTGAAAAGCTGGCTGTGCCGCCGACCCCGCCGGTTGAAAAAGTCAGGGTCGGCTTTTTCAACGGACTGATAGGAGGATAGCGTGATGGACTTTCGGGAAAAATTGGAACGCCTTCTCTCCCACTGGGTGGAACACAACGATGCCCACATCGAGGAGATTGAAAAATGGGTGGCCGAGGCGGAGCAGAACGGCGAACAGGAGATGGCCGATGCCCTTGGTGCCTGCGCCGAGGCGATGCAGGAGGTCGGTGATCGTCTCGAGGATGCCCTCGGCCTACTTCTGTCTATGGAAGACGACGATGAATGATGCTCGCCTCTTCCGTGGATAGAAAGGAACAGCTCGTCGTCACGAGATGGTAGTTGCGCGGATCTGCCTCGATGGCAGACGCCAGGGCCGGTGAGATGGTGTGCGCATCCTCGATCAGGTTGAAGAAAATCGAATCGATGCCGAAAAATCCGTCCACCAGGTGGGCGAGGATGTGTAGGAGCTTGCTCGGATAGCCTTGCTCGATGTGAGCGAGATCACCGATGGTGGTTATCCCTGTCTCCTGTAGGCTGTCGATGAAATGCTGGCAGGTCTGTCGGTGTTGGCGGGCCAGGTCCTCCACCGTCGGCCAGAAGCGCGGGTCGGTGGCGGTCATACTGGTTTCTTCCTCGATGGAGACCTCGCTGTAGCGCACGAGCAGGGTCTTGTCCAGGAAGGCAAGCACTTGCCGGTCGGCCACAGCGCGCGTCTCGCCCTTTGCCAGGAAATGGTGCTGTACGTTCATACTTCTTCCCCCTTGTGCCGCTCGATGTAGGCATTGTGCAGCCGGGCGATGCGCTCGGCGTAGTTGCGGGCATCGATGCGGGCGCCCCGTAGACCGCCGCGCAGGTTGATCTCGCTGAGGTAGATATCGCCCTCCGGGGTGCGGAGCAGGTCGATGTGGCCGTAGGGAAAGCCGCCACGCTCCATGACCGCGCGGCAAATGGCGAGCATCTCATCGGTGAGGGACGCGGCGCGGCTGCGGCCGCCGAAGTGCAGGTTGGAGCGGAAGTTGGCCGAGTTTATCCGCTGGTAGGCCTCGCGGTAGTCACCGATCACCACGATCCGGATGTCGGTGAACTGGGGCAAAAAGGGCTGGAGAACGAAGGGAAAGGCGAGCGAACCGAAGCTGGCGGCGTTGAGGACGTCCTCGATGGATCGCCAGCGATGGATGCCGAGTCCGGCATCCCGGCGGTCGAGCTTGGTGATCCACGCTCCTTCCCTTCCCTCTTCTCCGGCCCGGATCATGGCCCGGTGCAGGTCGTGGACATCATAGATCACCGTGGTGCCGGGCACCATCCAGGTGCTTAGGATGCGGGCCTGCAACACCTTGGAACGGGAAAGGAGCTGGGAAAGCAGCGAGGGGTAGAACTGGACGCCGCGCTGGACGAGATCCACCGCCAGCACCTCTTCTCCGGGCCGGAAGCGCAGGCGGCCGACGAAATGATCGCCGGGGCCGAGTTCGGCGAACCGGGCGAAGAATTCGTCGTTACTGGTGAAGATGCGCACGGCTGGCCCTGTTGCCCCCCCGTCAAAAAAGCATCTCCAGGAACCGCTGGTGGAACTCGGAGAGATCGGTGTTGCACTCCCCGCAGTAGAACCGGATCTCTCCGAGAATCTGTGATTCGTCGCCTTCCTGGGTGAAGCTGTTGTCGTCGTTCTGGATGTAGCGGGTGGTGAGGATGACCCCGTCGGCAACTTCCAGAAATTCGCGGTCATTGCCGCAGTTGGGGCAGACTATGCGCAGTCCGGTGCCTGGAAACATGGGTTATTGATTTTTCCGGTGTACGGGTGGATGGCTGTGTGATGGTCTGGCGAGAGTATAGCGAAACGAAAATCCTGTCAATAGCGGATATCGAAGCCCCCTTCCCCTTCGATGACGGAAACCGGGGTGGTCTTGACGTCGGTGACCATGGAATGGGGTGAGCCGATCCACAGCCACTCCCGCATGCGGGCCGTCTGCTCCGCCGGACCCTGGAACTCGGTCTCCACCGACCCGTCGGGCAGATTGCGGACCCAACCGGTAAGCCCCAGTTCAAGGGCCTTGTCCCGGGTGTGGGCCCGGAACCAGACGCCCTGGACGCGCCCCTTGACGATGGCGTGGTACCGTTCCGTGGTCATCGTTTCCCTCCCTGCCCCACCAGCTTGCAAAACTCCTCTTCGGAAAGGATGGTTATCCCGAGTTCGCGCGCCTTGGCCAACTTGGAACCAGGTTTGGCGCCGGCAACCACATGGGTGACCTTTTTGCCCACCGTACTCGCCACCTTGCCGCCGAGTCGTTTGACGATCTCCTTGGCCTCGTCGCGGCCGAATTTCGCGAGGCTGCCGGTGAACACGAAGACGTAGCCCGACAGAGGGGCTTCCTTGCCGGCATCGACGGCCGGCCGCTGCAGGCGCAGACCGGCGGCCTGCAATTCCTCGATGAGCCGCCGGTTGAGGGGATCGGCGAAGAAGGTGACGATACTTTCTGCTGTTTGGGGGCCGATTCCCTCGATGTTGAGAAGTTGGTCCATGGTGGCGGCGGCAAGCTCATCGATGGTCGGGAAATACTGTTCGAGGAGCTGGGCGGTTACCTCACCCACGTAGCGGATGCCCAGGGCGACCAGCAGTCGGCCCAGGGTGGTTTCCTTGGCGCGTTCGATGGCCTCTTGCAGGTTGGCGGCCGATTTTTGGCCCCAACCGGGCAGTTGGGCGAGCCGTTCGTAATCGAGATGAAAGAGGTCGGGTATATCGGTGATGAACCCTTCGTTGACCAGTTGCTCCACGGCCTTTTTACCGAGCCCTTCGATATCGAAGCCCGATTTGCCGCAAAAATGGATGAGGGACTGCAGCCGTTGGGCCGGGCAGGCCGGATTTGGACAGCGGTGGATTTTTTCGCCCGCCGGTCGCAGCAGGGGGTGGTTGCACTCCGGGCAATGGCTCGGAAAAACGATTGGCTTTTCCGAGCCGTCGCGTTTACTGACAATCGGTTTGATCACCTCGGGGATGACGTCGCCGGCCCGCTGCACGAGGACGGTATCGCCTATCTTGAGATCCTTGCGCCGGATTTCGTCCTCGTTGTGCAACGTCGCCCGTTGCACCGTTACCCCGCCGATCGGTACCGGCTCGAGCACGGCTACCGGCGTCACCGCGCCGGTGCGGCCCACGGAAAAGTGGACATCGAGCAGCCGGGTGGTGGCCTGGGTGGCGGGAAACTTGTACGCAATGGCCCAGCGAGGGGTGCGCGCCTTGGTACCGAGGCGCTCCTGTAACGCAAGGTCGTCCACCTTGACCACCATGCCGTCGATCTCAACGGGCAATTTCTCTCGCTGATCGAGAAGTTGCCGGTAGGCGGCCAAAACTTCATCCACCCCGTTGCAGCGGCGGCATAATGGGCTGATCTTGAAGCCCAATTTGCGCAAGCGGTGCAATAGATCGAAGTGGGTGGTGGCCCCAAGGACGGCAGGCTCGGCAACGCCGTAGGCGAAAAAGTCGAGCGGCCGCTCCCGGGTCACCCGGGGATCGAGCTGGCGCAGCGACCCGGCCGCCGCATTGCGGGGATTGGCAAAGGGCGGCTCGCCGGCTTCCAGGCGCTGGGCGTTGAGTTTTTCGAAATCGGCAATGGCCAGAATGACCTCGCCGCGAATGCGGACCTCGCCGGCCAGCGCCTCGGTGAGCCGCAGGGGAATGGCGGAGATGGTGCGCAGATTGGCGGTGACGTCCTCGCCGGTGACACCGTCACCCCGGGTGGCACCCTGGACGAAGATGGCGTCCTGGTAGACGAGTTCCACGGCCAAGCCGTCGAATTTCGGTTCGACGGTGTAGGCGAGCGGCCCGGTCCACTGCAAAAACCGCCGGATGCGTTGGTCAAAATCGACGATCTCGCCGTCGTCGAAGCCGTTTTCCAGGCTCAGCATGGGAATCGCGCGCCGGACCGTGGCAAACCCGTCCCGGGGCGCGCCGCCGATCCGCCGACTCGGCGAATCGGGGGTGACGAGGTCGGGATAGCGCTCCTCGATGGCGACCAGCTCCCGGAACAGGGCGTCGTACTCGGCGTCGGAAATCTCCGGATCGTCGAGCACGTAGTAACGGTAGTCGTGGTACTGGAGCTGGCGGACAAGCTCGGCGTGCCGCTGCGCCGCCGCCTGGAAGGTATCGTCGGTCATTGCTTTGGGGGATGCAACAGCTCGCCGCCGCTGGCAATGTTTTCGTGTTTCACCTCGTCGATGAAGATGAGGATGGAGTCCTTGGGTTTACCTGCCACCGTGGCGATGGCGTCGGTGACCCGGCGGCAGATTTCCTCCTTCTGGTTCCGGTCCAGGGTGCCGGCGACCCGGATGTTTACATACGGCATTGGCCTCCTCCTGTGTGATGGTTTTTCGGAATCCTCTCTAGCAGTCCGCTCTCAAACGGACTGCGTGCGGCACAGGGATGTGCCGCCGAATTCCGCCGGTTTTGAAAATTTTCGTCTTATCAGCCAGATCCCGCGCCGGAAGCTCCCACGGGAAAGGCTGCGCCAGGCCATGCGGATGCATGACAGGAAAAAGGAATTCGTGACGTTGGCCGAAAGTTGTTTTGGCCAACCGATGGTCGAAAAAACCAGGGACGGCTTTTTCGACGGACTGCTAGGAGCCGCATGATTTTTTACCCCATTCTGATATACTTTTTCATCCTTGACAAGTCGGAACCAAGCCATGCAAGAGACCACGCCCCTTCTCCTTTTGACCAACGATGATGGTGCCCAGGCCGCAGGGTTGCAGGCGCTGGCCGCAGCGCTGGCCGACCTCGGCCGGGTCGTGGTGGTGGCCCCGGAACAGGACAACTCCGCCGTCAGCCATGCGCTCACCATGCGGCGACCATTGCGGGTGGAAAATCTGGGACCGGACCGGTACGCCGTGGACGGTACGCCGGCGGATTGTATCATCCTGGCGGTGGAAAAGATCCTCGCCGTCCGCCCGGCCCTCATTGTTTCCGGTATCAATTCAGGACCCAACATCGGGGACGATATCAACTACTCGGGTACGGTCTCCGCGGCCATGGAGGCCACCATGCTGGGGATACCGGCCCTGGCGATCTCGCTGGCTGGCGAGCCGCCGTACGACTACCAGCCGGCAGCGCTGTTCGCCCGGCGTCTCGCCCGGTACGTGTTGGAGCATAGTCTACCGCCGGACACCTTTCTCAACGTCAACTATCCCGGCGATCCGCCCCGCGGCGTGCGGATCACCCGCCAGGGGCGCCGTACTTACGCCGGGGCGGTCAAGGAAACCCGCGATCCATGGGGCCGGCGCCATTACTGGATCGGCGGCGGCGTCCCCAGCATCGATAGCCGCAGGGATACCGATGCCGCAGCCATCGAAGAATGCTACGTGTCCATCACCCCCCTGCACCTCGACCAGACCAATTACGACGCCCTGGAATTGTTGCGCGAGCGGATGGTGTTTCGGGAAAGCGGTGAGGGAGGATTTCTGGTGGATGCCGATGGATGAGAGAAGACTTGCAGGCCGCTGGCCCGTGGTCCACCTGCGGGAGACCGACTCCACCAACCAGCGCGCCCTGGAATGGGACGGAGAGCCGGTGGTCATCGTCGCCGATCGGCAGACCGCCGGCCGTGGTCGGCTGGGCCGCCGGTGGTACGGCCGGAGCGGCGAGAGCCTGTGTTTTTCGGTCATCGTGCCCCCGGAACTCCAGCCCGCCCTGGGGGCGATGAGTCAGGTGACCCTGGCCGCCGGTTTGGCGGTGGCGGATGGTATCGCTACGGTGGCGGAGGTGGCCGCCTGTGCCATCAAATGGCCCAACGACGTGCTCATCGCCGGTCGCAAGGTGGCCGGCATCCTCACCGAGTCGGTGGTGCGGGGAAGGATTGCGCGGGTAGTGATCGGTATCGGGATCAACGTGGCGGTCGAGGATTTTCCTCCCGAGGTCGCCGGGCGGGCCACATCGATCTTGCTCGCCACCGGCCGTCGTATCGAGGGGGAAGTTCTGTTGGCCGCCGTCGTGGAACAACTGAGTTTGCGCCTCGACCAGCTACGTACCGGCGGTTTCACCGCCATCCGGCGGGACTGGCTTGCTCGCGATGCGGTACTCGGCCGGCGTCTCGCGTGGGTGAAACACGATGGCACGGTGATTACCGGCAGGGCGGAATCCATCGACGAAACCGGCATGCTGCATGTGCGCGACGACGACGGCATCCTGCACGCGGTACTCTCTGGTGATGTGACGCTGGCCGAGCGCTAGTCAAAAATGATGAACCTGTAAAAAATCGCAGTCGTCCCAGGCCTGACACGATAATTCAACGAGTTACGACGGTGAACTCGATGGAGGTGGTGAGCGCAGCGAATGACCGATCGCACTTT
>CAYRGZ010000051.1:0-16184 GCA_964423785.1 uncultured Desulfobulbia bacterium
CTGAATCCGTGAAGGACGCCCTGCAGGGTGCAGGGTGTCCGTGCGCCCGGATTCAGAGTTTATTACTCGCCCGTGAACGGATTGTGCAGGAGGATGGTCTTGTCGCGATCCGGCCCGACGCTGACGAGATAGGCAGGCGCGCCGGCCAGCTCTTCCAGACGGCGGACATAGGCCTTCGCCTTGGCGGGCAGATCGTCGAAGTGGCGCACATCGCCGACCTCCTCACTCCAGCCGTCCATCTCCTCGTAGCGGGGCGTGACCCGGCTCGTAACCCGGATATTGCCGGGCATGGCGGTGTAGATGGTGCCGTCGTGCTCGTAGGCGGTGGCGATCCGCAACCGTTCGAGGCCGGAGAGCACATCGAGCTTGGTGACCGCCAAGCCGTTGATGCCGTTCAATCGCACCGCCTCGCTGACCACCACGGTGTCGAGCCAGCCGCAGCGCCGTTTGCGGCCGGTGGTGGCACCGAACTCCCCGCCCTTTTGCTGGATGCGATCACCAATCTCGTCAAACAGTTCGGTGGGAAAGGGGCCCTCGCCCACCCGGGTGGTGTACGCCTTGACGATACCGATGACGCAATCGATGTGCGACGGACCGAAGCCGCTGCCGGTGCAGGCGTTGCCGGCCACGGTGTTGGACGAGGTGACGAAGGGGTAGGTGCCGTGATCGATGTCGAGTTGGGTTCCCTGAGCACCTTCGAAGAGAATGTGCTTGCCAGCCTTGCGGGCCGTATCCAACTCCACCGATACATTGCCGAGAAAGTCCGCCAACCGGTCGGCGTAGCGCCGGTACTCGTCGTAGATAGCATCCACGTCGTGGACCGGGGCCCCGAGTTCGGCGAGGATACGGTTCTTTTCCGCCACGTTGTCCCGCAGTTTTTCGAGAAAGAGATCGGCATCGAGAAGCTCGCCGAGTTTGATGCCCTTGCGCAGGATCTTGTCCCCGTAGCAGGGGCCGATGCCGCGACCGGTGGTGCCGATCTTCTTCCCCTCCTCCAAGGCCGCCTCACTGCTCTTGTCCAGCGACTTATGGTAGGGCATGATGCAGTGGGCGTTGTGGCTGATGGTCAGTCGTTCGGGGGTCACCGGCAGGCCGACCTCGGCCAGCTCCTCCATTTCTCTCAGGAGAACGGCGGGATCGACCACCACGCCGTTGCCGATGAAGCACCGCTTGTCCTCGTAGAGGATGCCGGAGGGAATGAGGTGGAAGATGTACTGCTTGCCGTCCACCACCAGGGTGTGACCGGCATTGTTGCCACCCTGGAAACGGACGATACAGTCGGCGTAGCCGGTGAGCAGATCGACGATCTTGCCCTTGCCCTCGTCACCCCACTGGGTGCCGACGATTACCACATTGGCCATAGTTGTCGCTCCTCGCCCACGGCGCTTGGGGCGGATTCTTTGGAATAGCAGGGAACCTGATGCGGTCACGGATATCAGAAAAGCACCGCCACCATAGCCAAGACGCATCCAAAAGTCAATGTGGCAGGAAATACGGGGGAGCTGGGATTGGCTCCAATTGACACCGGCGGGTAAATACCGTAAGGTTGCCGCAGGGCCACGGGACGGGCGGCGGACCGTGTATTTTTCTTCATGAGACAGCGGCAATGTTCGGCATCGGCTTACCGGAACTCATCGTAATTCTGGCAGTGGCGCTCATCGTGGTCGGCCCGGAGAAACTCCCCGAGCTCGCCAAGACCATTGCCAAGCAGGTCTTCGAACTGAAGAAGGCAGCTTCCACCCTGAAAGACTCCCTCACCGAGGAACTTGGTGATCTTCCCCCCGTGCGGCCCGAGGAATTCACCCCCGAAAAACTGGCCGCCAAGGCCCTGGCCAACCTGGATGATCGGCCGCCGACGGTCAAGGGGCCGGAAAAACGGCCGGCGGCGGATACGGACGTCGGACCAGACGCCAAGGAGGAGTCCGCGCCCCCGACCAAGGAAAAGGAGTGATGGGCGAATCCGTCACCGTTCATCTTCGGGAACTGCGGCAGCGACTGGTGATCTGCTGTTGCGCTCTTGTTGTCTGTACAGCCGTCGCCTACGCCAAGATCGAGCCCATCACCGAATTCTTCCTGCAGCCGCTCTTCTCCGTCGCCCCCCACATCCATTCGCTGGTCTACACCAACCTCACCGAGGCCTTCATCGCCTACATCAAGGTGGCCTTGCTCGTCGGTCTCGCCACCGCCATGCCGGTCTTCGTCTTCGAAGCCTGGATGTATGTCGCACCCGGCCTGCACAGTCACGAAAAACGGGCCGTGGGCACCATCGTGGTGGTTGGGGGATTTCTCTTCCTCCTCGGTCTCGTCTTCGCCTATTTCGCCGTCTTGCCGCGGATGCTCAAGTTTTTCATGCTCTTTGCCGGCGACAACCTGCAGCCGCTACCGAAGCTCGGCAGTTATCTCACCTTTGTCGCCCGGCTGGCCATCGGTTTCGGCCTTGCCTTCGAGATTCCTTTTCTGCTCGTCATGCTGGTGCGTACCGGTCTCTTGGACCGCCGCTACCTGGTCGCCAAGCGCTGGTACAGCTACACGGGCATGGCGACCCTGGCCCTGCTGTTGGCCGCCGGCGACCTGCTCGCCACCGCCCTACTCCTCGTCCCCCTCGTCCTGCTCTACGAAACCGGCGTCTTCTGCAGTCGATTCTGGACGCCGCGCCAGGAGGAAGAGAGAGGCGGCCCGATCACGAAGGCGTGATTCTGTTCTGGAAAGCCCGACGATCAGTCGGTGGGGCGGTCGCGGTGAAAAAGGCCGGAACCGAAACAGTAAGGACCGTAGAGCTTTTCGCAGCAGGTGAGGCAGAGCCCATGACTGATGCGAACGCCTTTCGGAATGGCATAGTCGTCCTGATGGCGCCAGATACCGACACCGGTGTTGATCCGCTGGCAATGGAGACAGACACGCACGATGCCGTCGTCGACGGCATCGTTGTTGGAGGGGTTATTTCCGGGCTTATCGTTCATTTTGGGACTCATGGAGTTATGAAACTGGAGGGGTTGCACACGGAATGGTAGAGTGAACCAAGAAACGACCGCAAAACAAATCCCCGGGCCGGGGTATTTTCGGGGGATGGCGCCATGAAAATATCCATGCGTTGGGCCCTCATCCTTGCTTCTCTGCTTCTGGTCTGGGGGACCCACCTGGTCCTCATTCCGCCGTCCTACTTGCTCTCCGAGCGTATTCTCAGGCGGCACGCCCGCGACATCATGGTCAACATCTCGGACTTGACCATGGAGCAGGCCTTCAACCATCTCCAGAAGGCGAAAAGCGCCGCCAGCCTTGCCCGCCGTCTGCTCACCGCCGAGGTGTTGCGGAGCGACGAGCCGGGCAGCGGTGACCTCGAACGATATTTCTTCGATCAGCTCACCGTTTACCCCCACCTGGCCGGCATCTATTTCGGCGCTCCCAACGGGGATTTTTTCTACGTCAGCCGCAACGAAACCAAGGTTCCGGGCGGCTTCCGCACCAAGATCATCCGGCATCGGGACGGCCGGCGTCGGGTGCTGCTCCACTGGCGCGACGATCGCTACCGGCTGCTCGCCACCGAGGAGACACCGGACGACCCGTACGATCCCTGTCGCCGGCCCTGGTATACCAAGGCGATGGCCCAGCGCCGTGTGGTCTGGACCGATCCCTACATCTTCTACACCTCCCGTCGGCCGGGCATCACCATCGCCGGGCCGGTCTTCGATCACCAGGGGGACATCAAAGGAGTAGTGGGCGTGGATATCGATCTCGTCGAGCTCTCCTCTTTTCTTGGAAGACTGCAGGTGGGCAAGTCGGGCAGCGCCTTCATCACCGACCGGCAGGGCCGCCTCGTGGCCTATCCCGATCCGGCGCTGTTCGATCGCATCCAACGGCCGGGGGATGACTATCTCTTACCGCAGGCCACCGACATCGGCGATCCGCTCTTGGCGGCCGCCTGGCAATCGGTGGCAGCCAGACTCGCCGAGAATGGGGGACAAGATGCGATATTCACCACCTTCGAGATCGATGGCCGTCGTTATCTCGCCATGGTAGATGCCTTGCCCGACCCGCGCCTGCCGTGGGTGATCGGAGTCTATTTGCCGGAGGATGATTATCTCGGCGAGTTGCGCCACAACCGGCGATACACCATGCTGGCCACCATCCTGGTGTCGATTCTGGCATCGTGGCTCGGTCTCGTCCTCGCCCGTCGGATCACCGGGCCGGTGGAACAGTTGCGCGAAGAGGCCCGGGCCATCACGGCGAACGATTTCGAGTCACCCTGCCAGGTGGATACCAGTTTCGTCGAGTTGCAGGAGACCGCCGACGTCTTCAACCGTATGCAACGTTCCCTGGTCGATTACCGGAGACGGCTCCGAGAACAGGAACGGTTGTACCGGACCATCACGGCTGCGGCTCGCGACGCCATCTTACTCGTGGACAGCAGCGGCGCCATCGTCTTCGCCAATCCCGCGGCCGAGACCATGTTCGACCGCTCCGCCGCCGAACTCTGTTCCCTGCGGCTCGCGGACATCATCGACAACGGTGAACGGCTCCTGGAACTGGAAGGAGAACCATCCGAGGCCCTCGAGGTCACCGCCGTCGATGGCGCCGGCCAGCGGCTGGCGGCGGAATGCTCGCTCGCCTTCCTGCGTATCGGTGACGAGACTCACGTGGTCCTCGTGGTGCGTGACGTGCGGGAACGCCGGCGGCACGAACGACTGCGGCAACGGTTGGTCAGGGATCTGCACGACGGCGTCGGCGCCAATCTCGGCAACATCAAGTTGCTGGCCGCCATGACCCGGGAAGGCGCCGGCGACGCCGACCGGTCGCTGGCTGCCATCGTTTCCCTTTGTGACGAATCCATGGAAGAAATCCGCAGTTACATGGACACGTTGGAGGACAAGACCCTCGCCTGGTCCACCTTCACGGCCGAGGTACGCAATTTCGGGCACCGAGTCCTGGACGGCCGGCGGATCGATTTTGTCCTCGACGATCGGCTGCCGGCCGATCTGCCGCCGCTTTCCGCCCATGTGGCGGTGAACCTCTACCGAATCATCCGCGAGGCGGTGACCAACGCCGCCAAACACGCCGAGGCCGACCAGGTGCGGATCGGCATGGCGGTCGAGAACGACACAGTGCGTATCGAGGTGGCCGACGACGGCCGGGGCATACCGGACGACGCCCGGCATGGACGCGGCCTTGCCAGCATGGATGTACGGGCGGCGGAGATCGGCGGCCGGCTGCGGGTGGAGAAGGGGAGCGGCACCCGCATCGTGCTGGAGGTCGGCCTGGCCGCCATCACCTGAGGTGAACAATACGGAGGAAATGGCATGCTGATTACCATCGTCGAAGACGACCCCCTCTTGCGGGAAAACATCGCTCTCCTCCTCGGGGGGGAACCAGACTTCGAGATCGCCGGCAGTTACGCTACCGCCGAAAATGCCCTGGCGGCCCTGGAGGGGAACCAGCCCGACCTGCTGCTGGTCGACCTCGGCTTGCCCGGCATCATGGGCGGCGTGGAACTCATCCGCACCGTTCGGCAGCGCTATCCGGACGTCGAGATCATGGTCCACACTGTCTTCGACAACCGCGATACCGTGTTCGCAGCGATCAAGGCCGGCGCCACCGGCTATATCCTCAAGGGCGCCAGCCCGCGGGAACTGGTGGAGGCGATCCACAACCTGATGGCGGGCGGCGCCCCCATGAGCCCGAAGATCGCCCGGGCGATGATCCGTGAATTTCAGGAGACCGGCATCGAGGACGAGTACCTCCTTACCCCGCGGGAACGCGAGATCCTGGCCGGAGTCGAACAGGGCCACACCTACAAGGAACTGGCCGCCCGCCTCCAGATCAGCCCCCACACCATCCATTCCCACATCAAGAAGATCTACGAGAAACTGCACGCCAAAAGCCGCCGTCAGGCCCTGGCAACAGCCCGTCGCAAAGGAATACTGTAACAACGAACGGTTAGCCGTGCCGGCCGAGCGAGCGTCCGACCACCTCGGCCACATCGCGGGACAACCCGGCGGTGCCGGCGATACGCTCCAGTTCGTCCCGCATCAGCTGCGCCCGGTTTTCGCCGTAGCGCTGAAAACGGCTGAAACAGGTGGCCAGGCGGGCCGCAGTCTGCGGGTTCAGAGGATCGAGGGCGAGAACCTGATCGGCGACGAACCGGTAACCGGAGCCGTCGGCAGCATGGAAGCAGACCGGATTGTTATGGGCGAAGGTGCCGATGAGCGCCCGCACCCGGTTGGGGTTGCGTAACGAGAAGGCGGGATGATTCATGAGGTCCTGGACGGTGGCCAGGGTATCGGGCAAGGGAGCGGAGGCCTGGAGGGCGAACCACTTGTCCAGCACCAGGGGGTCATCGTGCCAGCGACGGGCAAAGTCGGCCAGCACCTCTTGCCGCCAGGGATTTTTCGTATGGCAGAGTTGCCGCAGGGCGGCAAGGGTGTCGGTCATATTGTCGACTTCCCGATACTGGCGATGACAGAACGCCAGGCATGCCTCCTCTTCGGTGGCGGCCAGAACGGCGAGGCAGCGGTTCTTCAGGCGACGGCGGCCGGCGGCCACCGGATCGTAGCGGTAGGGGGCAGCATCGCAAAGCGCCTGGTACAGTTCCTCCAGTTGCCGCCGGTAGCGGCGGCCGAGTTCGCCAGCCAACCACTGCCGGGCCCAATGAATCTCTTCCACCGGGATGACGGCGAACCGTTCGGCGATATACTCCTCACTCGGCAGATCGAGGAGCAAGGCATGGTAGGTGCCGTCGTCGATGCGGGAATCGCCAAGCACCCTGCCCCACGCCCCGAGGAAATCCTCCAGCCCGGCGATGTCGGTCTTCCGGCCCTCTTCCACCAAACGGCAGATGACATCGGTGGCCAGTTGCTGGCCCGCCTCCCAGCGGTTGAAGGGATCGGGATCGTGGCTGAAGAGGAAGGCGTATTCCTCTGCCGGCCGCGGGTACTCCAGGATGACCGGAGCGGAGAAATCGCGCAGCAACGACAGCACGGGCTGCCGGTCGAGACCGGTGAAGGTGAAGGTCTGCCGGGCTCCATCGACTTCGAGCACCCGGGTAGTACGGGCGGCGGAGGCTGGCTCGCCATCGAGCCACACCGGCAACTCGGAACCGTCGTCGGCAAGCAGGCCGACGGCCACCGGGATCGGCACCGGCTGCTTGTCGGGCTGGCCCGGCGTGGGAGGTATCTGCTGTTCAAAGGTGCAATGCAGACGGCCACCGGCCGGGTCGAATTCCGTACTCACCCGCAACCTGGGGGTACCCGCCTGGTCGTACCAGCGCAGGAAGCTGGAGAGATCGCGGCCGCCCGCCTCGGACAAGGCGGCGAGAAAATCCTCGATGGTGGCGGCCCGGCCGTCGTGACGCTGCAGGTAGAGGCGCACGCCGGCCCGGAACCGATCGGCGCCGAGCACGGTATGAAGCATGCGGATGATCTCCGCCCCCTTTTCGTAGACGGTGACCGTGTAGAAATTGTTGATCTCCACGTACGATTGCGGCCGCACCGGATGGGCCAGGGGGCTTGCGTCCTCGCGGAACTGCAGGCGGCGCAGGAACTCGACGTCTTTGATCCTCTTCGTAGGCCGCGAGGTACGATCGGCGGTGAACTCCTGGTCTCGGAAGACGGTGAGCCCCTCCTTGAGGCTGAGCTGGAACCAATCGCGGCAGGTGACCCGGTTACCGGTCCAGTTGTGGAAATATTCGTGGGCGATCACCGCCTCGATGGCCTCGTAGTCGTCGTCCGTGGCGGTGTCGGGCCGGCACAACACGCACTTGGTGTTGAAGATGTTGAGCCCCTTGTTCTCCATCGCCCCCATGTTGAAATCATCCACCGCCACGATCATGTACTGGTCGAGGTCGCATTCGAGGCCGTAGACCGCCTCGTCCCACGCCATGGCCCGCTTCAGGGAGGCCATGGCGTGGTGGCACTTATCCAGGTGGTGGTGATGAGTGTAGAGCTGCAGGCGGACGGTCCGGCCGGAGGGGGTGGTGTGGGTATCCTCGAGCAGGCCGAGGTCGCCGGCCACCATGGCGAACAGGTAGCTCGGCTTGGGAAAGGGGTCGTGCCAGACCACGTAATGACGGCCATCGGCGCACTCTTCGCCGCCGATCCGGTTGCCACCGGCGAGCAGCACGGGAAAACGTTTTTTGTCGGCGGTGATAACGGTGGTGAACACCGCCAGGACATCCGGCCGGTCCGGGTAAAAGGTGATCTTGCGGAAGCCTTCCGCCTCGCACTGGGTGCAGTAGATGTTCCCGGAGCGGTAGAGCCCTTCCAGGGAGGTATTGGAGTCCGGGTCGAGTTCAGTGGTCACGGAGAGCAGGAAACGGTCCGGCACATCCTCGATGACCAGGGTCTCGCCATCGACCCGGAAACGGTCCATGGCCAGGGGATCGTTGTCGAGCAGCAAGGCGACGAGGTGCAGATCTCGGCCGTAGAGGATGCAGGGCCCGTTACCCCCCACGGCCGGATTACGGCGCATCCGGAGTTCGGCGGTCACCAGGGTGCGGGACTCGTGCAGGTCGAAAAATATCTGGACCGCATCGACGAGAAAGGCTGGTGGCCGGTAGTCGGCAAGCAAAATCGGGTCATTCGTCGGCATGGTATGGGCTCACGGCCGTTTGTTTTTTCTTGCGTCTCAGGCGGTTGAGGATGGAGTCGATGCTCTCGAAGGTGAAGCCTTCCTCGTATTTTACCAGCTTGTAGAAATCGCAATCAAGGCAACTCCCCATCTTGGCGGCAAAGGAGCCCTGCACGGCACCTCCACACAGGGTGCCGGTGATCGCCCAGCAGGCGCGGCCGCCACAGTGACCGCCGTGCAGGCCGGAGGCCGCTTCTTCCGTCGCTGCGGGGCAGACGCCCTTGGACTCGACGTTGGCACCGCCCGGCTCCCGACCGCAACCCATGAACTCCCAGCAGTTCAGTTTCGGCAGGGTGATGTCCAGGGGATCGAAAACGGCCACCAGCTTGTCGCGGGTCACCGGCTTGTGGATGACCTGCGGATCGTCGACGGCCAGTTGGCTGAAACGGGAAGGAAAGTGATCGGCGGCGATCAGCACGGTACGTTCCGGTCCCACCTGGCGAAAGGCGGTGGCCATGAGCTGGACCGCCGCGTCGATCTGCGGATGGTTGTCCGGCGGCAGTCCGAGAAAGACGAGGTCACCGGATTCGAGCGGCGTCGATTCGAGGAGAGCGATTCCCTGGTGGTAATCGGTACACGAGGTGATGCGCCGGGTGAGGGGGCTCAGGAGAATGAGCAGGCGGCTGGCCTCGGAGATGGAGCAACAGACGATGATGATTTTGAGAGTATGGTTCCGTGCCATCGTGATGTCCTCGACGAGTTGGCAACGGCGCCGTCTTGCCTGCGACACCGTGCCCCTTGTGGTTTTTGTCGGTCGGCGGTATAGGTAGTATAAGTGATATCCGGCTACCGGCGGTTTCGCCGGTAGCGACAAAACTGATGAACCTGTAAAAACTCGCAGTCGGTGCAGGCCTGACACGATAATTCAACGGGTTACACACCGTGAACTCGATGGAATCGTATTTTTTACGATTCCATCAAAACTAAATAAACAGGAGAGCGGCCACGGCGCAAGGAAAACTCGATGCAGGGACCGATGGCGTAACGTGTCGCGTGCCATCAACAACTGATGGCCTCGTAAAAACTCGCAGGCGGTCCAGGTCTGACACGATAATTCAACGGGCTACAAAACGCGAACTCGATGGAATCGCACTTTTTACGATTCCATCAAAAACTTGACCGTGGTCGATCCCGGGTCTTCTCCATGCCTTATACCCCCATCGTCGGCGTACTCGGCTACGTTCTTTCCCCCGACCGCAAGCACACCCTGCTCATCCATCGCAACCGGCGGGCCGGGGACCAGCATCTCGGCAAGTATAACGGCCTCGGCGGCAAGATGCGGCCCGACGAGGATATTGTCGGCTGCCTGCGGCGCGAGGTGCGCGAGGAGGCGGGACTCGAATGCGACACCATCGTCCTGCGCGGCACCATCAACTGGACCGGCTTCGGCCCCAACGGCGAGAACTGGCTCGGCTTCATCTTCCGCATCGATCGGTTCCACGGTACCTGGCGCTCGGCCTGCGACGAGGGTACGCTGGGTTGGTATCCGGTGGCCGAACTGCACCGGCTGCCCATGTGGGAGGGAGACCGGTATTTCCTCCCCATGGTGTTCGACGACGACCCGCGGATCTTTCACGGCTACATGCCGTACGCTGACGGCCGGCCGGTTGGCTGGCATTACGAACGCCTTTAGCTCTTCTGTGAACGATGAAAACGATCAACCACCTGCTTGCCGTCAGCTGCACCCGACACGCGGAACGTCCGGCCATGGGCGTGGCGTTCGAAACGCCGATTTCCTACGCCGAAATGGAGGCGACCGTCCGCCGGCTGGCCGGCGCATTGCTCGCCGCCGGCGTACGCAAGGGAGAACGGGTGGCCATCCTGGCAGAAAATTCCCCGCAATGGGGCATGGCCTATCTCGCCACCGTTCGCATCGGCGGCGTCACCGTGCCCATCCTGCCGGATTTTCCGGAAAGCGATGTCCGGCACATCATCGCCACCTCTCGCCCCCGCGTGCTTTTTACCAGCAGCCGCCAATTCGAAAAGATCGTCGAACTCGATCGCGATCTCCCCAAGCATGTGGTGCTCCTGGACGACACCACCATCCGCAACGCCCCGATTCCGGTGGGCAGCCTGGAGGATTTCGTCGCCGACGTCCCGGACCCCGGCGACAAGCTCGCCTCCCTGGCCGGCTCGGTCAAACCGGACGACATGGCATCCCTCATCTTCACCTCCGGAACCTCGGGCCATTCCAAGGCGGTGATGCTCTCGCACGCCAACCTGGTCAGCAACGTAGAGGCGGCCCTGCAGGCGGTGTCGGTGGAGCCCGGCATGGTCTTCTTGTCCCTGCTTCCTCTTTCCCATGCCTACGAGTTTACCTGCGGCTTTCTCTCGCCGCTCGCCTGCGGCGGCCGCATCGTCTATGCCGGAGCGCGGCCGACCCCGACCATCCTCCAGAAGATCTGCCGGCACGAGCGGCCGCAGGCCATCTGCGTGGTGCCCATGATCCTCGAGAAAATTTACAAAAAACGGCTCCAGCCGGAGCTGCGGCGCAACCACCTTCTGCGGATCGGGCTGCGGATCCCCGGCCTGCGGCGGCGGATCTACCAATCCATCGGCCGGCGGTTGGTGGAGTTCTTTGGCGGCAAACTGCAGGTGATGGCCATCGGCGGGGCGCCGCTGAATCGGGAGGTGGAAGACTTCCTGCGCCGGGTGGAATTCCCCTTCCTGGTGGGATACGGGCTGACCGAGACGGCACCGTTGGTGGCGGCCGGCCCCTTCGGGGATACCACCATCGCCCCGGGATCGTGCGGGAAACCGGTACCCGGTGTCAAGGTCAAGATCGTCAACCCGGACCGGCAAACCGGGGCCGGCGAGATCTTTGTGAAAGGGCCCAACGTCATGCTGGGCTATTACGAGAACCGCCAGCTCACCCAGGAGACCATCGACGAGGACGGCTGGCTGGCCACCGGCGACCTCGGCTACTTCGATGCGGCGGGCAACCTGTTCGTGGTCGGCCGCTCCAAGAGCGTCATCGTCCTGTCGCACGGCGAAAACATCTATCCCGAGGCCATCGAGGACCGGCTGCTCGCCCATCCGCTGGTGGCGGAATGCCTGGTGGTCGGCCGTAAGGACCGGCTCGAGGCCCTGATCTATCCGGACTATGATTATGTCGATCAGGAGACCTCCGGTAAGAGCGAGACGGAACGGCAAGGATTCGTAACCGGCGAACTGGAGGCCCTGCGCCGGGCGGTCAACGCCGAACTGCCGCTCTACTCCCAGATCGCCCGCATCGTCGAGCGGCCCGAACCCTTCATCAAGACCGCCACCCAAAAGATCAAACGGTTCCTGTATGTCTGACTCCCTTTCTCGTGCCTCAAAAGACGTGACCGAGGTGCGGCTGGCCGACGGCCGCCGGGTGATTCTCGTCGGCACCGCTCACATCTCGGCCCGGTCGCGGGATCTCGTTCGAGAGGTGATCGAGACAGAGCGGCCGGATTGTGTCTGCGTCGAGCTGGACGAACGGCGCTATAGCGCACTGACCCAGGGCCAGCGTTGGGAGAACCTCAATCTCAAGGAGGTGATCTACAAGAAACAGCTCAGCACCCTGCTCGCTAATCTCATCCTGGCCGGTTACCAGAAGAAACTCGGCGACCAGCTCGGCATGCGGCCCGGCGCCGAACTGGTCGAAGCGGCCCTGGTGGCCGAACGGCGCGGGATTCCCCTCGCTTTGTGCGACCGCGACATCCGCATCACCATGCGCCGAGCCTGGCACGCCATCCCTTTCTGGCGCAAGGGGATGCTGCTCGCCACCCTGCTTGCCAGCCTCTTCGACCGTACCGAAATCACGGAAGAGAAACTGGCCGAGTTGCGCCAAAGCGATGTGATTTCCGAATTGATGCGCGAAATGGGCGAGGCGATGCCGGAACTCAAAACGGTGCTCATCGACGAACGCGATACCTATCTCGCCGAGAAGATCAAGGCGGCCGAGGGCAAAACCATCGTCGCCGTGGTCGGCGCCGGCCACGTGGCCGGTATCGTCCAGGCCCTCCAGGAAGACCGCGCCGCCATGATGGCCGAACTCGAAACGATCCCGCCGGTCTCCCCCGCCTGGAAGACGATAGGCTGGTTGATCCCGGCCGCCATTGTCGGGGCGCTCGTTGTCATCGCCTGGACCAAGGGCGGCGGGGTGGCGTACGACAATCTCATTTACTGGATCCTTGCCAACGGCATTCCAAGCGCCTGCGGCGCGCTCCTCGCCCTAGCCCATCCCCTGACGATCCTGGCCGCCTTTGCCGCGGCGCCGGTCACCAGCCTGACCCCGGTGATCGGCGCCGGCTACGTCACCGCCTTCGTCCAGGTGCTGACCCAGCCTCCCCTGGTCGGTGAGTTCGAGACCGTGCTCGACGACATGAACAGTGTCAGGGGTTGGTGGCGCAACCGCCTGCTCAAGGTCTTTCTCGCCTTCCTCTTGCCCGGCATCGGCTCGATGATCGGCACCTGGATCGGCGGCGTCGAAATCTTTTCCAACGTTCTTTGACTCCCTCCTCACCAGGTCGGCCGAAGCCGGTCTCCCCTCGACGACCTGTTACCCGACCGGGACTAATCCTTCCGAAACGCTCCTTGACTTGAAAAAATATTCATATTAAAATCCATTCATTGCACGCACTGGATGGCTTCTCCGACCACTCTCTTTCCCGAAAGGACAATTTCATGGAGTTGACAGGCAAGAGCGGCAAATCGTGTCCAGAACTGCTCAAGGCCCTCGCCGACCAGACTCGTCTAGCCGTCCTGCTGCAGCTCTTGCACGGTCCGAAAAACGTGCGGGAATTGAACGCGGCCCTCGGCGTGGAACAAACGCTTTTCTCCCACCATCTGAAGATCCTGCGCCAGATGGGACTGGTGGTCTCGGAACGATCCGGCAAGAATGTTCTCTACCGGCTGGCCCCCGGCGTGGGTTCCGAAGAGGGGGACGCCATCGATCTCGGCTGCTGCAAACTCCAATTTTGATGGTCTCGTAAAAAGTCGCAGTCGGTGCAGGCCTGACACGATAATTCAAAGGGTTACACAGCGCGAACTCGATGAAATCGCATTTTTTGCGATTTCATCAATTTTGATCCCCCCCTTTCCCCCTCGATCCCATTGCCATACGCAATCCGTCCACAACGACTATGATGCGAAACATGGATGATTTTCTCGGCGAGTTGCTCGGCACCTTCATTCTGGTCTTTTTCGGCTGCGGTTCGGTGGCGGTATCGGTGCTGTTTGCAGCCCACACCGGCCTTTTCCAGGTCGCCGCCGTCTGGGGCATCGGGGTGACCCTCGCCATCTATGCCACTCGCCATCTGTCCTGCGCCCACCTCAACCCGGCGGTAAGCCTGGCGATGGTACTCGGCCGGCGCATGTCGGCCCGCCGGCTGCCCGTTTACCTCGGCGCCCAACTCGCCGGCGCCTTCCTGGCGGCAGCGGTGTTGTACAGCCTGTTTTGCGGCTCCATAGCCGCCTATGAAACCGCGCATGCCATTGTCCGCGGCACTCCCGCATCCAGAGAGACCGCCATGATGTTCGGCGAATTCTACCCGAATCCCGGTGCCGGCAAGGCGGTGGCCGTGTCATACTGGAATGCGTTTGCGGCGGAGGCGGCGGGCACCTTCCTCCTGGTCCTGATGATCTTTGCCTTGACCGAAGGATGCAACGTCGGTCGCCCCGACGACGGCTTGGCCCCCCTTTTCATCGGCATCACCGTAACGGCGATCATTTGCGTGGTGGCGCCCCTTACCCAGGCCGGTCTCAACCCGGCCCGGGACCTCGGGCCGCGGCTCTTTGCCTGGCTGGCCGGCTGGGGAGGGGCCGCCTTTCCCGACGACCGGTATGGCTTTATCACCATTTACGTCCTGGCGCCGCTACTGGGTGGGGCGGCCGCTTCCCTGCTGTTCGTTCGCGTACTCGAACCAATAATGAGCAAGAAGAACGCCTGCGCTTTCTGCAGATGATAACGACAGGAATTTGCTAAACTGGAGAGAAAGATGACCAGCAATAGTCTCGACAAGAAAACGCTGCAAGAATACTACGGAAAGATCCTGCAGGGCACCAAGGATTTGCAGACCAACGCCTGCTGCTGCACCGATGACAACCTCACGCCGTCCGTCAAGGCGGCGCTGTCCGAGATCAACGACGAGATTCTTGCCAGGTTTTATGGCTGCGGCTCCCCCCTGCCCCCTTTGCTCGAAGGCTGCACCATTCTCGACCTTGGCTGCGGCTCGGGCCGGGACGCCTTTGTTGCTGCCCGGCTGGCCGGTCCCTCCGGCTACGTCATCGGGGTGGACATGACCGACGAGCAGCTCGAGGTCGCCCGCCGGAACCTGGACTCCCAGATGGCAAGATTCGGCTTCGACACCCCGAACGTGGACTTTCGTCAGGGGTATATCGAGGATCTCAAGGCCCTGGATATCGCCGACAACTCCATCGACGTGGTCATCTCGAACTGCGTCATCAACCTGTCGCCGGACAAGCGGAGCGTCTTTTCCGAAATCTTCCGGGTACTGAAACCCGGCGGTGAATTGCTTTTCTCCGATGTCTTCGCCGGCCGCCGGGTGCCGACCGAACTCCATGCCGATCCGGTCCTGCACGGCGAATGCCTGGCCGGCGCCATGTACCGGGAGGATTTCCGGCGACTGCTGCTGGAACTGGGCTGTCGGGACTACCGCGTACTAGAATCCCGACGCATCACCATCGACAATCCGGAAATCGAGGCAAAGATCGGCATGGTGGACTTTTACTCGGTCACGGTCCGGGCTTTCAAGCTCGACGACCTGGAAGACATCTGCGAAGACTACGGTCAGATCGCCACCTACCACGGCACCATTGCCGACTGGCCCCATTTCTTCGACCTGGACGATCACCATCGGTTCATCACCGGCAAGCCCATGCTGGTCTGCGGCAACACCGCCTCCATGCTCCAGAAGACCCGCTACGCGCCCCACTTCACCGTCAGCGGAGACCGTTCCACCCATTTCGGCCCCTTCGACTGTGCGCCGGCCGTTGCCAAAACGACGGACGAGGTGGAAGGCTGCGGCGGCGCCTGCTGTTGACGTGCCCAATATATTCCATCAAGTTGCGCGTCACGGCCGATATTGCCTGGTTGCGATTGCCTCTTTCTGAATCCGTGCGCACGAACGCTCACGGATTCAGTTTTTCATACAGGATGGCCAGTGGCGGGGGCCAGCGTGGCGCCGGTTTCGCTGCTTCTATCAACATAGCTTGCCGGCTGATTCTCGTTGGGCACTAGCGCATGCCGGGCAAACGCGGCCACCTTGGCGCCGATGGCAAGAACCTTGCGGATCTCGTCCGGCGTCGGCTCCCGCCGCCGATAGCGGTCCACGTCGCAGACCTCCTGAAACGAGTCCAACCAACGCAAATCCGCCGCCAGTTCCGGCTGGGGACCGATGACGGTTTCCACCATGTCGATGATGTCGGTCATGGTGTGGTTGTAGGGCATGGTGTGGTGACGGAGGAGTACGGCCATCAGGAATTTCTCGATGGCCATGAGGGTGAGGTTGTAGACCACGACCGGCGTAAAGACATTCGGCCGTTTCACCGCGCCGTTTCGGGCACTGCGCAAAAAT
>CAYRGZ010000052.1:0-15828 GCA_964423785.1 uncultured Desulfobulbia bacterium
GGGTTACAAACCGCGAACTCGATGGAGGTGGTGAGCGGAGCGAATGACCGATCGCAGTTTTTGCGATTCCATCAAAAAATGCGATTTCATCGAATTTTGCTCATATTCTTTTTTCCTGTTATATCCGTTGGTTACAAGGAAAAACCGTTGTTGCGGATATTCACCCTGCGTATAGGGCCGCCCTTCGGGGCGTGCGCACAGACGCTCACGGATCCAGGGTTTCCTCTACCGGTGACGATGGGCGGTATCGTCGTCGGCACAGTCGAGTTCATCGTGCAGGCAGTTGTGCCGGACCATGACGTGCCGGGCGATGCCGTCACCCAGCGCCAGGCGGCTGTCCTCGATGCTGACGATGATCGGCCCGGAGGGATTGTTGGTGATCACCTCCAAACAGATACCGGGGTACACGCCCATACCCCGCAAGCGTTCCCGAACGGCGCGGCCGCCGGCGAGTTCCACCACCCACACCCGTTCGCCGGGAGAGGCCATCACCAGAGGCAGCACCGCGGCCCGCTGCTGCATGCACCCCGAACAAAGGCCATAGATCTCCATCTTGTGTTGCAAGGGATGGAAACCCTTCTCCCGGGCGATGCGCAGCTGCAGGTCCTCCATCGCCGGGCTGGTGAACTCCTCGATGGCGCCGCACCGCGTACAGATGAGGTGGTCGTGATGCGTGCCCAGATGCCGGTGCTCCCATACCGTCTCCCGACTGTCGAAGGACCGCACCTGCGCGAAGCCGAACTGGCAGAACATCTCCATGGTCTCGCGCAAGAAGGCCCTGTCCCGCAGATCGGGCCGCACGCTGGCTACCAACTCCTCGAGCTGGGCCAACGTTATATGGTCCTCGGCGGCGAGGAAACAATCGAGCACCGCCAGCCGATCCTCGATACGGGAGGCCTCGACGGCGGCGAGCACCGCCTCGAACTGGCTGCGCTCGTCGTGGTGCACCGGATCCGGGTCCTGCATCGCCCGGCGGCGAAAAAAAGGGAAATTGATCATGCTGGTTCCTCGCTGTCCAAGCCCAAACACCGCCCGCCGGCGGGGAGCCGCTTCCGATCCCGACGCCGCCAACCCCCGTTCTCCAAGAGATAATGGGGATGGAACCGGGCCTTGTAGGCCATGGCCGACACCTCGTCGATGACAAAACCAAGGTACAGGTATTCGATCCCCTGGCGGCGGCACAGCTCGATGAGCTGGAGAATGTTGTTGGTGCCGGGACTGCGGCGGGCGAAACGGGGATCGAAATAATGATACACTGCATTGAGCCAGTCGTCACCGGCATCGACGATGCCCACCCCTACCAGACGGTCCCCAAGACGATAACACACTTCAAAGGTGGTGGTGATGTTGTTGAGGAAAAAACCGGCGTAGTACGCGCGGCCGGAAGCGTTCTTGTCCGGATAGCGGCTTCGCAGGAACCGGTCGCACAGATCGATTTTTTCGTCGGTCACGGTAAGCGGCCCCACCGTGACGGTCAGATCCTGGTTGGCGCGCATGACCCGGCGTTGATTGCGGTTGGGCCGGAACTCCACCGGCCGCAGGCGGATGGAGACGCAACGCCGGCAACCCGGGCAGACCATCCGGTAGAGCCAGTTGCCGTTACGCCGGTAGCCGTGGGCCAGAAAGAGACCGTACAGAGAGGGGGGGATGGCACCGAGCATCGCCTGCCGGTACACCGCCGTCTGGTCGAAACCGTACGGACAATCGGCGGCGGCATCGAAAAAAAACCGATCGAGTTCCCGTTCGAGGGAGTGGAAGTCCCGCCCCTGCCACTGCATGGTCACCCCTACTTTGGCGGGCCGACAACATGGCCCGGTGTCGACCTGCACCATCCACCGCTGTTTTCCACCTGCATCTACATCGCACCTTACCGTCCCGCGGCCGGTAATGCAATGATCACATCGGAAAGGGGGAAAATTCTCCCTCCGACCCGACAGCAATACCTCCCTTCTGCGGCTCGATATTGCCTTTTGGCGGGCGGCGGAATATGATGAACAGACGAACCGTCTTCCCTCCCTCCAAACTATTCGAGGCGCACCATGGCACACCCCGTCGACGCCCTGCTCGGCAAGATCGACAAGCTGTTACGCGGCAAGGTACAGCCCATCTTCACCCGCTACGGCAGGGACGCCGACACGTTGCTGGCACCGCTCAAGTGGAAACCCCTGGTCCTGATCATCGGCAATTACTCGTCCGGCAAATCGACCTTCATCAACGAGTTGCTCGGCCGGCCGATCCAGCGGGTGGGCCAGGCCCCCACCGACGACTGCTTCACCATCATCTGCCGGCCGGAAAACGGCGGCGAGGAACGGGACATCCCGGGTAGCGCGGTCATCACCGACGAACGGCTGCCCTTCGGGGTCCTGCGCAAATTCGGCGAGAAGCTGGCTGCCCACCTGTGGCTGAAATACGTCGATGCTCCGGCCCTAACCGACATCGCCATCATCGATACGCCGGGGATGCTGGATTCGGTGACCGAAAAAGACCGCGGCTACGATTACCTGAACGTGGTCGGCGAGTTGGCGCGGCTCTCCGACGTCATCATCTTGATGTTCGATCCCCACAAGGCGGGCACCATCAAGGAGACCTACCAGGCGATCCGCTCCACCCTGCCGGGCTCCACCGGTGAGGACCGGGTGTTCTACGTCATGAACCGCATCGACGAATGCGAGAACACCGCCGATTTCGTGCGCTCCTACGGCGCGCTGTGCTGGAATCTTTCTCAAATGACCGGCCGCAAGGACATCCCTCGCATCTTCCTGACCTATGCGGAGGACTTGGCCAGGAACGATCACGACTTTGCGGAGTGGCGCCAAGAACGCGACGAATTGAAACGAGCGGTGCTCTCGGCGCCGCTCATGCGGATCGATCACGTCTTCGAGGAGATCGATCGCGGCATCAAGGAGATGAGCATGCAGCTCGAGGCGTGCACGGCCTTCCACGACCGGTTCATGGCCGCGGTCAAGAAGCTGAGCCGGGTCGGCAGCATCGCGGCCCTCGCCCTCTTTCTCGGGGGGGATCTTGTGGTCCAACACTTCACCGGCTACCCGGCAGAGACCCTGGTCCAGTCCCTCCTCGACCGGCAAGCGGGCCCCAACAACCTCGTCATTCCCCTCGTCGGGGCGTTGCTCGTGGTCCTGGTCATGCGGGCGGTGACCAACCGGCTCATCCTGCCCTGGCAGACCAAAAAGGCATTGACCGACCTCGACCGGCTCGTTTCCCTGGATACCGCCTACCGGCGCGATCTCTGGCGCCGGGTCCGACCGCTGGTGGAGGAGACGATCCGGGCCAATCCGAAAAAGATCGCCTGGTCGAGCCACCGGCGGCCCCGCCGGAAACTGGAACGTTTTTTGGCCAACGATCTGCGCAAACTCCGGGAACGGGTCAAAAAGGAAACGACTAGAAGCGGCGGTCGGCAGGCCCCGACCACCCCGCCGCCGGCGCCGCCGCAACCGGAAACCGTCACAGCGCCGGGCGAGGCCGATTCCCCGGCCTGATCCTGTGGCTCACGCAGCCGGCAAAGCCGGCGTTACAGTTCTTCGAGACTCGCATCCACCAGGGCGAGGCAGCGCCGCACCCGGCCCAAGCCGCCGGTGGATCCCTTGGCCTCGTAGTACATCTCGTCCAGTTCCAGTTCCTCGCGGATGGCCCGCAGGCGGCTGCGCCGCACCTCGGCGGAGAGCCGGCGCAACTCTGCCAGGACATCGACGAGGGTGTCGGGATGCCGGATACGACTGGTCATCGGTTCAATTTCCTTACGAGATCGACCACCTCAGTCGGATGCCAAACCAGATAGCGGGCACCGCTGGCGGAGAGTTCCGCAGCATCGCGGAATCCCCAGCAGGCGCCCACCGGCAGCATGCCGGCCGCCCGGGCGGTCTGCATGTCGGTATTGGTATCGCCGAGATACACGAAGGCGGCGGGCGCGAGATCCATGGCCGCGGCCAAGGCCAGGGCGCCGGCCGGGTCCGGTTTTTTGGCGAATTCCGGCCGGGCTCCCCACACCACTTCGAACCGGTGATCGGGAAAGAAATGGGTCACCACCCGGCCGGTGAAATCATGGGGCTTATTGGACAGGACCGCGAGACGCAGCCCCATGGCCGCAAGCTCCGTGAGCATGCCGGGCACCCCGTCGTAGGGACGGGTGGCTAGCGCCCAGCGCCGGCCGTATTCCCGCCGCATTTCAGCAACGAGCCGCGCCACCACCGCCTCGTCGTCGGTGGCCTCCGCAAGACAGCGTCGGGCCAAGGTCTCCATGCCGTCGCCGACGAAATACCGGTAGCGCTCCAGGGGATGCTCCGGATATCCCAGCCGGGTTAGGGCGGTGTTCATGCAGTTGCCCAGATCGGCCAAGGTGTCAAGCAGCGTGCCGTCGAGGTCGAAAAGTGCGGCCGCGATTCGCATGTCATCCTCCCTCGAGCCGTTCTCGTTCCTTTTGGCGCCGGATGGCGCAGGCGATGGCAAAGGCCTTCTCCTTGCCGTGTTTGGCGATGGAGACCGAGGTCTTGCCCTGCCGGCCGTCCGGGGTCACCCAGCTCACCTCGTAGCGATTCAGCCGCTCGTTGAGACGCACACCCACCACCCCGGTACCGGTGTTGCTCACCGTGACTACCGGCCGGTCGGAACGTACTTTGCCGAGCTCCTGTTCCAGGCGGTCTCGCCAGGCGATGGCGGCAAGCAGACTGGAGTAGCGGCCGCCGCACTTGCGGTCCGAAAAAAACTTGGCATGGGTCTTCCCCTGGAACCGCACCCGCACGTACCAGCCGTGGGTGCGCTTCGCCTCCTGATCCAATCTGCTTATATCCTTGTGCTTTTCGAGCAGAAAGGCTTCCTTGTCGGACATGGTGGAAGTCCGTCCGATTACAACAAATTCATGATAGAGCCTAAAAAGGTAGGCCGGATTTTGCCAAACTGCGTGGAGCATCGTCAACCATTTTCTTGTCAGGCATCCTGGTGGCTACCGGTGGCGTTTTTCGCTAAATCGTGGTAGAACGTGGCGACCATGGACACGACATCACCCAACGACACGGTTCTCGCCGAGAAATTCCTCCGGCTGGTGGCCGTCATCACCCGCCTGCGGGCGCCGGACGGCTGCCCGTGGGACCAAAAACAGACTCCGACCACCTTCCGTACCTATCTCCTCGAGGAGGTCTACGAACTGGTGGAGGCCATGGACGGCGACCGGCCGGCCGAGGTGTGCGAGGAACTTGGCGATCTCCTTTTCCAGCTCATCTTCGTGAACAACCTGTTCGCCGAGAAGGGGCACTTCACCCTGGCCGAGGTTATCGACACCATCACCGCCAAGATGATCCGCCGCCACCCGCACGTCTTCGGCGACCGGAAGATCGATTCCGAGGCGGCACTCAAGCGCCAGTGGCATTCCATCAAGGCGGCGGAAAAGAAGCAGAGCCGGCTGATGAGCGTGCCCCGCTCCCTGCCGGCCCTGCGGCGGGCCCAGCGGCTGCTGGATCGGGCCGCCCGCACCGGCTTTGCGGGACCGGCACCGGCCGAGATCGAGGCGGAGCTGAGCCGAAGCCAGGCGGAGCTCCGCAAGCAGGCCGCCGCAGGAGACCGAACCGGCCTGGCCGCGGTACTCGGCCGCCTGCTCTTTCTCCTCGTCATGTTTGGCCGCCAGCACGACATCGCCTGCGAGGACATACTGGCCCAGGCCTGCGATCGGTTCGTGCACCTCTTCAACCAATTGGAGGACGAGGCGGCCCCCGACCTGCCGGATCTTGCTGGCGAGGCGGGCCGGGAGTTCTGGAACGCCTTCTGCGGGGCCCTTGGCGGCTGCAGGGACAACGGCGACCAGCATCCCGATCCGGAGACAGAGGAAGCAGAATAGGCTCCTCTGCATCAAAAACCATTGACAGCAAGAAACGGCCTCTGGTAATAATGGGGTTTTTTCATCCCGGCTCCGGCGCCGACAACTCTCCTTGCCCTCTTCGCCGGAACGAGGGGGGCCACCAATGACCACAAGGAGGAACCATGCGTCATTACGAAACCATCTTCATTGCCCGTCCCAACCTCCCGGAGGAGGAGATCACCGCCCTCATCGAACGCAATACCGGCATCATCGAGCAGGAGGGCGGCACCGTCGTCAAGATCGACCGGTGGGGGCTGAAAAAGCTCGCCTACCCGATCAAGAAGAATCCGCAAGGCTATTACGTCTATACCGAGTACGCTGGCACCCCGGCCGTCGTCCAGGAGATGGAACGGCTGTTCCGTATCGACGACCGGGTCCTCAAGTACCTGACGGTGAAACTCGCCGATACCTTCGTGCCGCCCGCCCAGCCCGAAGAGGCCAAGGAGACGGCCGAAGAGACGACCGAATAAACGGCCATGCCCGCCTCGGCGGGCGCAACGGAGCATGCAAATCGCCGGCTCCCCTGGCGGGCGCCGGAGGCTTTCAGAGGAAACTCGGCCGGCGGCTCCGGGTTCGTACCAACTCGACTTCGAGCAAAAATTTCTTTAAAGGGATATCACCATGCGCCGACGAAAAGTCTGCCGGTTCTGTGTCGACAAGGACCTGGTCATCGATTACAAGAACGTCAAAACCCTGCGTAATTTCGTAACCGACAGCGGCAAGATCATTCCGCGCCGCATCTACGGCACCTGCGCCAAACACCAACGCCAGCTGAGCGAAGCGGTGAAGCGGGCCCGGCAAATCGCCCTGTTGCCGTACACCGGCACCCCGCAGATCTGACAGTCGTTATGGAGAAACGGCCGGGGACCGGATCGGTCGACACCTCCGGATTCTGGCGCGACGTCATCGTCATGGCCTGCGTCCTCGTCCTGCCGGGGGCGGTTCCCGTTGCCGGCGGCCTCGTCTTCCTGGTTCCCCTGTTTCTTCTGACCGTCTACGGCCGGCGGGGCACGACGGGGTGCCTGCGGGTCGTCGGTGCCGCTCTGGTGGCGGCCGGCATCCTGGCCCTGGCCACCGGCACGGTGGGGTCTTTTCTCCTCACCTGTACCTTTGCCGTGGCGGGCCTGGTCATGGGCTGGACCGCCGAGGCCGGACTGCCGCCCCCCCGAGTCGGGGCGTGGGGATTCGGCACCCTGGCTCTCGGCTGGCTTCTGTTCTGGGGCGGTTACGGCGTTATCGCCGACCGGAATCCGTACACCGAACTGGTGGCGGCCATCGACCGGAATCTGGAGGAGGCGATTCCCCTGTACATGGAGCAGGCCGGCATTCCTCCCGACATGCAGCCCGAGGTGGAGGCCGCCTTTCAGCAAACCCGGGCCCTGGTGCCCATCCTCCTGCCGGGAGGCATCCTGTCGTCCCTGGCTGGTTGTATCTGGATGGTGCTCATCGTCTTCCAGTGGCTGGCGAAACGGACCAGCGCCATCCGGATCGCTTGGCCGTCTTATCGGCAATGGCGCCTGCCGGAGGGCTTGGTGTGGGTCTTCATCCTGCTAGGGTTTGGGGTGCTGACCGAGCCGACGAAGCCGCTGGCCATCGGCGGCCTGCTCTTTCTGGGCGTTCTCTATTTCTTCCAGGGGTTGGCCGTTCTCGGCTGCTTACTGGAGCGTTGGCGGCTGCCCGGACCACTCAGGGTGACGGCCTATGTCATCATTCTTTTACAGGTGTATGGCATGCTGCTGGTCGCCATCCTCGGCCTTGCCGACGTCTGGGCCGACTTCGGGCGCCTGGCGAGGAACGAAACGATCTGAAAAGAAGTAGCGGCGTCAACGATACGCGGATCACCAACGAGGGAGTACACCATGGAAATCATTCTGAAGGAAACCATCGACACCCTGGGCCAGATCGGCGACGTAGTCAAGGTGAAGCCCGGCTATGCCCGTAACTATCTGCTGCCTAAGGGCCTGGCCGTGCCGGCCACCAAGGCCAATCTTGCCATCCTCGAGCAACAGAAGGCGGCCATCGAGGCCCGTCGCCAGCGCCAGCAGCAGGAGGCCGAAGAACTGGCCAAAAAACTGGCCGGTGCCACCGTGGTCATCGAGCAACGAGTCGGGGAAGAGGACCGGCTGTTCGGCTCGGTCACTGGTGCCGACATCGCCGCCAAGCTGACCGAACTCGGCATCGAAATCGACAAGAAGCAGATCCTGCTCGACGAGCCGATCAAGACCATCGGCGACAAAGAGGTGACCATCAAGACCGGCTACCAGCAGACCGCGACCATCATCGTCAAGGTCGAACCTCTGGCCGGCGAATAACGAAGTGACAGGAGGCGAGGGGCGAAGAAGACACGGTTTCGCCCCTATCCGCCCCCTGTTATCCGGCCACTGACCGCTGTCTCCCGCACCCAGGGCCATGGAAAAACAAGCGAGCGTTTCCCACCGCCTGCCGCCGCAGAATCTGGAAGCCGAGCAGTGCGTGCTCGGCTCCATCCTGCTCAAGGAAGGCGCCTTGGCCAAGGTGCTGGACATTCTGTCCGACCAGGACTTCTACCGGGAGGCGCACAAGACGATCTTCGCCGCCCTGGTCGCCCTGTTCGAGAAAAACGAGCCCCTCGATCTCGTCACCCTCACAGACACCCTGCGGGACTGGAAGAAGCTCGATGCGGTGGGCGGACCGGCCTACCTCGCCTCGCTCACCGACATCGTTCCCCTGTCGGCCAACGTCGTCCACTACGCCCAGATCGTCCGCCGCAAATCGCTCCTTCGGCAGCTCATCACCACCACCACGGAGATCGCGGTGCGCTGCTACGAGGAGCAGGACGACATCGACGCCCTCATCGAGGAGACCGAGGAGCGAATCTTCGACATCGCCCGGCGCAAGACCGACCAGGCCGTCGCGCCCCTGCACGCGATCATCAAGAAGAACTTCGCCACCGTCACCCAGCTCTACGAGCGCAAGGAGCACATCACCGGCATTCCCACCGGCTACCACGAGCTGGACAAGATGACCGCCGGGCTGCAACCCTCGGATCTCATCATCCTGGCGGCGCGGCCCAGTATGGGCAAGACCGCCCTGGCCCTCAACATCGCCCAGCACGCCGCCATCGAGTCCAAGATCCCGGTGGCCATCTTCAGCCTGGAGATGGCCAAGGAACAACTCGGCATGCGTCTTTTGTGCGCCGAAAGCCGCGTCTCCTCCTCCCGGTTGCGGACCGGCTTCCTGAAGGAGCAGGACTGGCCGAAGCTTACCCGGGCCGCTGGCATTCTTTCCGAGGCGCCGATCTTCATCGACGACACGCCGGCCATGACTGTCACCGAGATGCGTGCCAAGGCCCGACGACTGAAATCCGAGTACGACATCGGGCTCATCGTGGTCGACTACCTGCAGCTCATGCGCGGTCGGGGTAACGCCCAGAGCCGCGAACAGGAGATCAGCGACATCTCCCGGTCTCTCAAGGCGATGGCCAAGGAGATCAATATCCCGGTGCTCGCCCTGTCGCAGCTCAACCGCACCCTGGAACACCGACCCAACAAACGGCCGCAATTATCCGACCTGCGCGAATCCGGCGCTATCGAGCAGGACGCCGACGTCATCATGTTCATCTACCGGGACGAAGTGTACAACAAGTCGGAAGACAATCCCAACCGAGGGCTCGCCGAACTGATCATCGGCAAACAGCGGAACGGCCCGGTGGGCACGGTGCTGCTCACCTTCATCGACAAGTACACCCGGTTCGAGAACCCCGCCTTGCAGGAGGCGGCGGTCTGACGCCACCGGGCACCGCACTTCGACTGCGAGGACGAAAACGCGATGCGACACTACGACTTCGCCGCCATCGAGCAAAAATGGCAACAGCGCTGGCTCGCCGACAAGACCTTTCGGGCCGAGGCCGATGCCGACCGCCCGAAGTACTATCTGCTCGAGATGTTCCCCTATCCTTCCGGCCGTATCCACATGGGCCACGTCCGCAACTACACCATTGGCGACGTGGTAGCCCGCTACAAGCGGATGCGGGGCTACAACGTCATCCACCCCATGGGCTGGGACGCCTTCGGCCTGCCGGCGGAAAACGCCGCCATCAAGCACGGCACTCATCCGGCTGCCTGGACCTACGACAACATCGCCTACATGAAACGGCAGCTCCAGCGCATGGGGTTCAGCTACGACTGGGACCGGGAGCTGGCCACCTGTGACCCGGAATACTACCGCTGGGAACAGCTCGTCTTTTTGAAGATGTTTGAGAAGGGGCTCGTCTACCAGAAGACCACCACGGTCAACTGGTGCGAGACCTGCCAGACGGTGCTCGCCAACGAGCAGGTCATCGAGGGCGCCTGCTGGCGGTGCGACCGGCCGGTGGTGCCGCGGGAGATGAACGGCTGGTTCTTTCGGATCACCGCCTACGTGGACGAACTGCTCGACTGGTGCGACCGGTTGCCCGGCTGGCCGGAAAAGGTGCTCACCATGCAGCGCAACTGGATCGGCAAGAGCGTCGGGGCCGAGATCGAATTCGCCGTCGAGGGGTGCGATACGCCGCTCACCATCTTCACCACCCGGCCGGACACCATCTTCGGCGCCACCTTCATGTCGGTGGCGCCGGAGCATCCGATCCTGCAACACGTCGAAGGAGAGCGGGCCGAGGCCGTGAAAGCGTTCGCCGACCGGGTGCGTACCCTGCGCCAGCGGCTCAAGCCCGAGGACGACATCGAAAAAGAGGGCATCTTTACGGGGCTTACCGCCATCAACCCGTTCACCGGCGACCGGCTACCGATTTTCGCCGCCAACTTCGTACTCATGGAGTACGGCACCGGCGCGGTGATGGCGGTGCCGGCCCACGATCAGCGCGACTTCGAATTCGCCAAAAAGTACGACCTGCCCATCAAGGTGGTCGTTCAGCCGGAAGGAGAAGAAAAACTCGATCCGGCCACCATGACCCAGGCCCACGAGGGTCCCGGCATCCTGGTCGATTCCGGCCCCTTCTCCGGCATGGCCTCGCAAGAAGCGAAAACGGCCATCACCCGGCGGGCCGAGGAAGAAGGCTTCGGCCGGCAGCGCACCACCTACCGGTTGCGCGACTGGGGTATCTCCCGCCAGCGGTACTGGGGGGCGCCGATCCCGATCATCCATTGCCCCCACTGCGGCGCCGTGCCGGTGCCAGAAGAGGATTTGCCGGTACGGCTGCCCACCGACGTGGACATGGACCCGAGCGGCAAATCGCCCCTGCACGGCCTCGAATCGTTCTACCGGGTTGACTGCCCGCGCTGTGGGGCGCCGGCCCGCCGGGAGACCGATACCATGGACACCTTCGTGGAATCGTCCTGGTACTTCGCCCGCTACACCGACCCAGGCTACACCGACGGGCCGGTGAACCCGAAAGCCGCCGCCTACTGGCTGCCGGTGGACCAGTACATCGGCGGGGTGGAGCACGCCATCCTCCACCTGCTCTACGCCCGCTTCTTCACCAAGGTGATGCGGGATCTCGGCCTGCTTGCCATCGACGAGCCGTTCGTCAACCTGCTCACCCAGGGCATGGTCATCAAGGACGGCGCCAAGATGTCGAAATCCAAGGGTAACGTCGTCGATCCCAACGATCTTGTCGAGGCCTACGGGGCCGACACGGTGCGGCTGTTCTCCCTGTTCGCCGCCCCGCCGGAACGGGACCTGGAGTGGAGCGACAAGGGGGTGGAGGGCGCCCACCGCTTCCTGAACCGTATCTACCGGTTCGTCACCGAGCATCGCGACCGGCTTGCTGCCGCCCCCACCCTCCCGGACAAACTGTCGTCGGCGGACCGCACCCTGCACCGCAAGGTCCACCAGACCATCCGCAAGGTGACCGCCGATCTGGAGGATTCGTTTCACTTCAACACCGCGATCAGCGCGGTGATGGAACTGACCAACACCATGACCGGTCTGGCGGCCGCCGATCCGCCGCCCAGCGCCGGGGTGCTGCGTGAGGCGGTCCAGACGATCCTGCTCTTGCTGGCACCGATGACGCCCCATATCTGCGAGGAACTCTGGCAGGCGATCGGCAACACGACGATGATCGCCGAAGAATCCTGGCCGACCTTCGATCCCGAGGCGGCCAAAGAAGAGGAGGTGACCATCGTCGTCCAGGTCAACGGCAAGCTGCGCAGCCGGCTGCAGGTACCGGCGGGTCTGCCGGCCGACGAACTGGAACGCCGGGCCCTGGCCGACGACAAGGTGGCCAAGTTCACCGCCGGCAAGACGATCAAAAAGGTCATCACCGTACCGAACAAGCTGGTCAACATCGTCGCGCCGTGAACATGGGCCGCGTACTGGTCATCGTTCTCCTCTCGCTTGCTGGGTTCGCCGGTTGCGGCTACCAGCCGTCGACGATCCTGGCCGACCGGAATTCCCCCATGCCAATCGCCGTGTCGTTGTGGGAGAACCGGACCGGCGAACTGGGGCTTGCCGCCATGCTGCGCCAGGCCCTCGTGCGGCGACTCCAGCAGGTGCCCGCCGTCCGGCTGGTGGAGGATACCGACAAGGCACCCTTTCGGCTGACCGGAGAGCTTGTCGCCATGCGCCGCGAGGCGGTGGCCTACGATGCCCACGACCGGGCGCGGGAACTGCGCTACACCGTCACCGTCACCGTCCACCTCTTGCGGGAGGGCAAGCCGGTGTGGAGGATCGACCGTTACGAGATGAACGAGACCTATCCTGTTGGTGATGACGCGGTACGAACCCGTTCCAACCGCCGCCTGGCCCTGGAACGGCTCTGTGCCGATCTCGCCGACGACCTCGTCTTCCGGCTCATGGAATATCAAGACGCCGTGGAATGACGCACTAGTTACGATTCCAGCAAACGGACCGGGCGGGAAAGCCCGCCCCAATGATACCAACCCATACCCTGCAAGGATGAACCCGATGCCGACCCGTACTGATCTCGCCAATGCCATCCGGGCACTCAGCATGGATGCCATCCAGCGCGCCAACTCCGGCCATCCCGGCATGCCGCTCGGCATGGCCGACATCGCCGAGGTACTGTGGAACGACTTTTTGCGCCACAACCCCGCCAATCCCCACTGGCCCAATCGGGACCGTTTCGTCCTGTCCAACGGCCACGGCTCCATGTTGCTTTACTCGGTGCTCCACCTCACCGGTTACAACCTCACCATCGAGGATCTGAAGAATTTCCGCCAACTCCATTCCAAGACGCCGGGACATCCCGAGTACGGCTACACGCCGGGTGTCGAAACCACCACCGGGCCGCTGGGTCAGGGTATCGCCAACGCCGTCGGCATGGCTATTGCCGAGAAGGTACTCGCTGCCCGTTTCAACCGACCGGGGCTGCCGATCATCGATCACTATACTTACGTCTTTCTCGGTGACGGCTGCATGATGGAAGGCATCTCCCACGAGGTGTGTTCGCTGGCCGGCACCTTGGGGCTCGGCAAGCTCATCGCCATCTACGACGACAACAACATCTCCATCGACGGCGAGGTGGACGGCTGGTTCACCGACGACACCCCCAAACGGTTCGAGGCCTACGGCTGGCACGTCATCCGGGATGTGGACGGCCACGATCCGGCGGCGGTGGCCGCGGCCATCGCGGCGGCCCGGGAGGAAAAAGATCGACCGTCGCTCGTCTGCTGCAAGACCATCATCGGCTACGGCTCGCCGAACAAGCAGGGCAAGGAATCCTGTCACGGCGCCCCGCTGGGCGAGGAGGAGATCGCGCTCGTGCGCGAAACCATCGGCTGGCCCCATCCCCCCTTCGTCGTGCCCGACGAAATCTACGCCGGCTGGGACGCCCGGACCAAGGGCGCCGCCTGGGAGGAAGAGTGGCAAGCCCTGTTGCAGGAGTACCGGCGGCAATACCCGGAACTCGCCGCCGAACTGGAACGGCGGCTGGCCGGCGAACTACCGACCGACTTCGCCGAGCAGGCCGGGGCCTTCATCGCGGCGGTGGCCGCGGAAGGGCCGAGTATCGCCAGCCGCAAGGCATCGCAGAAGGCGCTGAACGGCTACGGTCCGCTCTTGCCAGAGCTCATCGGCGGCTCGGCCGACCTGGCCGGCTCCAACCTCACCATCTGGTCGGGCAGCCGCAGTGTCAAGGATGAGGCGGACGGCAACTATATCTACTTCGGTGTCCGGGAATTCGGCATGGCCGCCATCGTTAACGGCCTCGCCCTGCACGGCGGGTTCATCCCCTACGGCGCCACCTTTCTCATCTTCAGCGAATACGCCCGTAACGCCCTGCGCATGGCGGCGCTCATGAAGATCCGCTCCATCTTCGTCTTCACCCACGACTCCATCGGCCTCGGCGAGGACGGCCCCACCCACCAGGCGGTGGAACAGACCGCTACCCTGCGGCTCATCCCCAACATGTCGGTGTGGCGTCCCTGTGACGCGGTGGAATCGGCGGTGGCCTGGAAATATGCCATCGAACGGCAAGACGGCCCCACCTGTCTACTGTTTTCTCGGCAAACACTGCCGCACCAGCAGCGCGACAACCTGGCCGATATCGAACGGGGAGGCTACATCCTCCGGGATGGCGATGGCGAGCCGGAAGCCATTCTCATCGCCACCGGCTCGGAGGTGGCCCTGGCCGTGGCCGCAGCGGAAGAACTCGGTCGCCGGGGCCGCACGGTTCGGGTGGTCTCCATGCCGTCCGTCGATGTCTTCGAGGCGCAACCCGAGGAATACCGGAAGCGGGTTCTGCCACCGTCGGTGCGCTGCCGGGTGGTGATCGAGGCGGGCTCCACCGCCTTGTGGTACAAGTATGCCGGCGATGGCGGCGCGGTGATCGGCCTCGACCGGTTCGGAGAATCGGCTCCCGGCAACGTATTGTTCGAGTACTTCGGCTTCACGTGCGAGCGCGTCGTCCAGACCGTGGAAAGTCTGCTGGTCTGAGTCGCAACGCCACGACCGGCGTCGCAAACGAAGCGGACAGGAAAAAACGCCCGCCGGGAAGGCGGGCGTTTTTTTTCGAAAACTAATGTTGACTAAATTTATCCTAGATAGTAATATCTCCTAAAAAGCTGCTAACTACTACATATCAAAAGGAGGAAGACAATGTGCACACTGGTGACGAAACAGGCTCCCGACTTCAAAGCCATGGCGGTCATGCCCGACAACTCCTTCCAGGAGATCCAGCTTTCCGATTACCGTGGCAAGTACGTCCTGCTGTTCTTCTACCCGCTGGATTTCACCTTCGTCTGTCCGAGTGAAATCCTGGCCTTCGACCGGGCCATGGACGAATTCGCCAAGCGTGACACCGCGGTAATCGGTGTTTCGGTGGATTCCCAGTACACCCACTTCGCTTGGCGCAACACACCGGTGAACCAAGGCGGCATCGGCCAGATCCGTTTTCCCCTGGTGGCGGACCTGAAAAAAGATGTCTCCCGCGCCTACGGCGTCCTCTTCAACGGTGAGGTGGCGCTGCGCGGCCTCTTCCTGATCGACAAGGAGGGTGTCGTTCGTCACGAACTCATCAATGACCTGCCCTTGGGCCGCAACGTCGACGAAGCACTGCGGATCATCGATGCCCTTCAGCATCACGAAAAATACGGCGAGGTCTGTCCGGCCAACTGGCGTCAGGGCCAGGAGGCTATGCAGCCCACCGCCGAGGGGGTTGCCTCCTATCTCGCCAAGCACGCAAGCTGAATCGAAAGACTCCGCGCCCACGGCCCGTCGCCAAAACGGGCTGTGTCTCCTACAGGGAAAAAATCACCCATCCGTCCCGCAACCCATCGCGGTTGCGGGATTTTTTGTTTCCAAAGAAGACACCCCCAAAAAAAACCCCATCGCAGGGATGGGGTCGCAAAAAACGTGCTGCCAACGGGGGATAGGGGACGGGGTGAGGAAAAGATGGAAAGGGGAGGGAACCCCCCGCGGCAGCAACCTGTTGAACTGAATTTCACGTTTGGCCGGGATCGCAACCAGCATTCCCGACCGGGCCTACTGAATCAGCGTGGTTTTACCGGTTTGCCGAACCGACATCG
>CAYRGZ010000053.1:0-15786 GCA_964423785.1 uncultured Desulfobulbia bacterium
AGGGCGGCCGCACGGTGGGCGCCGGCGTCATCAACGAAATCATCGAGTAGTCGGCTGAGAAGGGAAGACGATGCGTGATATCATCACTCTTGGGTGTACGGTCTGCAAACAGCGGAACTACACCACGACAAAAAACAAACGGACTATGCCGCAGAAACTTGAGCTGAAGAAGTACTGCCGGTTCTGCGGCAAACATACTCTCCACAAGGAGACCAAGTAAGGGCGCAGGCCAGTAGCTCTAATTGGTAGAGCACCGGACTCCAAATCCGGTGGCTGGGGGTTCGAGTCCCTCCTGGCCTGCCAACCATGCCGAACGACAGATGAACAGCCTCCTGTTCATCTGTTTTTGTTCTCGGCGTTTTTGCCGTTTTTCTCTATACTCATCGGAAGAGGCCATGGCCGGCAGCAAGAAGGTAGCGCGGAAAGACGAGAGCAAGAAGTCGTTTTCCATCGCCACGGTGAAGGAGTTCGTCGGTGAGGTCAAGATGGAATGGGACAAGATCGCCTGGCCGGACAAGAAGCACACCGTGGCCTCCACCGGTGTGGTGATCGTCTTCGTCGCCCTCATCTCTTTTTATCTGGGTGCCGTCGATCTCCTGCTCGGCAAGATCATCGGTTTCCTCCTCCGGTAGCGGCCGCACGGCGCACCACCGAAAAAACCAAGGACAAACGATGGGACGTGCCTGGTACATAGTCCACACCTACACCGGCTTCGAAGAGAAGGTCAAGGCCTCGTTGCTCGAGCGCATCAAGCAGGCCGGACAGGAAGAATATTTCGGGGAGATCCTGGTCCCCACCGAGAAGGTGGTGGAGATGGTAAAGGGGGTCAAGCGAACTTCGTCCCGGAAGTTCTTCCCCGGGTATATTCTGGTCAACGTCGAACTGAACGACGATACCTGGCACACGGTGCGCGGTACCCCAAAGGTCACCGGTTTCGTGGGCAACGACCGCAACCCGCAGCCCCTTTCCGACGAGGAGGCGATGAAGCTCATCAGCCGCATCAAGGAGGGGGCCGAGAAGCCGAAACCCAAGGTTGCCTATTCGGTGGGGGACAAGGTCCGGGTGGTAGATGGTCCATTCACCAATTTCCAGGGGGTGGTGGACGAGGTCTTCCCCGACAAGGGCCGCGTGCGGGTGATGGTCAGCATCTTCGGCCGCGAGACCCCCGTCGAACTGGAGTACATTCAAATCACGAAGGGATAGGGAGGTTGTTTTTGCAACCGCATACCGTCCAAGGAGTCGTATCATGGCGAAGAAGATAGAAGGTTACATAAAACTGCAGATTCCGGCCGGCAAGGCCAACCCGTCGCCGCCGGTGGGCCCGGCCCTCGGTCAGCACGGGGTCAATATCATGGAATTCTGCAAGGCGTTCAACGCCAAGACCCAGGGACAGGGCGACATGCTCATCCCGGTGGTCATCACCGTGTATGCGGATCGGTCTTTTTCCTTCATCACCAAGACGCCTCCGGCCTCGACCCTGCTCTTCAAGGCCTGCAATCTGCAGAAGGGGTCGAGCAATCCCAAGCGGGAGCGGGTGGCTACCATCAAGCGCGACAAGATCCGGGAGATTGCCGAGATCAAGATGCCCGACCTCAACTGCTACGACATCGAGGCCGCCATGCGGATCATCGAGGGCTCGGCCCGTAGCTGCGGCATCACCGTCGTGGACTAGGAACAACGAAGGAGAACCGATCATGCCGAAACACGGAAAGAAGTACCGCAAGGTGGTGGCCGAGGTGGACAAGACCAAGCTCTACAGCCTCGACGAGGCGGTCGAGCTTGCCCTGAAGGCCCGTTACGCCAATTTCGACGAGTCCCTTGATATCGCCGTTCGGCTCGGGGTCGATCCCCGCCACGCCGACCAGATGATCCGTTCCTCCATCGTTCTGCCGCACGGTACGGGCAAAGAGGTGCGGGTCCTCGTCTTCGCCACCGGTGACAAGGAAAAGGAGGCCCTGGAGGCCGGTGCCGACTATGCCGGCGGCAAAGAACTTGTCGAAAAGATCAAGGACGGCTGGCTGGAATTCGACAAGGCCATCGCCACCCCAGACATGATGGGCGAGGTCGGTAAGATCGGCCGTATCCTCGGTCCTCGCGGCCTGATGCCCAATGCCAAGCTCGGCACGGTCACCTTCGACGTCGCCCGGGCGGTGAAAGAGGCCAAGGCCGGCAAGGTGGATTTCCGGGTGGACAAGGCCGGCGTGGTGCATGCCATGATGGGCAAGGTCTCCTTCGGCCCGGAGAAGCTGAAAGAGAACATCCTGGCCTTTGTCGACAAGCTGATCCAACTGAAACCTGCCTCTTCCAAGGGGGTGTATCTGCGGGGGATCAGCATATCCACCACCATGGGCGTCGGGATCAAGATCGATCCGGCCGAGTTGCGGACCGCCATCAAGCAGGCGGCCTGATGCCGATCCCCCGAGTGGGGCCGGTTGCGCAACCGGTCCGGTTATTCACCATGTTTTCCCAGGGTGTCGCGGCGATTGGCAAGGTGCGCACCACGGAGGGATGATCCCGACCGTATCAGGCCCGCACCCTGGTTCAACATAGCGTAGTCTACAACCGCAAGAAGGGCGTCGAAGACAGCAGGTGCCGACGGCTTAAGCGATCGACACGATCGGCCTGCCGAGACGTGCAAAGGCCTGGCCGAGGGAGCTTTCCCCCAGCCGGGCAGACGTACCACGGCTTATCGTGCTCTGTCCTCCTCGTAGTCGGGGACGGTGGAGCGGCAAGCCGGCACCCTGTCCGAACCCCCTCCCTGCAGAACCACAACCATTATTGAAACAGGAGGATGAGGTCTTGAATCGCGATCAGAAGGCTTCGGTCGTTGCCGAACTGAACGAGAAGTTCGCCAAGGCGTCCATCGCCGTGGCAACCGAGTATCGCGGCCTGTCCGTCCCAGTCTTCCAGCAGGTTCGTAGGGAACTGCGCAACAACAACGCCGAGATCCGGGTCGCCAAGAATACCTTACTGCGGCGGGCCGTGGAAGGAACTCCCTATGAGGCGCTGCGGGAGTATTTCCAGGGCACCACGGCGGTGACGGTCTCCTACGGTGACCCCGTGCCGGCCGCCAAGGTCCTGACCGAGTTCGTCAAGGACAATCCCGGACTGACCATCAAGGGAGCGGTCTTGAACGGCAAGGCGTTGTCGGTGGAGGACATTGCCGCCCTCGCCAAGCTGCCGAGCCGCGAGATTCTGCTCGGCCAGTTGTTGTCGGTCATGCAGGGTGTGCCCGCCGGTTTCGTGCGGGTGCTCGCCGGTGTGCCGCGTAAGTTCCTGTACCTGTTGCAGGCCGTCAAGGAACAGAAGGAACAAGCAAATTGATGAAATCGCAATGCACGCGATTTCATCGAGTTCACGGTTTGTACACTGCTGATTTGCCGTGTCAGGCCTGAACCGGCTGCGATCTTTACGGGATCATCATAATTCCATACCAGGAGGACAGAATCATGGCAGTTACCAAGGAAGATGTCATCGAGTTCATTTCCAACATGAGCGTGCTCGAGCTCTCCGAGTTCATCTCCGAGCTCGAGGAAAAGTTTGGTGTTTCCGCCGCCGCGCCGGTGGCCGTGGCCGCGGCCGGTATGCCGGCCGCCGGTGGTGAGGCGGGCGGGGCCGAGGAGAAGACCGAGTTCGACGTCATTCTCACCTCTGCCGGCGACAAGAAGATCCAGGTCATCAAGGAAGTGCGGGCCATCACCTCCCTTGGTCTGAAGGAGGCCAAGGAACTGGTGGAAGGCGCACCGAAGCCCATCAAGGAAGGGGTTTCCAAGGAAGAGGCCGAGGAGATCAAGAGCAAGATTGAGGCCGCCGGCGGCAGTGTCGAAATCAAGTAACGCCGAACGCCATCCATTGCTTGGCCGGCCGGCCCCGTGCCGGTCGGCCGCTTTTTGCGGACGCCGACTGCGGCGTCTCTTTGCGTTTTGACTTTTTTCCCCTTGCCGAGCCCGGATGGACGGCCGGAAATCTCCAGCCGAGTTTCCTTGCGCCGTGCGCCCGGGCCGCCGTTTCTTCCTCACATGAAACACCTTCTTCTCTAGCAACTGGCGAGGACCTCCATGGGAACCGTAACACGAGTGCGAAAGAGTTTTGCCAAGATCGGTGAGGTGGTCGACAAGCCGCATCTCATCGAGATGCAGAAGTTGGCCTACGACAAATTCCTGCAAAAGGACGTCCCCCCGGAAGAGCGTCTGGATCAGGGGCTGCAGGGGATTTTCAAGAGCGTCTTTCCCATCGAGGATTTCAACGGCACCTGCTCCCTGGAGTTCGTCTCCTACAGTTTTGGCGAGCCCAAGTACACGGTCGAGGAGTGCATCGATCGGGGCATGACCTACGAGGTGCCGGTGAAGATCACCGTCCGTCTGGTCACCTATGACATCGACGAGGAGACCGGGGTCAAGAACGTTCGTGACGTCAAGGAGCAGTCGGTCTTCCTCGGTAGTCTGCCCCTCATGACCAAGGCGGGGGTTTTTGTGGTCAACGGGACCGAGCGGGTGATCGTCAGCCAGTTGCAGCGGTCGCCGGGTCTGTTCTACTCCCATGACGGCGGCAAATCCCACTCTCTGGGCAAGTATATCTATTCGGCCCGGATCATTCCGGTGCGGGGTTCCTGGATCGACTTCGAGTACGACGCCAAGGACATCCTGTACGTGCGTATCGACCGGCGTCGGAAATTGCCGGTGACCACTCTGCTCCAGGCCCTCGGTTACTCGGGCTCGGAACTGTTGCGCTTCTTCTACGACCTCGAACACATCGTCTACCGGGACGGCCGCTACTTCCGCAAGGTGGATGCCGAAACCCTGGCCGGCCAGCGGGCGCCGGTGGATATCATCGATCCCGGCACCGGCAAGGTGATCGTCAAGCAGGGCCGCAAGATCGGCAAGGGCCACCTGCGGCGCATCCTTGAGGCCGGCATCGAGGAGATCGAGATCGACCGCGAGTATCTCATCGGCAAGGTGCTCGCCAACGACGTCGTCAACCCGGACAACGGCGAGGTGCTCGCCCAGTGCAACGACGAGATCTGCGAAGAACTCCTCGACCGGATGGTGGCCGTCGGCGTCACGGCCTTCGAGCTGCTCTTCTACGACAACATCACGGTGACCGACTCCTTCCGGCGTACTCTGGCCCTGGACAAGTGCAAGGATACCGACGAGGCCCTTATCGAGATCTACCGGAGGCTACGGCCCAGCAGTCCGCCGACGTTGGAGGTGGCGACCAATTTCTTCCACAATCTGTTTTTCAATCCCGACACCTATGATCTCTCCACCGTCGGTCGGTTCAAGATCAACGCCAAGCTCGGGATCGATACCGATATCAGCGTCCGTACCCTGACCAAGGAGGACATCCTGCTCGCGGTCCGCTACCTCGTGCGGCTCAAGGAGAGTCAGGGCAAGATCGACGACATCGATCATCTCGGCAACCGCCGGGTGCGGACGGTCGGCGAACTGGTGGAGAACCGGTACCGGGTCGGGCTGGTGCGCATGGAGCGGGCGATCAAGGAGCGCATGAGCCTCCAGGAAGCCGATACCCTGATGCCCCACGACCTCATCAACCCGAAGCCGGTCACCTCGGCGGTGAAGGAGTTCTTCGGCACCAGCCAGCTCTCCCAGTTCATGGACCAAACCAACCCGCTTTCCGAGGTGACCCACAAACGGCGGCTGTCCGCGCTTGGTCCCGGCGGTCTATCCCGTGAGCGGGCCGGGTTCGAGGTCCGTGACGTCCATCCGACCCATTACGGCCGTATCTGTCCCATTGAGACGCCGGAAGGCCCCAACATCGGCCTCATCGTCTCGCTGGCCACCTTTGCCAAGGTGAACGAGTACGGATTCATCGAGACGCCGTACCGGGAGGTCAGCGGCCGCAAGGTCACCGACACGGTGCGCTACATGAGCGCCCTGGACGAAAAGGACAAGATCATCGCGCCCGCCCAGACTGCTCTGGACGAGGAGGGCCGGTTGGTGGAAGACACCATCGTCGCCCGCCAGGAGGGCGAGGTCATCCTGGCTTCGGCCGAGCAGGTCACCCATATGGATGTGTCGCCGAACCAGCTGGTCAGCGTCGCCGCCTCCCTCATCCCTTTCCTGGAGAACGACGACGCCAACCGGGCCCTCATGGGTTCCAACATGCAGCGTCAGGCGGTGCCGCTCTTGCGCACCTCGGCGCCGCTGGTGGGCACCGGCCTCGAACGGGTCATGGCTCGGGATTCCGGCGTCTGCCTGCTGGCCGGCGGCGACGGGGTGGTGGAGGAAGCGGACGCCAACCGGATCGTCGTTCGCTACGACGAGCCCGGCACCGACGGCTTCGACACCGGCATCGCCGTTTATCATCTGGAAAAATACAAGAAGTCAAACCAGAACACCTGCTTCAACCAGCGGCCTCTGGTCACCCCCGGCACTCGGGTCAAGAAGGGCGACATCCTGGCCGACGGTCCGGCCTGCGATCGGGGGGAGCTGGCGCTCGGCAAGAACGTCACCGTGGCCTTCATGCCGTGGCGGGGCTACAACTTCGAGGATTCCATCCTGGTGAGTGAGAAGCTCGTCAAGGATGATGTCTATACCTCTCTCCATATCGAGGTCTTCGAGACCGTGGCCCGCGACACCAAGCTCGGTAAGGAGGAGATCACCCGCGACATTCCCAACGTCAGCGAGGAGACGCTGCGTAACCTCGACGAGTCCGGCATCGTGCGCATCGGTGCCGAGGTCAAGGCCGGCGACACCCTGGTGGGCAAGGTCACGCCCAAGGGCGAAACCCAGCTGTCGCCGGAGGAGAAGCTGCTCCGCGCTATCTTCGGCGAGAAGGCCGGTGACGTAAAAGACACCTCCTTGCGGGTGCCGCCCGGTGTCGAGGGAGTGGTCATCGACGCCAAGGTCTTCGCCCGCAAAGGGGTGGAGAAAGACGAACGGGCCCTGCGGATCGAGGAGATGGAGATCGCGGTCCTCACCCGCGATATGGAGGACGAGATCTCCTGCCTGCGCAAAGCGGTGCGCAACCGGCTCATCGACCTCATCGCCGGCAAGAAGGCGGCCGAGGCGGTGCTCGGTCCCAAGGGCGAGGTGCTCCTGGAACGGGGCAAGAAACTCACCGTCAAGGTTCTCGAGAAACTGGAACTCTCCGCGTTACGCAATCTCCAGTTCCAGAGCCGGGAGCGGTTCGAGGGGGAGATCGCCCTCATCTTCGACCGGTACGACGCCCAGGTTGAAGGAGTGCAGAAGCGCTACCAGGCCCGCATCGACCGGATTCGCAAGGGTGACGACCTGCCGCCCGGCGTCATCAAGATGGTGAAGGTCTACGTCGCCACCAAACGCAAGTTGTCGGTGGGCGACAAGATGGCCGGTCGGCACGGCAACAAGGGCGTGGTCTCCCGGGTGCTGCCCGAAGAGGACATGCCGTACTTTGCCGACGGCACGCCGGTGGACATCGTCCTCAATCCCCTGGGCGTGCCGTCGCGGATGAACGTCGGCCAGGTGCTCGAGACCCACCTGGGTTGGGCCGGCAAGAAACTCGGCGAGCAGCTGGCCGAGTTCGCCCGCCGTCGTGACATCGAGGCGGTGAAGGCCAAGTTGCAGAAGATTTACTATGAGCACGAGTACCAGAAGCTTGTCGAGGAGATGACCGACGAGGAACTCCTCGAGTTTGCCGAGATCATGCGCGAGGGGGTGCCCATGGCGACGCCGGTCTTCGACGGCGCCAAGGAGGACGAGATCCGGGCGCTCCTGGTCGAGGCGGGCCTGGACGAGATGGGCAAGACGGTGCTTTACGACGGGCTCACCGGCGAGCCGTTCGCCAACCCGGTCACCGTCGGCACCATGTACATGCTGAAACTGCACCATCTCGTCGACGACAAGATCCACGCCCGCTCCACCGGCCCCTACTCCCTGGTCACCCAACAGCCCCTGGGCGGCAAGGCTCAGTTCGGCGGTCAGCGGCTCGGCGAGATGGAGGTCTGGGCCATGGAGGCGTACGGCGCCGCCTACAGTCTGCAGGAGTTCCTGACCGTAAAATCGGACGACGTCGCCGGCCGGACGAAGATGTACGAAAAGATCGTCAAGGGGAACAACTTCCTCGATGCCGGTCTGCCGGAGTCCTTCCATGTCCTGGTCAAGGAACTGCAAGGGCTCTGTCTCGACCTGGAGCTCATCGACGAGTGACGAACGGGGTCCGCGTGACGGGCGGGCGCTCCCGCCACGTCGACGTGCAACGCCAAGGGCTCGAACCCGCGGTCGCCGGTCGGCCGGCCGCCGCGCTCATATACCGAATGGGGTGGTAACCGTGGAAGAACTGTTCAGCTTTTTCTCCAAGGCCAAGGCGCCGCTGCAATTCAACAAGGTGAAGATCTCGCTCGCCTCGCCGGAAAAGATCCGCGACTGGTCGCACGGCGAGGTCAAGAAGCCGGAGACCATCAACTACCGGACCTTCAAGCCGGAGCGCGATGGGTTGTTCTGCGCCAAGATCTTCGGGCCGGTCAAGGACTACGAGTGCAATTGCGGCAAGTACAAGCGCATGAAGCACCGCGGCATCGTCTGCGAAAAATGCGGGGTCGAGGTCATCCAGTCCAAGGTGCGGCGGGAACGCCTCGGCCACATCGAGTTGGCGGCGCCGGTGGCCCATATCTGGTTCTTGAAGTGCCTGCCGTCCAAGATCGGCAACCTCTGCGACATGACCCTGAAGGAGCTGGAAAAGGTCCTTTACTTCGACTCCTACGTGGTCGTCAGCTCCGAGGAGCCGTCGCTCAAGGTGGGCACGCTTTTGAACGAGGAGACCCTGCGCCAAGCCAACGAGCAGTTCCCCGGCAAGTTCGAGGTCGGCATCGGTGCGGCGGCCATCAAGGAGATCCTGCGCAATCTCGACCTCGATGCCCTGTCCAAGGAACTGCGCGAGGAGATGCGCTCCACCGGTTCCGAGGCCAAGCGGAAGAAACTGGCCAAACGGCTCAAGGTCGTCGAGGCCTTCCGCGATTCCGGCAACCGGCCCGAATGGATGATCCTCGACGTCATTCCGGTGCTGCCGCCGGACCTGCGGCCGCTCGTACCGCTGGAAGGCGGCCGGTTCGCCACCTCGGATCTCAACGACCTCTACCGGCGGGTCATCAACCGCAACAACCGGTTGAAGCGGCTCCTGGAACTGGACGCGCCCGAAATCATCATCCGTAACGAAAAGAGGATGCTGCAGGAGGCGGTGGACGTCCTGTTCGATAACGGCCGCCGCGGCAAGGTGATCACCGGTCCCAACAAGCGGCCGCTCAAATCGCTTTCCGACATGCTGAAGGGCAAGCAGGGCCGTTTCCGCCAGAACCTGCTCGGCAAGCGGGTGGACTACTCCGGCCGGACGGTCATCGTCGTCGGTCCTCACCTGCGGCTGCACCAGTGCGGGCTGCCGAAGAAGATGGCCCTCGAACTCTTCAAGCCGTTCATCTACAACCGGCTCGAACGCATGGGCCTGGTGGGTACCATCAAGGCGGCCCGCAAGATGGTGGAGCAGGAGAAGAAGGAGGTCTGGGACGTCCTCGAAGAGGTGGTCACCGAGTACCCGGTGATCCTCAACCGGGCCCCGACCCTGCACCGTCTCGGTATGCAGGCCTTCGAGCCGATCCTCATCGAGGGCAAGGCCATCCAGTTGCACCCGTTGGTCTGTACCGCCTTCAACGCCGACTTCGACGGCGACCAGATGGCGGTGCACGTGCCGCTGTCCGTCGAGGCCCAGGTCGAGGCCCGGGTGCTGATGATGTCCACCAACAACATCCTGTCGCCGGCCCACGGCGAGCCGATCATCATCCCGTCCCAGGATATCGTTCTCGGTCTCTACTACATGACCCGGGAGCGGCCGCTGGTCAAGGGGACTGGCGCTGTGTTCAGTTCTCCGGCCGAGGTGCGGGTCGCCTACGATCACGACGCCGTGGATCTACAGGCGGCGATCAAGGTGCGTATCGACGGCGAGCTGGTCGATACCACCGTCGGCCGGGTGTTGCTTTCCGAACTGCTGCCCGAGGGGATGCCGTTTTCCACCATCAACCAGGTGCTCAACAAGAAGGAACTGGCCCGGCTCATCGACTACGCCTACCGGCACGTCGGCACCAAGGCGACGGTCATCCTCGCCGACCGGCTCAAGGACGTGGGCTACGAGTACGCCACGCGGGCGGCGATCTCGATCTCGATCAGTGACATGATGATCCCGGTCAAGAAGGACGAGATCCTGGCCAAGGCCGAGAAGGACGTCCTCGAGGTCGAGCAGCAGTACGCCGACGGTCTGATCACCGCTGGCGAGAAGTACAACAAGGTGGTGGACATCTGGTCTAAGGCCACCGACGACGTGGCCCAGGAGATGATGCAGGAGATGAGCGTCGAGTTTTTGCGCGACGCCGACAACAAACTCGTCGAGAGCAAGAGCTTCAACTCTATCTTCATCATGGCCGATTCCGGTGCCCGGGGCTCCAAGGACCAGATCAAGCAGCTCGCCGGTATGCGCGGCCTCATGGCCAAGCCGTCGGGGGCGATCATTGAGTCGCCCATCAAGGCTAACTTCCGCGAGGGTCTGAACGTCCTTGAGTACTTCATCTCCACCCACGGCGCCCGCAAGGGTCTGGCCGACACCGCGCTCAAGACCGCAAACTCCGGGTATCTCACCCGGCGGCTGGTGGACGTCTCCCAGGACTCCACCATCGTCGAGCGCGACTGCGGCACCCTGGACGGCATCATCGCCGAGCCGTTGTACGAGGGTGGTGAGATCATCCAGCGGATCGGCGAGCGGGTCTTGGGCCGTGTCGCCCTCGAGGACGTCGTCGATCCGTTCTCCGGCGAGGTCATCGTGCCGGCCAATACCGAGATCGACGAACAGGCGGTGGCGCGGATCGAGGAGGCGGGCATCGACCGGATCCATATCCGGTCCGTGCTCACCTGCCAGTCGCGGCGCGGGGTTTGCGCCATGTGTTACGGCCGTGACCTCGGCCGCGGCCATCTGGTCAACATCGGTGAGGCCATCGGTATCATCGCCGCCCAGTCCATCGGCGAGCCGGGGACCCAGCTCACCATGCGGACCTTCCATATCGGCGGTACGGCGAGCCGGGCGGTGGAACAGGCCGAGGTCCGTAACCGCCACGCCGGTACCGTCCGGTTCCAGAACATCCACACCGTGGAAGACAAGGAAGGGCGGTTGGTGGTCATGAACCGCAACGGTGAAATCAGCATCCTCGGCTCCCAGGAACGGGAGCGGGAGCGGTACCCGATTCCCTACGGCGCCCGGTTGTACGTCCGGGATGGGGATGAGATCGCTGAGAACACCCTAATCGCCGATTGGGACCCGTTCACCAACCCCATCGTCTGTGAGACCGGCGGCCGGGTCAAGTTCGGCGACATCATCGAGGGTATCACCATGCAGTCCACCGTCGACCCGGTGACCGGCAAGGTGAGCATGGTGATCACCCAGTCCAAGGCCACCAACATGAACCCGCGTATCTCGCTGAAAGACGAGAAGGGCAAGGGGGTGCGGCTGCCGAAGACCGGGGCCCTGGCCCGCTATTCCCTGCCCGTCGGCACCATCCTCACCGTAGAAGAGGGAGACTGGGTGGAGCCGGGCACCGTGCTCGGCAAGATCCCCCGCGAGACCACCAAGACCAAGGACATCACCGGCGGTCTGCCCCGGGTGGCCGAACTGTTCGAGGTGCGCAAGCCTAAGGAACACGCGGTCATCACCGAGATCGACGGTCAGGTGAGTTTCGGCAAGGACTTGAAGGGCAAAAAGCGGGTGATCGTCACCCCCGAGTACGGCGAGCCACGCGAGTACCTGATTCCCAAGGGCAAGCACGTCGCGGTGCACGAGGGGGACTACGTCAAGGCCGGCGAGCCGCTCATGGATGGTTCTCCCGATCCCAACGACATCCTGCGGGTGCTCGGTGTCAAGGAACTGGCCAAGTTCCTGGTTAACGAGATCCAGGAGGTCTACCGGCTCCAGGGGGTCAAGATCAACGACAAGCACATCGAGGTCATCGTCCGGCAGATGCTGCGACGGGTCACCATCACCGCGGTGGGCGATACCACCTTCATGCTCGGCGAGCAGGTGGAGTGGTGGCGGTTCCACGAGGAGAACGACAAGGTCATGCGCGAGGGTGGCCAGCCGGCGGTGGCCGAGCCGTTGCTCCTCGGGGTGACCAAGGCGTCGCTGTCCACCGACAGCTTCATCTCCGCCGCCTCCTTCCAGGAGACCACCAAGGTGCTCACCAATGCCGCCATGGCTGGTGCGGTGGACGAGTTGCAAGGTCTGAAGGAGAACGTTATCGTCGGCCGGCTGATTCCGGCCGGTACCGGTCTCGAACGGTATCGCAAGGCCTTTGCCGGTGCCGGTCGGGATGCCGAATCCAATTGATGAGGGCGGCACTCCCCGGCCGACCGGCCTAGGACGAATGCTGGATGCGAAGGAGTGATGGACTCGTGGAAAGTCGCAGTCGGTCCAGGTCTGACACGGTGATGCAAGAGGTTACACACCGTGAACTCGATGGAGGTGGTGAGCGAAGCGAATGACCGATCGCACGTGTTGCGATTCCATCAAATAGTACTTGACAGGGCGGCGCCGATCCGGTAAAAAGACGCTTTTACGCCGCCGGCCCGTAGGGGCTGGCGGAGAAGAAACAGGCAAGACGCGCGGCAAAGGTGGCCGCGCGGCGGCAACGATAGAGAGTTCGAGGAGAAATCTTCTATGCCAACCATCAACCAACTGGTACGGAAGGGCCGCAAGAAGGTGACCAAGCGGACCAACACCCCGGCCATGAAGGGCTGTCCCCAGAAGCGGGGTGTCTGCACCCGCGTCTACACGACGACTCCGAAGAAGCCGAACTCCGCTCTGCGTAAGGTCGCCCGTGTCCGGCTGACCAACGGCATGGAGGTCACCTCCTACATCCCCGGCGTCGGGCACAACCTGCAGGAACACTCCGTCGTTCTCATCCGGGGCGGCCGTGTCAAGGACCTGCCCGGTGTCCGGTATCACATCATCCGCGGCACCCTGGATACCCAGGGGGTTAACGACCGTCGCCAGGGTCGGTCCAAGTATGGCGCCAAGCGGCCCAAGTGAGAGGAATAGGGTAAGGCCATGCCGAGAAAGAAACTCGTCAGCAAACGGACCGTCGATCCGGATCCAGTATACAATTCCGTTCTGGTCAGCAAGTTCATCAACAACCTGATGGAACGGGGCAAGAAGAGTTTGGCCCGGCGGATTTTCTACGATTGCATGGCGATCGTAGAAAAGCGGGTCGAGGAAGAGTCGCCGATGGAGGTCTTCGAGAAGGCCATGGAGGCGGTCCGGCCCAAGGTGGAAGTCAAGTCCCGCCGGGTTGGTGGTGCCACCTATCAGGTGCCGGTGGAGGTTGCTCCCAACCGCCGCAACGCCCTGGCGATTCGCTGGCTGATCAGCTTTGCCAAGAACCGGTCCGGCCGGTCCATGGCCGAAAAATTGGCCGCCGAACTGATCGACGCCTACAATAACCGGGGCGCGGCGGTGAAGAAGAAGGAAGATACTCACCGGATGGCCGAGGCCAACAAGGCCTTCGCCCATTACCGTTGGTAACGACTTTCCACGTCCGGCTGGGGTGGACGTCGGTTGCCGAACGCCGATGACCGCATGATGAGACTGGGGAACGTCATACGAGAGTACGGACATGGGTTTTCCACTTGCTCGAGTGCGCAATATCGGCATCATGGCCCACATCGATGCGGGCAAAACGACGACCACCGAGCGTATTCTGTACTATACCGGCCGGTCCCATAAGATGGGAGAGGTCCATGACGGCAACGCGGTCATGGACTGGATGGAGCAGGAGCAGGAACGCGGCATAACGATTACCTCGGCCGCGACCTATTGCGAGTGGCGCGACCACCGCATCAATATCATCGACACCCCGGGACACGTCGATTTCACCGCCGAGGTGGAACGGTGTCTGCGGGTTTTGGACGGCGTCATCGCCGTGTTTTGTGCGGTGGGTGGAGTCGAGCCGCAGTCGGAGACCGTCTGGCGGCAAGCGGACCACTACCGCATTCCCCGCATCGCCTTCGTCAACAAGATGGACCGGATCGGGGCCGACTTCTGGCGATGCGTGGACATGATAGAGCGCCGTCTCGGCGCCAATCCCTTGCCGGTACAGATACCGGCCGGCAGGGAAGACTCCTTTCAGGGGGTCATCGACCTCGTCCACGAGCGTTTGCTTCTCTTTGACGAGGCGAGCCAGGGACTCCGGGTGATCAGTCAGGAGATCCCGGACCAGTTCAGAGAAGATTCGACGGCCGCACGCGCAAACCTCATCGAGAAGCTGGCCGACTTCGATGATGAGGTGATGGAATGTTTCCTCGAAGAACAGCCGGTGACGCCTGAGACCTTGGTCCGGGCGATCCGCAGCGCGACGTTGCAGCTCGATCTCGTGCCGGTCCTCTGCGGCAGCGCCTTCAAGAACAAGGGGGTGCAGCCGCTGCTCGACGCGGTGGTGGACTACCTGCCCTCGCCGCTCGATGTACCACCGGTGACCGGCGACGACGGCAAGGGCAACCCCGTCAGCCGCAAGACCAGCGACGACGAGAAGTTCTGCGGTCTGGTCTTCAAGCTGACCAGCGATCCGTTCGTCGGCAACCTTGCCTATGTTCGGGTCTACTCCGGTGTCTTGCGGAACGGCGACAAGGTGTACAACGCCGCCAAGCGCAAGCAGGAAAAGATCGGCCGCATCCTGCGGATGCACGCCAACAAGCGCGAGGAGATCGACGCCATCCACGCCGGCGACATCGGGGCCTTGGTGGGGCTTAAGTTCTCGACCACCGGCGACACCCTGTGCGCCAAGGGGGACATGATTCTGCTCGAATCCATCGAGTTCCCCGACCCGGTGATCAGCGTCGCCATCGAGGCCAAGACCAAGGCCGACGAGGAGAAGCTGACCGAGGCGCTCGGCCGCCTCACTCTGGAAGATCCGTCCTTCCGGGTGACCATCGATCCCGATACCGGCCAGACCCTCATCTCCGGTATGGGCGAACTCCACCTGGAGATCATCGCCGACCGGTTGCAGCGCGAGTTCAAGGTCGGGGTCAACGTCGGCAAGCCGCAGGTCGCCTACAAGGAGACGATCTCCGCCACCGCCCGCGGCGAGGGGCTCTTCGAGCATACCGCCGGCGGTAAGCCGCAACACGGGCACGTGGTGGTCGAGGTCGCCCCCCTGGAGCGGGGGGCAGGAGTGCAGCTGGTCAACGAGTTGACCGCCGAAACGGTGCCGGAAGCGTTCTGGCCGGTGATCGAAAAATCGGTGCGGGATGCGCTTGATGCCGGCGCGTTGCTCGGCTTTCCGGTTACCGATATCCGGATCGGCATCGTGGGGGGCAGTTTTCTCGAAGAGCTGTCCACCGAGCAGGGCTACGGCATCGCCGCCTCGATGGCCATGCGGCAGGCCCTGACTGAAGCGGAACCGGTGCTCCTGGAACCGGTGATGGCGGTGGAGGTCGTGCTGCCGGAGGAGTATCTCGGTGAGGTGATCGCCGACATCAACGCCAAACGGGGCCGGGTCCAGGGGATGGAGTCCACGGTGCCCGGTCGGCAAGCGGTGCGGGCCCATGTGCCGCTGGCCGAGATGTTCGGCTACGCCACCGACCTGCGCTCCGCCACCCAGGGGCGGGCGAGCTATACCATGCAGTTTCACCGGTACGAACTCGTGCCGGACAAGATAGCGGAAACCATCATCAGGAAGGTCAGAGGCATCCTCTGACCGCGTATGGGGGAACGATCATGGCAAAGGAAAAATTTGAGCGCACGAAACCGCACGTCAACATCGGC
>CAYRGZ010000054.1:0-8323 GCA_964423785.1 uncultured Desulfobulbia bacterium
AATTCGGCGGCACGTCCATGTGCCGCACACAGCCCGTTTTTCAACGGGCTGCTAATATGCAACTCTGCCCACCGGCATGATGCAAAGGGGATACTCGTCCGTTTCCATCAGCAGGACCTTCTGAACCGCGGCATCATCAAAGGCTCCCACGGCCACGGTGCCAAGGCCAAGGCTCACCGCCTGCAGGTATATATTCTGGGCAGCATGTCCTGCTTCCTGATGGACATAGCGGACAGCCCGCTCGCCATACTTGCGGGCGGTCCGCTGGTAGACTGCGGCAAGCACGATATCGACGACGCCTCTCTCTACACAACCCTGGCTCAATGCCGCTGCTGCCAATGAATGGCGCTTATCACCGAGAGTGATCTGCACAAGCTCATGCCCCTGAGGCCGGTATTTGTAAATACCTGCCGGCAGTTGCTCCACCTGGCCGACGACCAGATACACCTCAAGCGGATAGAGGGCGCCGGCCGAGGGGGCGGTGCGCATGCCGTTTTTTCTGGTTACCCCCTGGGCCGCCCATAAAAGCTGTGATATCTCCGCAAGTCGTAGAGGTTCTTTCTGGTAGGACCGTACCGACTTTCTGGCACGCAGGGCGGCCTCAACGGAAAGCGCACCATCATATGCAGGCTCTGGAAGTCTGATTACTGTGTGCTTCTGTGAAATGCTCTGCGAGGCCAAGGAAGTCCTCCCCAGTACTCCGGACAATACCAGGGCCGTGGACAGAATGGCGAAGAGGCTTGCTCTCCACATGGTTGCCTCATGGTGCCGGACCATGCCGGATCATCTTGCAGCCCAAAAGTATGGCCCGGAGGATTCACCGGGCAGACCACTACAGAGTTCTCTCAGAGCCGCGCCAGAAAATCTTCCCAGTGGGTTGCAGGCAGGGTCTCCGTGGTCGAGTGACCATAGGCCTGGATGATCATGGCCGCCTTTTCGATTTGGGTGGGGTCGTCTGTTTCCACAATGTCTATGACATCGAAACGGCCCATGGTTGCATAACTTTCCTTCCAGACCACGTCGTTGCATTCACTCTTGATTTTCTTGGACACCTTACTGGCCAGTTCCTTAAACTCCTTGGGATCGGAGAATGCCTCTGGTGAAAAGCGACTGAGAATGATATACGTTGCCATGCCTCCCTCCTCATACGTCATTTTGATTGATCTCCATCCAGCGCCGCACTCTATAATTTATTTGCACCAACTTGGTGATCCTGTTCCCGGTCTGGGGAGTGGTGTCTCTCTCCTTAGCTGCTCGATACCTGCGACTATCACCCCGTTCTTACTAGCTTTTTTCTGTGATGAAAATACGGAATAAATGTCCTGGATACTTTCATTGGCTCAGGAAAAGTGCACTTTGTCAAACAAAAAATTTCGTGGACCGGGATTACGCGCTCGGATCAAAATCAGCACTCCTATGGAGCGCACTCCTTATTAATTCAGGCCCTGACCCATTGCGCATTTAAATTGGGATGCTGACGTACAACGGTGGCCATGGGCCGCCGCCGGACGAAGCGAGGGAACAAGACTGCGCAGCTGTGTGACCCGCTCGATGGCCTGGTTAGGCCACACCTTTCTTGCCCCATACGAGCCGCGCTATCAACCATCCATATACGGCAATGTTTATCACGATAACAACAGTACCAAGGACTATTTGCATTTCCCGGTTGAGATGTGCTGGATACAGCACAGGCACGAGATAGTGCTCGATAAAGCCGCCAGAATACCCTGCCTGGCCTCCCGCTTGCCTGAATTGCTGCTCCAACGGAGTGAGCGGACACAACCAACCCTGGTACTCAATTAGCGCCCCCCATACCGCAGCCGGAATATGTAAGAAAACAATCCACCGCCACTTAAGAACCAGGAACCCACCGAGCACCACAAAGCAGACAAACCCTAGGTGGAGAACTACCGTTGAGTCCGCAGCAATCCAATATACATACGGCTTGGCCATTCTTCTGGTAAATCCTGCGTGCGATCTGACGCCTAACGCGCCTGTAGAAAAGGGCTATCCCAGGGTCTTCCTGATAACCGGCGGATCGGTCAATAATAGACTGAGGTTTGAAAGCATGGTTGATAACGAGTGTGTGAAATTTCTGCAGTGGGCACTACCCCAGCTGAACATGCGGTGGGCAGGATTCCGCAAGATACGCAGCCGTGTGTGCAAACGTATCCAGCGGCGATTCAAGTCTCTGCAAATGGATAATGTCGCAGATTACCGGAGATATCTGGAAAATCATCCTGAAGAATGGCAGATACTTGACAAATTATGCAGGGTAAACATCTCCCGTTTCTACCGGAACAGGATGACATTCGTCTTTCTCGAACAGGAGGTTCTGTCGGCCTGCGCCATCAAGGCACTTTCAAGGAACGAGGACAGGCTGGATATATGGAGTGCCGGTTGCGCCTCCGGCGAGGAACCATACACCCTGTCCCTGTTATGGCATCTGCGTCTGAAAGCAGACTTTCCTAGGCTAAACATGCACATACTGGCTACTGATGTCGACCCGGAACTGCTCGAGCGGGCTGAACGGGCCTGCTATACCTTCAGCAGCATCAGAAATCTCCCCCCGGCCTGGACAAAAGAGGCTTTTCGGAAAACCGATGATGTCTATTGCCTGGACCCTGCTTACAGGCAGACCGTAGAATTTTTGTGCCAGGACATACGTACCGGGATTCCAGACGGCCCCTTTGACATAATATCCTGCTGTAATCTCGTCTTTACCTACTTCAACAAGGAACTCCAGGAGAGGATCTTACGGCAGTTCTTGAATATCCTAAAACCTGGTGGTGCGCTGGTAATAAGCACTCACGAGGGGCTGCCGGAGGGCACCAGAGGCATCGAGCCATGGTCACAGCGATTTGGCATCTACCGGAAAGTCGGGTGATAAGCAGTATATCTTTCGGTATCTCGCGGTATCTCGCAAAAAGTCAAGCAAAAAAAAATCACGCCCCACACAAAAAAATGCCACCGGCACATGGAAGAGGATGGGGACCGGGCCTCCCAAAGGAAGGGCTATGGCAGATACGGCGTCCGGATGTATACCTTCAGCAGTACCCCTCGATACGGCGCCAAAGGGCATCGAGCCGCTTGGCTGATACGGGAAAGGCGGTCTTCACCTCCTGGGCGAAGAGAGAGATCCGGAACTCCTCGATCATCTCGCGGTACTCGCCCACCAGACGGCGCTTGGCCTCCGGCATGCCGGCCTCCTGGCGGCACGACGCCAGCCGTTCCAAATGGGGCCGCAGTTGGGCCGCCTTCTGCCGGTCCTTGGCCGGACTGGCAAGGAGGCGGTCGATACGGATGGCAACGGCCCGCAGCCGCCGGGGAATCGTGACCAGGGCGGCGGTATCGGCCTCGGCGAGAAAGGCGGCCGGGACAAGCTCGGCAAGATGCGCCTCAATCTCCTGGACGGCCTCGGCGATCATGCCCTGGCGCGGCAGTTCGGCAAGCCGCGTGCGCAGCTGGTGGCGCTGTTCGAGGCAGCTACACAACTTTTCGAAAAGTTCCATGGCGGCCGGATACAGGCCGCGGTGCCGAACATCCGCCGCTCGGGCGTCGAACTCGGCACGGCTTTCGGGCAGACCGGCGCGCAGACCAAAAAGATTTTCGAGCACAAAAGCCTGCAAGGCGGCCTGCGCGTCGTCACCCACGGCCAGGCCGTCGAGCAGAAACCAGCGGTTGGCCGGGAGCCGCAGGGCACGACGCACCTCTTTCCACTGGCGGGAAAAGCCGGCCCGATACAGGCCGAGAACCGCCGTCCGGCTGGCCGCCATCGCTCCGTACCGGTCGGATACGAACCGGACCCGCACCCGACCCGGCGTACCGGCCTCCTCCAGCAGCCGGTAGCCGAAGCCAAGGAGCCTCCCCCGCCGATCCTCCAGGGGGACCTGTTCCGGGACGCAATCGAAGACCTCTGGGCCGTAGTCGCCGCCGTGGCGGTCGGTGGCCGCCCGGCAGGCATCCTCCAGGTTCGATCCCGCCGCATCGTTTTGCACGAGCGCGTCGAAATCGCGAGTGGCCAGCAAGGTACGCCGACCGCGCACCAGCCGGAAGCGCATCTGGTACTGGGCTGGCAGCCGGGAACGCGGCCAGTCCGCCGGCCGCACCGTGACCCCGTACCGCCGGGCGATGGCCTCTTCAAGCCGCCGATAGAGGTTGCCGTCGGCAAAGGGTAACTGGCCGGCCAGCCAGGCCGCCGTCTCGTTCACCGGCACCAACCGGCGCCGCACCGCCTTGGGCAGCCCCCGGAGCAGGACGGCGATCTTTTCTTCCAGCATACCGGGCACCAGCCAGTCGAACCGGTCCCGGTCGAGGCGATCGACGAGATCGACGGGCACCACCACCGTCACCCCATCCGCTTCGTCACCGGGCGCGAACCGGTATTCCAGGGGCAGGCGGACCGTGTCGCATTCCAGTTCGCCGGGAAACTGGCAAAGAACATCGGCATCGGGCAGGGCCCGAATGAGCTGCTCTCGGTCGAAAAACAGTTTCCGGCCGCCGTCCCCTTGGGTGCGCAGCCAGCGGTCCAGGGAACGACGATCATAAACGGTCTCCGGCAACCGCTGGTCGTAGAGGGAAAAGAGGGTCGCCTCGTCCACCAGCACCTCGCGGCTGCGCAACCGGTCCTCCATCGCCTCCAACTCGGCCAGGAGTTGCCGGTTGTGCTCCAGAAACGGGTAGCGGCCACCGAGTTCGCCGCCGACAAGGGCACTCTCGATGAAAATACGGCGGGCGAGTTGCCGGTCGATGCGGGCGCAGGACACCAGCCGCCCCGCCACCACCGGCAAGCCGAACAGCGTCACCCGCTCGCGGACCACCACCTGGCCGCGCCGCTTCGACCAGAAGGGCTCGCCGTGCTGGTAGCGACAAAGCCGGCCGGCCAGCGGCTCGATCCAGGCCGGGTCGATGGGCGCCACCATGCGGGCGAAAAGCTGCGAGGTCTCCACCAGTTCCGCTGCCATGATCCAGGTGCCGCCCTTGACGGCCGAGCCGGGATGGATGCGGCACGGCCGGTTGCCGACGGCCTCGTACACCTGTTTTTCCTTGTGCAGGGCGATGCCGCGCAAGAAACCGCTCAGGATCGTTCGGTGGATGGTGTCGGGATCGGCCGGCCGGCGATTGGCGATAAAGCCCTTTTCCTCGTCGAGAATCCGCCAAATCTGGTCATGCACGTCGCGCCACTCCCGCATCCGTTGCCAGGACAGGAAGAAACGGCGGCAGAACCGGCGCTCGGCCGACCGGCTGGACAGGGCGGCGTACGCCTCCCAGAGACGCAAAAAGCCGAGATAATCCGATCCAGCGTCGCCAAAGAAGGTGGCGTGGGCCGCGTCGGCCTCCCCCTCCTGCTCCGCCGGCCGTACCCGAGGATCCATGATGGAGAGCACGGCGACGATGACCACGGCCTCGCGCAGGCAATCCTGCTCCCGGGCCTCGATGATGATGCGGGCAAGGCGCGGATCGAGAGGCAGGCGAGCCATGAACCGGCCCCGGCGGGTCAGCCTCCGCTTTCCCTTCTCGTCGGTCAGCGCCCCCACCTCCTCCAGCAGGCGGTAGCCGTCCTGGATGGTCCGACTAGCCGGCGGATCGACGAAAGGAAAATCCGCCGGCTCACCGAGCCCCAGGGCCAGCATCCGCAGGATGACCTCGGCGAGGTTCGTCCGCTGGATCTCCGGGATCTGATACAACGGCCGGGCGAGGTAATCCTCCTCGCTGTACAAACGGATGCAGACACCGGGTCCCAGGCGGCCGCAGCGGCCGGCCCGCTGATCGCACGAGGCCCGGCAGACGCGGGTGACCGGCATGCGGGTGGTGCGGGCCCGCACCGAATAGATGGGGATGCGGGCAAGCCCGGTATCGACCACGAACCGGATGCCGGGCACGGTGAGCGAGGTCTCGGCCACGTTGGTGGCCACGACGATCTTGCGACCGGCCGCCGGCCGGAAGATCCGGGCCTGGTCCGGGCCGGCCAGACGGCCGAAGAGGGGCAGCACCGTTGCCGGCCGCTTGGCGCCGGACCCGGTGCCGACGACCGCCTCCAGGGCGGATACCGCCTCCCGGATGTCGCTCTCGGTGGGCAGAAAGACAAGGATGTCACCAGGATCGGCCGACTCGTGCAGTTCCAAGGCGGCGGCCACCGCCGCCTCGACGTGGGACTCGTCCGGGTCGGGCGGCCGGTAGCGGATCTCCACCGGAAAGGTGCGGCCTTCGACGTACACCACCGGTGCGGAGCCGAAATGGGCCGCGAACTTGTCGGTGTCGATGGTGGCCGAGGTGACAATCACCTTGAGGTCCGGCCGCTCCCCAAGGAGCCGTTTCACCACGCCCAGCAGAAAATCGATGGAGCAGGAGCGTTCGTGCGCCTCGTCGATGATGATGGTATCGTAGGCGGCAAGCCTCCGATCCCGCTGCAGCTCGGCGAGCAACACGCCGTCGGTGACGAACTTGATCCGGGTCTGACGGCTGGTGCGGTCCTGGAAGCGAATCTTGTAACCCACCAGCCCGCCGAGGGACTCTCCCAGTTCCTCGGCCAGCCGGGCGGCCACCGATACGGCGGCGATGCGCCGCGGCTGGGTGCAGACGATACGGCGCCGCCCGGCCAAAAGACACATCTTCGGCAACTGGGTGGTCTTGCCGGAACCGGTGTCTCCGGCGACCACCAGCACCGGATGCTCGCGAAGCAGACCGACAATCTCGTCGGTGCGGGCGGCGATGGGGAGGCCTGCGGCGATATCGATGGACACGGCTTTGCTCTTTACTTTTATCGTCGTTCGTGGAATAAAGGGAGGCTGACCGGGAGCGGACCGGCTGCCGGCCGGACAAAAAACAGAAATTATACCCGAGGACCGGGAAGAGGAACAGGGGAAAAAGCATGAAGATCGGCCGCAACGATCCCTGCCCCTGCGGCAGTGGCAAAAAGTTCAAACGCTGTTGTCTTGGTAAGGAAACCTCGCCGCTCACCGCGCCGCCGTCGGTGGCCGAGCAGCGGCTCTCCCTCCTGGCCGAGGTGGAAAAGACCCAGGCCGCGGCGCTGGCCCGCCAGTACACCCTGCGGACCCTCGGCGTCTTCATCTTCCTGACCACCGAGAGCGGCGACGGCTGGGTGCTGGAAATCACCGAGATGGACGCCCTGCAGGTGGCGGCCGGCGGAGAGAAGATCGACGTGGAGATCGAGGAGGGCGACGAGACCATCGAGATCAACTGGACGCATACCTTCCGAATCCGCAACAAGAAATTCGAGACCACCGCCTACGCCGACAAGTCGGTGACCGTGTATGACGACTACCCGGCCATCCGCATCAAGAAGGCCATCGACAAGGCGCGGGCCCGCTTTCCCAAGGAGCTGCTGGACAAGGTTCACCTGAACAGCGAAGCGGAAGAATGACCGCCCCCTGGCGCTTTCTGCCGCTCGTCCTCGTTGCGGCCACCATCGTTTACCTGTCCCACCAGCCGAGCGACGATCTCCCCCTACCCTCCTTTTTCCTGGCCGACAAGCTGGCGCATCTTGCCGCCTACACGGCACTCGGGGCAAGCGCCATCCTGGCGCTGGGACCGGCCGGCCACCGCTGGCCGCCGCCGGCCGTCGCCTTCGGCATCATCGGCTTTTGCCTCGTCTTTGGCATCACCGACGAAATCCACCAGTCCTTCGTGCCCACCCGCTCCCCCAGCGCGGCCGATCTCTTGGCCGACACCCTGGGTGGGGCTCTCGCCGTCATCGGCTGGCGGCTTCGCCTTCGCTTTCGTCTCGCATCCCGTTCTTGACCCGCCTTATTTATCGGCCTGTTGATTTTTGTCGTTTCCCCCTGGACATCCGGCCACCGGGGCATTAGTATTTAAGAAACTAATTGAATACCCAAAATCATAAACTGTTCTCAATGGAGGATTGCAACCATGCCGCTTTACGAATACCGCTGTCAAGAATGCAACACGCTTTTCGAAGCCCTCGTCTCCCTGTCCAGGGAGAACAAAGACGCCAAGCGCTGCCCCAACTGCGGCAGCACCAACGTGGTGAAGCTGCTCTCCGCCGCCGCGGTGCGCACCGGGACCACGGGCGGGATATCCATCATGTCCGGCGGCTGTGGCCCGGCGGGCAGCGGCTTTTCCTGAGCGTGACGGCGAGCCGGCCCGGGAGGCCGGCATTTCCACCAGCCCATGGCAACAACGGCGATCCCATCGCGGGATCGCCGTTGTTGTTTCAAGGCCCTTCCCAACCGCCCACGACTTCGTGGATCCCACCACGTTTTTGTACGAGCCCACCACGTTTTTGGTTGACGTACTTCCCCATAAGCCGTATTATCTGAATATATGCTCAAATACTAAAAAT
>CAYRGZ010000054.1:8423-15701 GCA_964423785.1 uncultured Desulfobulbia bacterium
ACCGCGCGCGGCCAGACATCGCCCATCAAGGACCGAGCCGGTCGCGGGTGAGATGAGGCCAACTCCTTTCAGGGAAAAAGATCGATGCACCAACTCGCCGCTTTTCTCGTCGACATGCTCACCGCCTCCTGGGAACTGCTCCAGGACGCCTCGGTCTACATCCTTTTCGGCATCGCCATCGGCGGCCTGCTCAAGATGTTTCTGTCCACCGAATACGTGGTCAGGCATCTGGGCAACGGCCGCTACCGCTCGGTGTTCAAGGCGGCCCTGTTCGGCATTCCCATCCCCTTGTGTTCCTGCGGCGTGTTGCCGGCCGCGGCGGCGCTCAAGAAACAGGGCGCCAACAACGGCGCCACCACTGCCTTTCTGATCTCCACCCCCGAGTCCGGGGTGGATTCCATTGCCATCACCTACGCGCTGCTCGACCCGATCATGACCGTGGCCCGGCCGGTGGCCGCCTTTCTCACCGCCTTCACGGCCGGCCTTGCGGAAAACTTCTTCAACCCCCCGGAACCACGGCTCATCATGCATGCCGCCACCGCCTGCCCGGTAGACAACTGCTGCGACGGACGTGACTGCGATCCGGTCACCCACCGCAACCACCACAGTTTTTTCGAGAAAATCCGCGCCGGTCTCGCGTATGCGGTGAGGGATCTCTGGGGAGACCTGGCTGGCTGGTTCTTCGTCGGCATCCTGCTGGCCGGGCTGATCACCACCCTGGTACCGGACAATCTGATCAGCAGCTACCTCGGTGGCGGCCTGGCGGCCATGCTCCTCATGCTGGTGGTGGGTGTTCCCCTCTATATCTGCGCCACCGCCTCGACTCCCATCGCCGCCGCCCTGATCCTGAAAGGAGTAAGTCCAGGCGCCGCTTTAGTCTTCCTGCTGGTCGGCCCGGCCACCAACATGGCCTCGCTGTCCATGCTCACCGGTCTCTTGGGCAAACGGGCCACAGCCAGGTACCTGGCGGCCATTGCGCTCGTCAGCGTCGTCTGCGGCCTTGCCCTCGATGCGGTGTACGCCGGGGCGGGCATCACGGCCGGGGCCGTGATCGGCAAGGCGGCCGAAATCATCCCCCAGCCGGTGGAACTCGCCGGCGCCCTTTTCCTCGTCGCCATCTCGGCAAAACCGATTTGGCGCGCTTTACGGCGCACGGGACACTCCCATCATAGCGGCCACGGCCACGGTACAGGGAAAACCTCCTGCGGCTGCTCCGGAGAATGCGCCACGCAACCGATCCAATCGATCGGTCCGTTGCCGAACAAATGAAGGGCGCCATCCATACCATCTCCCTCGGCCAACTGGCGCTTGCCTTCGTCCCAGTGGCCGTGGTAATCATCCTCCTGCAACGCTGGTCCCTGGCCTGGAAGAGCGCCTTCTACGGCTTGGGCCGCATGATTCTGCAACTGATCTTGGTAGGCTACCTCCTGGTGCCGATCTTCGCCACCCAACGGGCATGGCTGGTGGCGGCGGTGCTGGCCGTCATGCTGGGTGCGGCCAGTTGGATCGGCCTGCGGCCGGTGGCTGCCCATCGTCGTCGCCTCTACGGCAAGGCCCTGACCGCCATCGGGCTCAGCGGCGGCTTCACCCTCCTCATCATCTCTCAGGGGGTTCTCGGCCTGCATCCCTGGTACATGCCGCAGTATCTCGTGCCCTTGGCCGGCATGATCTTCGCCAATGGGATGAACAGCGTCAGCCTAGCCGCCGAACGCCTGGCCGCCGACCTGGCCACCGGTCACTCCTATGAGACCGCCCGGGCCGCGGCACTGCGCACCGCCCTCATCCCGATTACCAACTCCCTTTTTGCCGTCGGCTTGGTCTCCCTGCCCGGCATGATGACCGGCCAGATCCTCTCCGGCGTCTCGCCGGTGATCGCGGCCCGCTACCAGATCATGGTCATGGCCATGATCTTCGGCGCCGACGGCCTGGCCGCCGCTCTCTTCCTGATCCTGGCCGGCCGAGACCTCAGCCCAACCAATTCAACCGATCAATCCGTTGTCGAAAGATGATGGCCCTGTAAGAAAATCGCAGTCGGCCCACGTCTGACACGATAATTCAACAGGTTACAAAGCGCGAACTCGATGGAGGTGGTGAGCGGAGCGAATGACCGATCGCATTATTTACGATTCCATCAAAAAATGAGTTGAAGGGGTGGCGGGGATACGGTTATCTCTTCTGGATTTTACAGACGACTGGAGATCTCCCTGTGGCACCGACCAGCACACCCCTCGCCGAACGGATGCGGCCCCAAACCCTGGACGAGATCGTCGGCCAGCACCACCTGCTCGGCGACGACGGCGTCCTGCGGCGGCTGCTGGCCCGCGGCTATCTACCCTCCATGATCCTCTGGGGGCCGCCCGGCTGCGGCAAGACCACCCTGGCCCGAATCATGGCCGCCACGGTCGGCGCCCGGTTTGTCTTCTTCTCCGCCGTGCTCTCCGGCGTCCGGGAGGTGCGGGCCATCGTCGAAGAGGCCCAGACCCACCGCCAACGCGGCGAATCCACCATCCTGTTCGTGGACGAGATCCACCGCTTCAACAAGGGCCAGCAAGACGCCTTTTTACCGCACGTGGAAAGCGGCCTCCTCGTCCTGATCGGCGCCACCACCGAAAACCCCTCCTTCCAGATTATCGCCCCGCTTCTGTCCCGCTGCCGGGTCTTCGTGCTCGAACCACTGGCCGATACCGATATCGCTGCCCTCATCAAACGCGCCCTCACCGACGACGAGCGGGGCCTGGGTACGCTCGGCCTTACGATCGACGACGCAGCCCTCGACCATCTCGTACGGTTGGCGGACGGCGACGGCCGCCGGGCACTCACCAATCTCGAAATCGCCGCCCAGCTTGCCGCCGGCGCCGAAGGCGGCGTCATCACCCTGGCGATGGTCGAGGACGCCCTGCAACGCCACTCCTTACGCTACGACAGCGCCGGCGAGGAACACTACAACCTAATCTCCGCCCTGCACAAGAGCCTGCGCGACAGCGACCCGGACGGTGCCCTCTACTGGCTCGGCCGGATGCTGGCCGCCGGCGAGGACCCGCTCTACGTCGCTCGCCGGCTGGTCCGTTTCGCCAGCGAAGACATCGGCAACGCCGATCCCCAGGCCCTGCGCCTCGCCCTCGACGCCAAGGAGGCCTATCATTTCCTCGGCACGCCGGAAGGTGAGCTGGCCCTGGCCCAGGCCGCCGTCTATCTCGCCACGGCACCGAAATCCAACGCCTGTTACATGGCGTACAAAAAGGTCATGCAGGACATCAAGAAAACCGGTAGTCTGCCGGTGCCGCTACCGATCCGCAACGCCCCCACCGGCCTGATGCGCAATCTCGGCTACGGCCGCGGCTACCAGTACGCCCACGACGATCCCGACGCCCTGGTCCTCCAGGAACATCTGCCGGAACGGCTGGCCGGCCGCCGCTACTACGAGCCCACCGGCCGGGGCCATGAAGCGATCATCCGGGACCGGCTTGCCAAATGGCGCCGCATCCTGCAGGCCCGGGCCCGGCAGAACAAATCCGGCGCCAGCCGGGAAAAAGACCGGCCGGGCGAGTAACGCCCGTTTTATGGGAACCGAAACGGGGCGCCGGCGGTCGAATTCTGCAACGAAACGAGAACTGGAAGAAGCAAGGAGGGTTGCATGCTGCACGTCATCCTGGTCCTTTTCACGCTCCTGACCGCCCTACCGGCCGTGGCGGCCGCCGACCATGCCTACAACCTGCAGGTCTTCTTTTCCAACGACGTGCACGGCAAAACCGAACCCTGCGGCTGAAAGAGCAACCAGTTGGGCAGTCTGTCCAAAAAGGCGTACCAGTTGACGAGATTGCGGCCGGCAACACCGGCCTCGGTGACCGTGGATGGCGGCAACCTGCTCTTCGAGCACCTGCCCCTGCCACCGGCCCGCCGGGCCCAGGAAGAACGCACCGCCGAGACGATCATGGCCGCCTACCGGCTGATGGGCTACGACGGGGTCGGCATCGGCCGCTACGATCTCGCCGCCGGTCTCGATTTCCTGCTCGCCCACCGGGACGACCTGCCGTGGGTGAGCGCCAACATCCGGCGCGACGGCGAACCGCTCTTTCCCCCCTATCGATTGGTGACCACGGGGCCGCTGACCGTCGGTATCATCGGTATCAGCGGCCGCGACATCAAGGCCATGCTGCCCAAGGACGTCACCGTGACCTCCTGGCAGGCCGTCCTCCCCGCCCTCGTCGAGGAACTGCAACCCCGGTGCGACCTCCTGATCGTTCTTTCCACCTGCTCCCCGCAGGAGAACCTCGCCATGGCCCGCCGCTTCGACACGGTGCACCTCATCGTCCAGGCGGGCGGCCCGGCCGGCAACCGCAACCCGAAGCCGGTGAAAAACACCCTCATCGTCCAGACCACGAGCCAGGGGAAATACCTCGGCGTCGTGGAGGTGGACTGGCAGCCCTCGCACCATTGGCAGCGACGCGACGCCGAAGCGCTTCTCCGCAACAAGAAAGCCTCTCTCGACCGGTACCAGTGGCAGATCGACCGGTTGGCGACGAACGGGAATGACGATGCCGGCCGCGATGCCACCTACCAGCGGCTCGTGGCCGTGCGCGACAAGCTGGCCGCCGAGATCGCGGAACTGGAACGCCAGCTCGCCGCCGCCAAAGACAGCCCGCCCTGCCGCTACCAGGTGACGACCATCGCTCTGAAAACCAGCATGCCGGACGATCCCCAGGTGCTCGAACTGCAACAGCGGCTGAAGGAAACCATCGCCACGCTCAATGCCCCCCCAGACACGAAAACGACCACCATCGCCTCCCCTCTGGACCAGGGCTACTTGGGGTGGCGGGCCTGCGTCGGCTGCCACCAGGACATCGCCGACCGCTGGCAGCAGACCCGCCACGCCCGCGCCTACGACACGTTGGCAGACAAGGGCCGCCAGTTCGACCTCGACTGTCTCGCCTGCCACGTCACCGGCCTACACGGCGGCGACGAGCCGTATGCCCTCACCCTGCCCGAAGAGATGCTGGCCGTGGGGTGCGAGGCCTGCCACGGGCCCGGCCGCATGCATGCCAAGGAGCCGGCCGTGCGGCCGGCACCGGTGTCGGCCACGGTCTGCCAGCGCTGCCACACCCCGGAGCAGGACGACAACTTCGACTATTCCGTCAAGCGACGCCTCGTCCATTGATTTCTGCTCCGGCACGCGGCAAACAACCACTGCCTGTTCCGATATTCGAGCCCTCCGCCGCTTCTTGCAGCACGTCCTGCCGTCCCCACGCCAACTCCAACCTGTCGCATCTGCGGCGGAACCCTCGTCTATCCGGCGTTTTCGGCCGAAAATCAAAAGCGAGGCGCAAACCCGCTTGGGGCGCGGGTTTCAGCTGGCACGATTTTTTCGCGTGTGCCTACGTCATTGCACCTGTTTTCTGCACTCGGTCATTCGCTCCGCTCACCACCTGCTGAATCCCGAAAACCCGCTTGGGGAGCGGGATTGCGAGCGATTTGAGCAAGCTGACCGCCCCCTTGGGCAGCTCGTTTAATTGGTAAAAAATATGGTCGGACGTCACGAATTCCGTTGCCTGAATACGGGACAGGATCGAGCGGATCCGAGACCATGGCTTGCCGGCCTGGCGTTCCATCATGCGCTCCAGCAAGAGGGCCAGGACGCAGATCTTCACATGGGCCTCGATGCGCCGGGGGAGCCAATGGTAGACCGGCATGACCTTCAACTGGGTGCGTTTGAGCGACCGGAAGCACCGCTCGATCACCATGAGCGACCGGTACCCAGTGGCTGCGTCCTCCACGGTGAGGCTGGGATCGTTGGTCTCGACCACCCACTTGCCGTCGTACCGCTTCGCATCCTGGACCGCTTTGCGGTCAATCCGGAGCTTGCCCTTGTCGGTCACCGTGAGATAGGGACCGAAGCGGCGGGAGGCCAGCAGCTCCACCGCCCACTTGCGGGAGGCATCCCGGTCCTTGTGCCGGGCGAGCTCTTCTTCGAGCAGATGGACGATCTCCGCCCGGTGCTCCTGCTGCCGCTTGGCCTCCTGCGGGTTGAAGCACAGGACGTAACGCTTGCCTGTGCTCACGACGACTTCCTTGGCGAACAGGTTCTCGCTGATCTCCCGGTATCGGCCCGGGGCGGAGAGCACCTCTTTTCTGACTTCTTTGACGCCGCGCATCCGGCTGGCCAGGAGATAGGTGCCACACGCCTTGGCGAGTTCTTTGCGGTTGTCGGTCGAGTTCATGCCAGCGTCGGCCACGAACAAGGCCCGGCCCAGGTTCCAGCCGCGCAGGTCCTGCTTGACCTTCTCGATCGTCGTGAAATCGGACGTGTTGCCTGGAAAGACCCAGCTCTTGACCGGAAAGCCCTCGCGAGTAACGGCCAGGGCCACGACCACCTGGGGCGCCCAGAAGCCCTCCTTGGCATGACCATACCGGCGCAGTTCGTCTTCCTCGTCCACCATGAACGAGACCGTGGTGGTGTCGCAGAAGATCACGTCCACGGTGAGGTTCATCAGGTTGGCGACCTGGAAGAAGATCTCCCGCTCGATCTCGGCCGCATGCTCGGCGAGCACGTCCATGTCCTCGTACATCTGCCGCAGCTTCAGGCCGGCGCATTCCGGCATGTATACCGTATCGAGCCAGCGCTCCCACACGCCGAGCTTCGACTCCGGCTGGCAGAGCCGGTTGGCCACCATGGCCAGGAGCGCCTTGTCGTAGGGTGCGTTCCTGGTTCGGGAGATCCGGCGTATGGTCTCGCCGATTTCGAGGCGCTCCCAGAAGGCCGAAACGGTCATGACCGTCCCGTATTCCAGGGTTCGCTTGAGCCTGACCTCCTTGGGCAAGCCGGCCCGTTCGTAGTCCTCGTCCTTCCGGGGATCAATGACTTCGACGCCACAGACCCGGGCGATGGAGCGGCAAAGCCGGACCAAGGCCTCGCGATCCAACTGATCGGCCCGACCGAAGTTGTGGATGACCTTGGCCACGGCCCTGCCGGTCTCTGGATGCCGCTCGTTGTGGGCGAGCTGGTAGTAGGCCACGGTCGAGCCGTCCCTGTTTTTCCGTCGGACAGTGCGCAGATACATAATGCCTACGCAATATAGGCTGTATCATCCGCTAGTTCAAGTATTATATACAAATTCGTGTGCCTACAAATTTTGAAAATTTTCCAGGGCGGAACTTTCTATCCTGTTGAAACAACGAGAAAAAATTTCGCGACCCCATAAAAATCGACCTACAAACCGAAAACTCCGGGGAAGATGTTGACATCATCAAGGGGCATGTCTCCAGAGATCATGTGCATCTTTT
>CAYRGZ010000055.1:0-15499 GCA_964423785.1 uncultured Desulfobulbia bacterium
CATCACTCAGAGACTGCGACTTCGGCATACGAAGGAGCAACCCCGTGATCAGTTGCCCCCGACCAGGGTCAGGCCTGCGTGTGACGCGAGATGAGCTTGTACCCTTCGGAAACGAGGATGATCGAGGTACCGGCCGCGGCCGCCACGGCCCAGTCTTGCAGGGAAAGGGGAACGATGGAGAAGACAGCCGCCAGGGCCGGGAGGTGGACTACGAGGATGGTGAGCAGCACGGTGAAGCCGATGCCGACCAGCAGCACACGATTGCCGCGCAGGCCGTAGCGGAAGAAGGAGGTTGTGAGCGACCGGCAGGCGAGGCAGTTGCAGATACGGGCGAGCACCAGGGTGACGAAGAAGAGGGTCTGCGGGTAGGGTGACGACAGGGCGACGTGCGCCAGGGGCCGGGCGCCGCCGTACCAGGAAAAGACCGCCATGCAGACCGTGGCGATCCAAAGCCCGGTGAAAAGGATGGCGGCGAGCGAGCGGCCGTTCAGGATGCCTTCCCGGCGTGGGCGAGGCGGCCGGCTCATGGTGCCCGCCTCCGGCGGTTCGACGCCCAGGGTGATGGCGAGCACGCCGTCCATGACGAAGTTGATGAACAGAATATGGATCGCGGCCAGGGGGGCGGGAAAGCCGAGGATCAGGGCGGCCGAGAGGCCGAACACCGTGCCCATGTTGCCGCCGAGTAAGAACACGAGATACTTGCGGATATTTTCGAAGATGGTCCGGCCTTCCTCCACGGCGGCGACGATGGAGGCGAAGTTGTCGTCGGTGAGGATCATGTCCGCCGCTTCCTTGCTGACGTCGGTGCCGGTAATGCCCATGGCGATGCCGATGTCCGCCTTCTTCAGGGCCGGTGCATCGTTGACCCCGTCGCCGGTCATGGCGACGGTGTTCCCCTGCGCCATGAGGGTGGAGACGATCCGTAGTTTGTGCTCCGGCGCGATGCGCGCATAGACGGTGGTTTTGGTCACGCTGGCCGCGAATGCGGCCTCGTCGAGTCGTGCCAACTCGTCGCCGGCGAGCGCTTTGCCCTGTTTCGCGATACCGAGTTCCCGGGCCACCGCCACGGCGGTCACCTTCTGGTCGCCGGTGATCATGACCGGCCGGATGCCGGCCTTCTCACACACCTGGATCGCCGCCTTCACATCGTCCCGCGGCGGGTCGAGCATGCCGACCATGCCGACGAATACGAGATCCCGGTCCAGGTGGTGAGCGGAGCGAATGACCGGATCGTCCATTTCGTTCGGATCGCCGTCCGCCAGGAATTTCACCGCCACGGCCAGGACCCGTAGGGCCTGCTCGCCGAACTGGTGGGAGACGGCGAGCAGGCGCTCCCGTTCGACGTCGGTCAGCGGTTCGATCCGATCCCCGTCGAGTATCCCGCTACAGTCCTGGAGAATGATTTCCGGCGCCCCCTTGGTGATGGCCACCAGCCGGCTTTTTTCGTTACGATCTTCCGGCGCGGCCGATGGCCGGCCGGGTTTGGCAGCCGTTCGTCGTTCCCCGTGCGTCGGGGCGGGGAAGGGGAGCCGGTGCACGGTGGTCATCTTCTTGCTCTCCGACGAGAAGGGGATGTCCCGCAGACGGGGAAAGCGCTCGCGGACGGTTTCGGGAATGATTCCCGCCTTTCTGGCCAGCACGAGGAGGGCGCCCTCGGTGGGATCGCCGAGGATCAGCCACTGGTCCTCCTGTCGGACGAGGGCGGCGTCGTTGCAGAGGGCGCCGTAGAGACACAGCCGCTCCAGAGTCCTATCCTCCTCCATGCGTACCGGGATGTCGTCATGCAGGATGGCGCCGCCTTCCGGGTCGTAGCCGATGCCGCTGACTCGATAGAACCGGTTGCCGGCATAACATTGCCGAATGGTCATCTGGCCCTGGGTAAGGGTGCCCGTCTTGTCGGTGCAGATGATGTTGACCGAGCCCAGGGTCTCCACAGCCGGCAGTCGCCGGATCAGGGCCCGGCGGCCCACCATCCGTTTGACGCCGAGGGCCAGGGTAACGGTCACCACAGCCGGCAGGGCCTCCGGGATGATGGCCACCGCCAGGGCGACGCCCCAGAGAAAGACCTCGGCCGGCGGGGTGCCGCGCCACAGGGAGAGGGCCGAGGCAGCGGCGGCCAGCACCAGCGACAAGATGCCGAGTTGCCGGCCCAGCCGGTCCATGTTTTCGAGCAGCGGCGTGCGGCGCTGTTCGGCGGTGGCGAGCATGGTGGCTATCTTGCCGAATTCACTCGCCATGCCGGTGGCGACCACCACACCCCGGCCTCGGCCGGCCACCACCGCTGTGCCCATGTAGAGCATGTTGCGGCGTTCGGCCAGGGGGAGGTCGTCCCCGTCGATGGCCGCGGCGGTTTTGGCGACCGGGAAGGATTCGCCGGTCAGGGCGGCCTCGTTCACCTGCAGGTCGGCCGTCTCGATGATGCGGGCGTCGGCCGGCACGACACTGCCCGCTTCCAGGAGCACGATATCGCCGGGTACGAGTTCGGCGGCCGGGATGGCCGCTTCGCGTCCGTCACGCAGGACGCGGGCCGCCGGCGTCGCCATCCGGCGCAGGGCCTGCAGGGCCTTGCTGGCCTGGAATTCCTGGATGAAGCCGGTGATGCCGGCAAGAAGGACGATGACGAGAATGGCGATGGGCTCGACGATCTTGCCGAGAAAGAACGAGATCAGGGCCGCGAAGAAGAGGATATAGATGAGCAGGTTGTTGAACTGGGAGAGGAGCAGCCGCCACCACGGCGGCTCTTTTTCGGCAACGATCTCGTTGCGGCCGTGACGGGCGAGTCGGGCCGTCGCCTCACCGGCGTCGAGCCCACGTTGCGTGCTGCCGAGCCGGGTGAGGACCTCGTCGGTGGCGAGGGCATGCCAGCTGGTGCTCATGATCGATCGGTACGGGCGTTTTCGTCCGGCGCGGGCCCGCACGGCATCGCAGGACCGTATCGACTGGAAGTCCTCGTCCCGTATGCGGTGTTCCGTGACCGAAAATCTTCCGGCTGCCAGCCACCGCCCAGGGCCTTGTAGAGGCGGATGAGGGCGGTGGCGACCGCGCCGCGACTGGCGGCCACTTCGTCCTGCAGACTCTGCAGGGACCGTTCGGCATCGAGGACCGTGGTGTAGTCCACCAGGCCGGCCTCGTACCGCTGGCGGGCGAGATCGCGGGCTTTGGCCGCCGCCGTCGCCGCCTCTTGCAAGGCGTGCCAGCGCTGCTGCTCCTTGGCAAAACCGACCAGGGCGTTTTCCACCTCCTCCAGGGCGGTGAGCACCGCCTTTTCGTAGGCCACCCTGGCCAGGTCCCGGCGGGCGGTAGCCGCCTCGATGTTGCGGCGTATCGCACCGGCGTCGAAGATCCGCCAGGAGACCGCCGGACCGATTCGCCAGGTGCGGCTCAGCCATTCCAAGAGATCTTCGGCGTGCAGGGATTCCAGACCGATGGAACCGGCGAGGCGCAAGTGCGGGTAGCGATCCGCCGTCGCCACCCCGATCCTGGCGGTGGCGGCGGCTAGTTGCCGTTCCGCTCGGCGGAGGTCGGGCCGCCGGCGCAGGAGATCGGCCGGTATGCCCACGGCCACGGTGGGCGGCGGGGCGGGGATCGGCGCTGGTTCGGCCAGTTCCTCAGTGAGAGCACCTGGTTTTTCGCCCAAGAGGACGGCAAGACGGTTGGTCGCCGCCGCCACGCCGGTCTCGAGTGCCGGTACTTGGGCCCGGGTGCGTTCGAGCAGGGTGCGGGATTGTTGCAGGATGAGCGCATCCACAAGGCCGGCCCGGTAGCGGGACCGGTCGAGGTCGTAGCGTTTTTCCAGGGTGGCGACGGTATCGCGGAGCGTGGCCAGCCGGTCCTGCAGGGTGCGCAGTTCCACGTAGTTGCGGGCCACTTCGGCGGTGAGACTGACCAGGACGTCACGCAGGTCCTCCCGGCGTGCCGCGACGTCCGCCTCGGCGGCTTCCACCGCCCGGCGGCGGCCGCCGAAAAGATCGATTTCCCAGCCGGCATCGAAACCGATGGCATAGAGTTCGCTTTCACCGCCCAGGCCGCTGTTGGCGCTGGAACGCAGCTTGGTGGCAGAGGTGCTGGCATCGAGGGTGGGGGCGAGGGCCGCCTTGCTGATTCCCCGCAGGGCGCGGGCCTCGCGCAGGCGGGTTTTTGCCGCCGCCAGATCGAGATTCCCCTGCACCGCCCTGTCCACGAGCCGTTCCAGTTCCGGGTCCGCGAGCGTCCGCCACCAGCGGGCCAGGGTATCGGGATCGGTATCGGCGGCCAGCCCGCCGTCCAGGGATGCGTGCCAGCCCGCCGGCGTCTCCGGCGCCACCCGGTCGTAATCCGGCCCCACCAGGCTGCAGCCGGCGAGCACCACGACGAGATATCCGGCAAGAAGTGCGGAGAAACATGCCGGCAATCGGTTTTTCTGTTTCATGGTATCGTTTCCAGCTTCTCTTTCTTGCGGTACACCGTGCCCTGGAAGAGGGCGATGAGGTCGCCGTCGGCATCGGTCACCCGCACTTCATAGGTGGCGAGTTTCGGGTTGCGGGCGACTTCTTGCGCCTCGGCGATCAGGACCGCTCCTTTGCGGGCGGCCTTGACGTAGGAGATGGTGGCGTTGATTCCCACCGCCACGGTGCCGTGCGAATTGGAGGCCGCGGCGAAGGCGAGGTCGGCCAGGGTGAAGATGGCGCCGCCGTGGGCGATCTCGACGCCATTGAGATGCTTGTCCTCGATCTCGAGACGCACCTTGGCCCGGCCGGGGGCCACTTCCAGGAGTTCAATGCCGATGAAGTCGGCAAACTGGTCTCTCTTGAAGAATTCCAGGATCTGTTGCATTGGATCTGCCCGTTGTCGCAAGAGGTTAAGAGACGAGTTGGCGGAAATGCCGCAGTGAGTCGGCCAGGAACCAGACGCCGAAACCGGCCAGGAATACGCCGCACCCCTGAATCAGCAATTGGTACACCCGGTCGTGCAGGACGGCGCGGCCGCGACTGGCCCCCTGGGCCACCAGGATATACCAAGCGTAATCCGCCGCGATATGCCCCAGGAAAAAAACGGTAACGCCGGCCACCCCGAAATGGCGGGCGGTGACCAGATAACCCAGCCCGACCGTGGCCCACCAGATCGTCCAGTATGGGTTCGCCAGGCTGGTGAGCACTCCCAGAATGATCGGGTGGCGGCCCTTGGTGGGCGCATTGGCCTGGATGTCGGCAAGGGACTGGCCGGCGGCCTTGCGAACCATGTCGACGCCCATCCACAATAACATCCCCCCACCAAGAAACGCAACGCCGGCAACAACCGGCCCGGCGGACAGCAGGGGGCCGAGCCCCGCCAGCAGGGCCAGCATCATCAGAAGTTCGAGCAGGGCATGGCCGGTGATGACCAGCGGGCCGATATGGGCGCCGCGCCGGGCCGCCTCGGCGACGGTCACCGTGAACAGGGGGCCGGGCATCAAGGCGCCGGACAGGGCGAGGATGAAGGATGTCGTCCCGATGCCGGCCAGGGCGGCGAGGTCGGATATGGTGGTCATTAGCATCATCACGCGACGCGGCTTTCGGTCATTGCCGGGGCACCCCCGTGATCAGTTACGTTCCCTTGCCACGCATCCTCTGGAAGGCGTAGTACAGGGCCGGAATCAAAAAGATACCAAACAGGGTGGCCACCAACATGCCGGAAAAGACCGTGGTGCCGATGGCACGCCGGCTGCCGGCCCCGGCGCCGGTGGCGATCACCAGTGGCACGACCCCGAGGATGAAGGTGAACGAGGTCATGAGCACCGGTCGGAAGCGGATCTTGCCTCCCTCCACCGCCGCCTCGGCCGTGGAAAGCCCGCTGCGGCGCCGTTCTTCGGCGAACTCCACGATCAGAATGGCGTTCTTGGCCGCAAGCCCCACCAGCAACACCAAGCCGATCTGGGCATAGAGGGACAGCGGCATGTGCACGGCCCAGAGCCCGGCCAGTGCGCCCAGGGTGGCCACCGGGATGGAGGCGATGATGGCCAGCGGCAGGCTCCAGCTCTCGTACTGGCCCACCAGGAAGAGGTAGGCGAAGACCAAGGCGAGAGCGAAAAGCCCTGCCACCTGGCCGCCCGCCTTGCGTTCCTGGTACGACATGGCCGACCACTCGAAGCCGAAACCCGGCGGCAGGATCTTCTTCGCCAGCCGCTCCATGGCGGCCATGGCCTGGCCGGAGGAGTAGCCCGGCGCCGGCATGCCGGTGAAGTCGGCGCTGACGAACTGGTTGTACCGTTTGATCTGTTGCGGCCCGATCATGGTACGCAGCCGGACGAGACTCGTCAACGGCACCATGCGGCCTGCATCGTTTTTGACGTGGAGGCGGAGGATGTCTGCCAGATCGTCGCGGGCCGATGCCTGGGCCTGGATCTTGACCTGGTAGGTATGGCCCCGGCGGTTGAAGTCGTTGACGTAGGCCGAGCCGAGCTGGGTCTGCAAGACGGCGAAAATCCGGTCCAGGGGCACGCCGAGATGTTCGGCCCGCACCCGGTCGATGTCGAGCAGGATCTGGGGGGTGTTGGCGGTGTAGGTGGTAAACACCCGCATCAGGGCCGGGTCCTGGTTGGCGGCGATCATCAGGCTCATGGCCACGCCGAACAGTTCCTGGGGCGAGGCGCCTTTCTTGTCCAAGAGTCGGAAATCGAAGCCGCCGGCCATGCCGAGCCCCATGATCGGCGGCGGCGCGAAGGCGAAGCTGGTGGCCTCGGGAATGGCCATGAGCTTGCCCATCGTCTGACCGATGATTGCTTCGAGGCCGAGATCCGGCCGCCGGCGCTCTTCCCACGGATCGAGAATCGCCACCCCCAGGCCGACGTTGTCGGCGTCGCCGCTCAAGAGACTGAAACCGGCCACACCGATGACATCCCGCACGCCCGGAATGGCGGCGATGTCGGAAGTGATCCGTTTGAGCACCCGGTTGGTGCGGGCGAGCGACGCCCCTTCCGGCAACTGGACGTTCAGGAAGAAGTAACCCTGGTCTTCCTGGGGCAGAAAGCTCGAGGGACTGTGGGAAAAGAGAAACCAGCCACAGCCCAGCACCCCGCCGTAGAGGACGAGCGCCACCAGCAGCCGGCGGATGAGGAAGCGGGAACCGGCCACGTAGCCGCGCCGGGCTATTTCCAGAAAGCGGTTGAACCAGCCGAAGGGACCCCGGTTGTGGGGCCGGGTGGTACGGAGCACGGTGGCACACATGGCCGGGCTCAAGGAGAGGGCGCAGACGGACGAGATCAACACCGCCGTGCAGATGGTCACCGCGAATTGCCGGTAGAGCTGGCCGGTGATGCCGGGCATGAAACCCACCGGCACGAAGACGGCCAAAAGCACCAGGGTGGTGGCGATGATGGGACCGGTGACCTGGCTCATGGCCCGGATGGCCGCTTCCTTGGGCGCGAGGTTTTCGTCGGTCATGACCCGGAAGACGTTTTCCACCACCACGATGGCGTCGTCCACCACCAGACCGATGGCCATGATCAGGGCAAAGAGGGAAATGGTGTTGGCGGAATACCCCAGGGCGAGCAGCACCGCAAAGGTGCCGACGAGGGATACCGGGATGGTCACCGCCGGCACCAAGGTCGCCCGCCAATCCTGGAGGAAGACGAAGACCACCAGGACCACGAGCAGGGCGGTCAGCGCCAGGGTGAAAACGATCTCTTCGATGGCGGCCTGCACGTATTCGGTGGTGTCGAGGATGATTTTGTACTCGACATCCTGCGGCATCTGGGTGCCGATGCGGGCCAGCTCGGCCCGCACCGCCTGCATGGTGTCGATGGCGTTGGCGCCGGTGGCTCGGTACACTGCCATCACCGCCGCTTGCTTGCCGTTCAAGGTATCGGTGTGGCTGTAGGAGCGGGCGCCCAGCTCCACCCGGGCGATGTCGCGCAACCGGACGGTGGCGCCGTTTTCTCCGGTGCGGACGATGATATTCTTGAATTCCTCGATGTCGGTGAGCCGGCCCTTGGCCCGTAGGATGTACTGGACCTGTTGGTCGGCGCGGGTGGGTTCCCGGCCGATGGACCCCACCGCCGCCTGGATGTTCTGGCTGCGGATGGCGCCGATCACCTCGCTCGGATCGATACCGAGGGCGGCGAGCCGGTCGGGGTCGAGCCAGATGCGGACCGAATACTCCTTCTCGCCGAAGATGAAGGCGTCACTCACCCCGGGCAGGCGGACGAGGGCGTCCTTCACCTCGTTGCTGACGTAGTTGCTCAAAAAGAGCATGTCGTGGGAGTTGCCGGGCGAATAGAAGGCGATGACCGCCATGATGCTGGAGGAGCGTTTGCGCACCGTGATCCCCTGGGCCACCACCTCCGGAGGCAACTTGGGGGTGGCGAGCTGCACCCGGTTCTGGAGGTTGACCTGGTCGATGTCCGGATCGCTTCCCACCGCAAAGGTGACGGTCAGGGTGTAGATGCCGGCGTTGGAGCACGAGGACTCCATGTAGAGCATGTCATCGACGCCGTTGACCTCCTTTTCCATGGGTGCGGCCACGGTGTTGGCGAGCACCTCGGCGCTGGCGCCGGGATAGATGGCGGTTACCTGGATGGTGGGTGGCGTGATCGGGGGGTACTGGGCCACCGGGATCTTGGTCATGGCGATCAGGCCGGCGATGGTGATGGCGATGGCGATCACCGCCGCCAGACGCGGTCGCTCGATGAACAGGCGCGAGATCATGGTGTTTGCCTCATTGCCGGTGCTGCGGCGGGCACGGTCTTCACCTTCCGGTCATTCGCTACGCTCACCACCTGGCCGGGCCGCACCTTTTGGATGCCGGCGACGATGATCTCCTCGCCGGCAACGAGCCCGCTTTCCACCGCCCACATGGTGCCGCCCACCGCCGGACCGATGGTGATGGGGCGGGGCTCCACCGTGCCGGCTTCGTCCACCATGAGGACGAAGCGGCCGTCGCGGTTCATCAGCACTGCATTCTGGGGCACCACCACCATCATCTTCGGCGCCGCTGCCTTGACCAGCACAGTGACGTACTGGCCCGGCACGAGCAACCCGTCGGGATTGGCGAACTCGGCCCGTACCGCGATGGTGCCGGTGGACGGATCGACCTGGTTGTCCACGAAGGTGACCCGGCCGGGGTGGTCGTACGGTTCGCCGTTTGCCAGCCGCAGCCGGGGTTCGAGCAGCCGCCGGCCGGCATTTCCGGTATCGGTGAGAGCTGCGCGCAGGGCCGGCAGGTCGTTTTCGCTCACTGCATAGACCACCCGGATCGGGTCCACCTGGACGATACGGGCCAGTGGCCCGGATGCCGGATTCACCAGGTTGCCCACCGTGTAGGCGGTACGGCCGATGCGGCCGGCGATGGGAGCGGTGATGGTGGTGTACCCGAGATCGAGACGGGCGAGATCCAGGGCGGCCCGGGCCTCATCCAGCCGGGCCTGGGCGGTTTGGGCGGCGGCCGCCGCATCGTCGAGGGCGGTGGCGGATACGCTTTCTGTGCCCGCGGCCCGCAGCCGCTCGAGGTGTTTCGCGGCCAGGTCCGCTTCCGCCGCCGCTTCCTCCACCCGGGCCTCGGCCTCGGCCACCCGGGCCCGGTACGGCGCCTGCTCGATGACGTAGAGCAGGTCGCCCGCCTGAACGAAATCCCCTTCTCGGAACCCGATCTTTTCAAGAAAACCCTCCACCCGGGCCCGCAGGTCCACCTGCTGGATCGCCTCCACGTGGCCGACGTACTCGGTGGCCGGGGTCACGTCCTGTTCGGTGACCGGGGCCACCATCACGGTGGGCGGCGGTGCGGCCGGTCCGGGAGACGCCGCGCCGGTGGGCGGTGCGGTCAGGTGTGGCAGCAGAAGCAGGAGGGCGGCCACCACCGTGGCCGCTCGCGGAATGCGGGCAGGATTTCGCATGGTTTTCTCCTGGGATCGCGGTGTGTATTCTTTATGTGCTAATAATTGACTAGTCAAGTATATGTAGGAAAAAAAACGAGGTCAAGGGAAATTGAAGGTAACTTTCACCCGGCAAGCTCCCGCTGGGTGCCGCCACCGGATTCCAGTTCGGCGATCGAGTCCAGCAGCCGGCGGGCGTTTTCCGGGGAGCGCAGGAGGTAGGCGGTTTCTTCCATTGCCTTGTAGTCGGCAAGCGACAGCATGACCACTGGCTCTTCGCGGTTGCGGGTGATGATGACCGGCTCGTGATCCTCGCACACCTTTTTCATGGTGGCGGCGAGGGCGGCACGGGCCGCTGTGTAAGTGATGGTTTCCATGATGGGCGCTCCTTGAGAGATTGGTATGAAGGCCGCTGACGACCGCCGGGGGCCGCGGTGACGTTCATGCTCCGTTGCGCCCGCCGTTGCGGGCATGGCCGTTTATGTACAGGTGCTCCAGGACGAGCATCCAGCCATGGATGGTCCCGTTTGAGGCTGTTTTTCCAGTGCGGATACTTGTGCAGTTCGTCGAAGACCACCGGCCCCGGGCCGATGGAACCGATGGCTCCGAGGGGCGAGCGGATCCAGGCGCGCTTGAACTCCACCGCGTCCCAAGAAAAGTAGTTGGCCGGACTCGTGAGACACCGCTTGGCAAGCCAGGTTTTTCCCACCTGGCGCGGGCCGGAGATGAACGCCATCTTGCGGTCGGCAAGGGCGTCGTCAAGGATGATCGGATGGAGATGGCGGTCGGTTGTCATGCTGACTTTTTGTCAGTGTTTTGTGAAAAAGTCACGACTTTTTTGCAAAACACCGATCAGTTACATTCCATCAGCAGATGCGGGGCAGGAGTTCGCCGGCGGGAACAGGCACCACCTGGCGGGTGCCGAAGGGGGTGCGGCGCACGAGTTGGCCCGGATGATCGGCCACCACTGTGCCGATGCAGGTGGCCCGGCCGGCGAGCGGATGGTGCCGGCAGGTGTCGAGTACGGTATCGGCGGCCTCGGAATCGACGATCAGCACCATCTTCCCTTCGTTGGCCACGAACAGGGGATCGAGGCCCAGGATGTCGCAGGCGGCGGCCACCTCGGCGGCCACCGGGATGCGGTCCGGTTCGATTTCCATGCCCAGGGAGCTTGCCTGGGCGAATTCGGCCAGCACCGCACCGAGACCGCCGCGGGTGGCGTCGCGCATGGCATGGATACCGTTGCCGGCCGCGTCGATGAGCCGCTGCACCAGATCGGCGAGCGGCGCCGTGTCGCTGGTGATCTCCGAGGTGAAGGACATGGCGCCCCGGGCCAGCATCACCGCCATGCCGTGGTTGCCGATGGGGCCGGAGACGATGATCCGGTCGCCGGCCCGGATGTGCTGCGGGCCGGCATCGAACCCGTCGGGGATGACGCCGATGCCGGCGGTGTTGATGAAGATGCCGTCGCAGCCGCCCCTGCCCACCACCTTGGTGTCGCCGGTGACGATGGCAACGCCGCTTTGTTTGGCGGCCTGGCGCATCGAGCGGCAGATGCGTTCGAGGTCGGCCATTGGAAAACCCTCCTCGATGACGAAGCCGACACTGAGCCACTGCGGCCTGGCGCCGGACATGGCGAGATCGTTGACCGTGCCGTTCACCGCCAACTCGCCGATGTCGCCGCCGGGGAAGAAGATGGGATCGACGACAAAGGTGTCGGTGGAAAAGGCGAGTCGGCCGCTGGGCGCGGGCAGGCGGGCCGCGTCCTCCAGCCGGTCGAGATGGGGATTGCCGAAGTATTTCAGAAAGATGCGGCTGATGAGTTCGCTGCTCATTCTGCCGCCGCTGCCATGCCCCAGGGTGATGCGGTCCCATGCGACCGCCGAGCCGGGCAGGGGGCAGGCCCTGTCGTGATCACTCATCGGTTGGTTCTCCGATAGTTGTAGTAGGCGGCACAGGCGCCCTCGCTGGACACCATGGTGGCGCCGAGGGGATTTTCCGGCGTGCAGCGCGTACCGAAGGCCGGACACGCATCCGGCCGGATGACGCCTTGCAGGACCTGGCCGGAGAGGCACAAGGGGGATTCCTGCGCGGTCACCGTCGAAAGGCCGAAGCGGGCCACCGCATCGTAGCGGCGGTAGGCGTCCCGCAGGCCGAGACCGCTTGCCGGGATCAGACCCAGGCCGCGCCACTTTTGGTCGATGGGTTCGAATACCCGTTCCACCGCCTGCCAGGCCCGTTGGTTGCCGGCCGCGCGTACCGAACGTGTGTACTGGTTGGCGACGCCTACGCGGCCTTCCTCCAACATGGTGACGAGCTGCAGGATGCCGTCCAGGATGTCGTTGGGTTCCAGGCCGGTGGCCACAATGGGCACGCCGAACTCCTGGGCCAGCGGTTCGTAGGCGTGTATCCCTGTGACCGTGCAGACGTGGCCGGCGGCGAGAAAGCCGTCGATCCGCACCTCGCCTTCGGTGAGCAGGGCCTGGAGCACCGGCGGCACCATCACCTGGGAGACGAGTACCGAGAAGTTGTCGATTCCCTGTTGTTCGGCGGCCAGCACCGCCATCGCATTGGCCGGAGCGGTGGTCTCGAAGCCGATGGCGAAGAAGACCACCTGTCGGTCGGGATTCTCCTGGGCGATGGTCACCGCCTCCAGGGGCGAGTACACGGCCCGCACATCGCCCCCCGCAGCCCGCACGCCGAGCAAATCACCGTGCGATCCCGGCACCCGCAGCATGTCGCCGAAACTGGTGAAGATGACGTCGTTGCGGCCGGCGAGCGCCAGGGCCCGGTCGATGGTCTCGATCGGCGTGACGCAGACCGGGCAGCCGGGGCCGTGGATCATGGTGATCCCATCCGGCAGGGCCTGGTCGATGCCGCTCTTGATGATCGCGTGGGTCTGGCCGCCGCACACCTCCATCAGCCGCCAGGGCCGGGTGACCCGTTTGGTGATGGCGGTCAAGAGGCCGCGGCCGTAAGCAGGATCGCGGTATTCGGCAAGGTGGGGCAGGCCGCTCATGTTTCACCTCTTGGCGTGTCGTCGAGGGCCTGGAGGACGGTCTCGGCATCCTCGATATCGATGCCGGCCTTCAACGCCTCTTCCACGTATTCCCGCCAGGCGGCCAGCCGCTCGGCCGCCTCCTGTTGGTCGAGGATGGAGATGGCAAAACCGGCGTGTACGATCACGTAGTCACCCACCTCGGCCTCGGGCAGGTATTCCAAACAGACCCGGTTGCGGATCGAGCCGTATTCCACTTCGGCCATCCGCAGGCCAGGGCCATCGATGATTTCGGCCACCCGACCGGGTATGGCAAGGCACATGCGCTATCCTCCCTTACTCCTCACTCCTTGCGCCAGAAGGTACGTGCGGCCCACCACCGCCTGGCCGACGGCGAGGCAACCGTCGCCCGGTGGCAGCAGCCGGTGGCCGAGGACCCGCAGTCCGTGCTCTTCGAGCCCCCGTCGCACCAGGTCGAAAAGCCGTTGGTTGGCCCAGCAGCCGCCGGAGAGCGCCACGGTATCGAGTTTTTTGCGTTCGGCCGCCCGTACCGCTCCTGTTACCAGCAGTTGGGAGAGCGTGGCGTGAAAACGGGCGCTTACCGTGGCGGCGTCGATGCCGTCGCGCACGTCTTCGGCCACTGCAACCAGGATCGGCCCGGTATCCATGACAACCGCACCGTCCTTCTCCTCGATTGTCACCGGGTAGAGACGATCGACCGTTGCATCCATGCCGGCCGCGAGTCGCATGGGTGCCTCGCCGTCGTAGGTGGCGGTGACACAGCGACCGGTAATGGCCGCCACCGCGTCGAACAGCCGGCCGCAGCTCGTGGTGACCGGGGCATTGATTCGCTGTTCCAGGGCCTGGGTCAGCGCCTCCCAAGGATATGTCTGGAGATGCTCCGGGAGCAGGTCGGGGCCGCCCGCTTGTAAGAGGTAGCCGATCCCGGTACGCCACGGCTCCCGGATCGCCCGTTCACCGCCGGCCAGAAGAAACGGGCGGAGATATCCCAGGCGCGTAAAGCCCGTCGCGTCACCGACCAGGATCTCGCCTCCCCAGATCGTATTGTCAGTGCCAAGCCCGGTGCCGTCGAGGATGATGCCCACCGCCGGGCCGGTGGCGCGGTTCTCGGCCAGGCAGGCGGCGAGATGGGCGTGGTGGTGCTGGACCCGGATCACGGGCAGGCTGCATTCCTCGGCCCAGCGGCTGGTGAGGTAATCCGGGTGCAGGTCGCAGGCCACCGCCGCCGGCCGGACCGCGAGGATGGTCTGCAGGTGCTCGATGGAGCGGATGAAGGCGCGCAGGCCGGCAAGGGAGGTGACGTCGCCGATATGCTGGCCGGCAAAAGCGAGGTCGTCACGCAGGATACAGACGGCGTTCTTGATCTCGCCGCCGACGCCGAGCACCACCGGTCCGCTGTCGGACAGCACGATGCCGCGCGGCACATGTCCCCGGCTGCGGCGCAAGGGAACGACACGATCACCCAGGCGGATTTCCACCGAATCGTCGCAGCCGACGTGAATGTCGCGGTCGTGGCAAAGGATGCAGTCAGCGATGCCGGCAAGCTCGGCCACAGCCTCGTCGTTGCCGGTGACGATGGGTTCGCCGCTCTTGTTACCGCTCGTCATGACCAGAAGCTCCGGCCCGTCTTCCAGGAGCAGGTGGTGCAAGGGGGTGTACGGCAGCATGACGCCGAGCAGATCGAGGTCTGGTGCCACCGACCGGGCCGGCCGGTCGGTGCGGCGGCGCGGCAACAGGACGATGGGCGCGCGGCAGGAGACGAGCGCCTCCTCGCTCACCGGGTCCAGGTGGCAGATCTCGCGGATAACGGCAAGGTTTTTGGCCATGAGGGCGAACGGTTTTGTGGGGCGCTGCTTGCGTTGCCGCAGGCGGGCGACTACGGTTTCGTTGTCTGCATCCACGGCCAGGTGAAAGCCGCCCAGCCCTTTGATCGCTACGACGGCACCGGCCTGCAATGCTCGGACGGCCTCCCGCAAGGCGTCGTCGCCGGTGGCCGTGACCGCGCCAATATCGTCCAGGAGCGACAAGGTGGGACCGCAGGCCGGGCAGGCGTTCGGCTGGGCGTGGAAGCGCCGGTCGGCCGGGTTGTCGTACTCCGCCCGGCAGGCCGGGCACATGGCAAAGCGGGCCATGGTGGTGGCCGGCCGGTCGTAGGGCAGGTCCTGGATGATGGTGAATCGGGGGCCGCAGTTGGTGCAGTTGATGAACGGATACCGATGGCGTCGGTCGGCGGGATCGAAGAGTTCCCGCCGGCAGTGGGTGCACAGGGCGAGATCGGGACAGACCAGGGCGCGGGCTTGCGTCTCTTCGTGGTGGGACGGCGTAATGGCAAAGCCGGTTTCATCCCGGGGCGGCAGCTCTTCGCAAAGCTGGTCGATGATGTGTGCCGCCGCCGGCGCCTCGGAGTCGAGTTCGGAGACGAATCGATCGAGTGTTGTCGCCGGGCCTTCCACCTCGATCTCGACCCCGGCCGGAGTATTGCGCACGAAACCGTCCAGCCCGTGGAGCCTGGCCAGCCGGAAGACGTGCGGTCGGAAACCGACCCCCTGCACGACCCCCCGCAGGGTGATGCGGTACCGTTTTTTGTAAAATTTGGACAACTCGTAAAAACTCGCAGTCGGTCCAGGTCTGACACGGTAATTCAATGGGTTACACAC
>CAYRGZ010000056.1:0-10665 GCA_964423785.1 uncultured Desulfobulbia bacterium
CGAGTTTTTACGGCTTCATCAATTTTGATGGAATCGCAAAAACTGCGATTCCATCGAGTTCACGGTGTGTAACCCGTTGAATTATCGTGTCAGGCCTGCACCGACTGCGACTTTTTACGAGTCCATCATATTTGGATAGCATCCCGTCTTGGGGGCGGGTTGCTATCAAACCACGGGCCGGGCAAACCTGGCAAGACGTTTTTGATGGAATCGCACCACGTGCGATTCCATCGGGTTCACGGTTGCATCCCCTTGCAACTACCGTATCAGACCTGCGCCGACTACGATTTTTTACCGGGGAATCGTTTTTCACCATAACGTCTCCCACATCCATGGACCAACGTCCTTCCATCGACAAAGCCATCGGGCGCCTGAAAGCCGAGATCCTCTCGCAGGACTGGCGCCTTTCCGAGCAACGCGCCGCCACGCTCGCGGCGGCCTTCGCTTGTCTGCGGGAGCGGTTCCGGAACCGCAAGGCAGCCCATGCCATCCTGGTCATGGCCACCAACGTCCTCACCTATATCCAGCGGCACGGCGACCGCCAGGTGCCGGAAACGGTGGATTTCATCAAGGAGGCCATGGCCCATGTGGTCAACTTTTACGAAGCACCATCCTTCGACCCGGAAGAAGACAAGAAAATCCTCCGCTCCGTGTACCGGCGGTTTTCGGCCTTGCGCGAAACGGTGCGCGAACGGCACGGCGGAACCGACGAATCGCCGCTCGCCGCTGAAAACCGTGAACCGGAAACACCACCCCCGGCCCGGCCGCCGTCCGACCCCGAGCCGGACGTCCAGTCCCTGGTGCGGGAGCTGAAGGAATCGTTACGGCAGGCGGAAGAGACCGCCTCCCGCATCCGACGGGTGCTGGTGGACCTCGTGGCCCAGGACCAACAGCAGGATGCCGCGGCCATCCAACGCCTGGTGGAGGAGGCCATCGTTGCGGAAAAAAACACCATCGCAACCGCCGGGCCCCGGCCCTGTCCTCCGACACCGGTTACCACCTTTACCTACCAGGGCACGGTCATGGCGGTGGAACACCGGCACCTCTGCCTGGTGCGATCGCTCCCTGCCGGCAAGGACGAAGTCTACCGGCGGGACGGTACCGTACCGCTGGCCGACTTCGGTGGATTTTTCCGCAAAATCGCCCGCCAGTTCACCGGACCCTTGGCCGCGCAGCCGGAACGCAAACTCAAAAAACTGCGGCTGCCGGTCATGGCACCCCGGACCATGGACCTGGAGGAGAGCGAACCGGAGGCGGCCGATACGGTCCTCGTCCTTGGGCATGGCCAATGGCATGGAATTTTGTTATGTTCGGGGGTATGCGCCGAACCGCTCACCATGGTCCGCTTGCGCCAGCAGCCCAGCGGCGGCGACTGCCTCGGCATCGGCTACGGCGATGCGGGCGACGAATTCCTGCTCCTCGACGCCAAGGGTCTGCTCGAGCGCGAGGGACACATGGTGCTGTAACACCTCAAGCCAGGAGAGCACGACGATGGACAGCTCCGATCGACGCCGCACCACGCGGGTCACCTTCACCGCCACGGCCACCCTCCGCTTCGAGGATGCGGAGTACCCCAACTGCGCAACGGAAAACTTGAGCACCAAAGGGGTCTTCATCACCGGCATCACCGGCCGGAGCAAAGGTGAGGAATGCGGCGTCGAACTGCGTCTCGCCGGCGCCAGCAGCGACCTCGTGTTGCGCATGCAGGGGCGGGTGGTCCGCTGCCAGGAGGAGGGTATCGCCATCCAATTTGAGGAGGTGGACCTGGACAGCTTTTATCATCTCAAAAACATCGTGTACTACAATACAAAAGATCCCGATGCCGTGGACCGGGAATTTTTGTCGGGCGCCGACCCGGAATCGGTCGGCGACGAATTCGAGTAGCACGGCAATCCATCGCCCAGACCGACACCGGCCCCATAATGCGCCCGTGAATGTGATGATGAACTCATAACAATTCGTAGTCGGTTCAGGTCTGACACGGTAATTCAAATGGTTACAACCCGCGAACTCGATGGAGGTGGTGAGCGGAGCGAATGACCGATCGCATTTTTTGCGATTCCATCAATGTGATGGACTGCGGAAAAAAATGAGGAGGGGAAAATCATGGCACGAACCAAGGACCGGCGGCGGGAATCACGCCTGCCATACCGGGCGACGGTAAACGTCGTTTTCGGCACCAAAAAGTACACAGGCAAGGAAACCCGGGACATCAGCATCACCGGCACCTATATCGAGGGGATAACCGGCCCGAAGCGGGGCGACATCTGTGATATCACCCTGCAACTGAAGGGGGAGGCGAGCGAACTCTACCTCAATCTCAAGGCCGAGGTGGTGCGCACCGAAGAGAAGGGGATTGCCCTGGAGTTCATCGACGTCACCCGGGACTGTTTCTACCACCTGAAAAATATCGCCTACATCATCCACGTCAATCCAGACGACATCATCTGCACCAACTATAAGAAACCGCGTTCCGGCAAGATCGTCCTCGACGACAGTGACTTCGACTACACCATTCCGGACGACGATGACGACGAATGACACGGAAAACCACCATGCGTAAGCGTCCCCCCATCAGCAAGGCCCCGTTTTTCGTCATCACCATTTTCGCCGTTGCCATGTGCGCCGGCATCACCCTCGGCGAACCCCGTCAGGTTCTGGCCCAGGCGGTGCGCATCTGCTTGAGTTGCATCGGCATCGGCTGACCAACACGCTCACAAAACCCACGATGGAATACGTTCGCAAATGGGTCCAGGCCCTGGCCGCCTTGCTGACCAACGGCTCGTGGACCTTTCCGGTCACCCGGAACATCTATCAAGGCCCCGTAAAGGTACTCTGCTCACCGGGGCTGAACTGCTACTCCTGCCCGGCCGCCAGCCTCGCCTGTCCCATCGGCTCCATCCAGCAACTGCTCGCCAACCTGCGCTTTGGCCTGGAGGCGGGCCAGTACCACCTCGGCCTCTACGTCATCGGCTTCATGGGCGTGCTGGGGGGATTTTTCGGCCGCATGGTCTGCGGCTGGTTCTGTCCCTTTGGTCTCATCCAGGAAATCCTCCACAAGATTCCCTCGCCCAAATGGGGGGTGCCCCGCCCGCTTCGTTTCGTCAAGTTCGGGGTACTCCTCCTCATGGTCTTCGTCTTGCCGTATGCGGTGGCCGACCAGTTCGGGGCCGGCGAGCCATGGTTCTGCAAGTACCTCTGCCCGGCCGGCACCCTGGAAGCCGGTATCCCGATGCTGCTTTTGCAACCGGGACTCCGCCAGACCATCGGCTGGCTGTTTGCCAACAAGATGTTCTGGCTCATCTTCTTCGTCGGCTGGAGTATCGTGGCCAGCCGCCCCTTCTGCCGCACCACCTGTCCGCTGGGGGCCTTCTACGCCCTGTTCTCCCGAGTCAAGCTCGTACGGTTGCACTGGGACGCCGATCGCTGCACCGACTGCGGGGCCTGCCACGCCGTCTGCCCCATGGGCGTCCAGTTCAACCGGTCTCCCAACGACACCGAATGCATCACCTGTCTGAAGTGCATGAACCAGGCATGCCAGTACGGGGCCATCTCCCTGCAGGTGGCCGGTCTCGACCTACGGGCCCGCCAGGGACGGGCTGAACAACCCGGCACGTGATGCCTTCGCCCAACATGTCCGGGAGGAACCTTTCCTCCCCCAAGGTATTGGACAGCCGCACCACCATGCGCCGCACCCTAGCGATTCTCGTCACCGTCGTTGTCGTTCTCCTCGCCCTCCCCGCCTCGGCGGCCATGGTCAGCATCGCCGCCGACAAGGTCAACCTGCGGGCCGGCCCCGGCAAGAACCACCCGGTCCTCTGGGAACTCGGTGCCGGCTACCCCTTGCGGGTCCTCGGTCGCCGGGGCAACTGGCTGAAAGTAAAGGATTTCGAAGGCGACGTGGGCTGGGTCCACAAAAAGCTGACCAACAAACGGCCCCATCTGGTGGTGAAAAAGAAGATCATCAACATCCGCAGCGGCCCCGGCACCAACTACAAGATCGTAGCCAAGGCCAAGCGGGGGGTCGTATTCGCCACCCTGAAACGGAAACGCAACTGGGTAAAGATCAAGCACGAGACCGGCCTCGTCGGCTGGGCCCGACGCGATCTCCTTTGGGGGTGGTAATACCGGCGGATCGTCGCACCAAGATGCGACAATTTGCCACGTTGTCCGTTCTCCTCCCTTTGGGTAGCTTTCCGGTAGTGCTACCACACCGTATCACAACCCAAAAACTCGGAGGAGAACATCATGCAACGACTCATCCCCGCCATTCTCGCTGTATTCTTTACCCTCGCCATCGTCCCGACGGCCCTGGCCGGCCGCGAGGGTTGCCGCATCTGCGGCATGTACATCGACCAGTACCAGGCCACCGCCGCCCGGCTGACAACCACGGACGGCACCACCCTATCCACCTGTGGGGTGGCCTGCATGATTCGCCTCGTCAACGACCGGGGCGGTCCGGACGCCTTTTCGTCCATCACCGTCCACGACTGGGTCAGCGGCCGGGAGGTCGACGCCACCGCCGCCACCTACGTCATCGGCAGTGACCTTGTTCCCGACATGCTGCCGACCCTCATCGCCTTTGCCGACCGGACCGCGGCCGAGGCCTTCATGGCCGACCACGGCGGCGACGCCCTCACCTTCACCCAGGCGCTCATGAGCATCTCGCCCATGGGCATGACCATGCCAAGCCGATTGAACACCGCAGTGTTACCGCCGCAACGGGCCGTGGCCGCCGGTATCGGCTACATGAGCATGGTGATGGACGACCTGATGATCGGCACCGACGAGGTATCCCTCGCCTCATATCTCGCCCAGCGCGGCGGCACAATGGCTCCCAAGGAGATGACCTCCAAGGGTCTCATGTACATGCTGAACCTGGGCATCACCGACAACGTGGCCTTGACCGTCAAGACCCGCCATCTCGAAAAGGAAATGACCATGCAGATGGTCATGATGGGCCAGACCACCGAAACCACCCAGCACGTCAACGGTATGACCGATACCGACCTTATCTTGCGTTACAACCTCTGGAAAGACACCACCTACAGCAAGTTTCTCACCCTGCTGGCCGGTGTCAGCCTGCCCACCGGCGATTTCCGCGAAACGTACCGGACCATGCCCGGCCTGCAGCTCGGCATCGACACCCTCGGCTACCGGGCCGGCCTCTTAGCCTCGGCCCGGTTCGGCGACTTCTGGCTGCACGGCGAGGCCAGTTACTACCTGCGGCCGGAAAACGGCAAAGACTACGACTTCGGTGACAGCGCCACCCTGGCGCTCGCCCTCCACTACACTCCAACCTACAACTTCATGATCGGCCTCGAGACCGACTACACCGCCACCGGCAAGGACGAGGACCGCGGCGTAACCTCGGAGACTACCGGTGGCGAGCGGGCCAACCTGGCTGTGGTGTCGAGCTGGCGCTTTCTCACCGCCCTGGGCGGCAACTTCAACCTCAAGGTCACCGCCGGTGTCCCCTACTACACCGATGTCAACGGTGGCGGTCTTGGAACGAAATACTTCGCCAATTTCATGGTGAGCTTCAAGCGCCGGTTGCCGCCATTCTGATGCTGACCGGACCCTCCTCAGCCCGACGCGACCGCTACTCCGTACCGGAGCGGCCGGAGCCGTTCCCTCAAGTTGCTTCGGCCGCTCCCAACCTCGTTGATTCTGACAGACTGCGAGTTTTTACGAGTCCATCACTTTTCGGCTGGCCCTGTGAAAGCCTGGCACGATCTTGTAACGGGCTGCCAAGTGACGCTGGTTGAGTTTTCTCCCAGCGTCGTTTATCATTGCATTCCACCCATACGCCCATCGGCCTGGAAGGCGAGGAATGCATTCCCCCATCACCGTCGGCATCCTTTCTGACACCCATCTCCGGGAGCCCACCGAGGAGTTTCGGCAACTGGCGGAGGTGTGTTTCTGTGATGCCGACATCATCCTGCATGCCGGGGATCTCGTGGACCACCGGGTGCTCGACGTCTTCGAGGGCAAGACCGTCTACGCCGTGCACGGCAACATGTGCCGGTCGTCGGCCTGCCACCGCCTGCCCCGGACCGCTGTCATCCCGGTGGGAGGCTTCACCATCGGCCTGATCCACCGAACCGGCTTCTCGTACGACTTCGAGGCCTTGCTTCTCGGGGAATTCGATCAGATGGTGGACTGCATCGTCTACGGCCACACCCACAAACCGGTCTGTCACGAACGGGACGGCATCCTGTACATCAATCCCGGCAGATTTCTGCCAACCGGCCGGTACGGGGCGCCGGGCTCCTACGCCCTGCTCACCGTAGCCCAGCAGCTGACCGGCCGCATCTGCCAAACCCCCATGCTCACCGACCTCGGAAATCGCCAGCCATGACCAGCGCACCGGTGAAAATGACCCCCATGCTCCAGCAGTACCTGGAGATCAAAGAGCAGTACCCGGACGCCATCCTCTTCTACCGGCTCGGCGACTTCTACGAGATGTTCTTCGACGACGCGCACGTCGCCTCGCGCATCCTCGGCCTCACCCTCACCTCGCGCAGCAACAAGAACGACGCCGTCAAGGTGCCCATGTGCGGCATCCCCTACCACGCCGCCTCCTCCTACCTGGCCAAACTAGTCAACGCTGGCCACCGGGTGGCCATCTGCGAACAGGTGGAAGACCCCAAGGCGGCCAAGGGGGTGGTGAAACGGGAGGTGGTCAAGGTGGTCACCCCCGGCCTGGTGCTGGAAGACCAGGTCCTGGACGACAAAAGCAATCGGTACGTGGCGGCGGTCAGCCGCCGGGGAGAGCATTGGGGGCTCGCCTTCCTGGATCTCTCCACCGGCGAGTTCCTGGTCACCGAATGCGCATCCGAGACGGAAGTGACCGATGAGCTGAACCGGATGCTGCCCTCGGAACTCGTCCACGCCGAAGACGAGGACGACAAAACCCTCGACCGGTTGCTTGGCCCTCTGGCCCGCGACATCTGCCTGACCCCGCGGCCGGCCATGGACTTCGATCTCGATCTTGCCCGCACTACCCTATGCGAACAGTTCAAGACCAGCAGCCTGGCCGGTTTCGGCTGCGACGATCTCACCGCCGCCGTCATGGCGGCCGGCGGCCTCTTACGCTACATCATCGATACCCAGAAACGGGAACTCGGTCACATCGAAAAACTGGCCCGCCTCGATCGAGGCGCCATCCTGATGATCGACGACGCCTCGCGCCGCAACCTGGAGATCACCCAGACGATCATCGGCGGCCAGCGCCAGGGATCGCTCCTCGCCACCCTGGACCGGACCTGTACGCCCATGGGCGCCCGGTACCTGAAACGGGCCCTGCTCTTTCCGCTGCGGGACGCGGCCGCCATCGAACGACGCCTCGACACCGTGGAACGCCTTGTTCGCGACACCGACCTGCGCCAGGGCCTACGCGAACTCCTCTCCGGGGTCTACGACCTGGAACGGCTCAACAGCCGGGTAGTGCTCGGTAGCGCCAATGCCCGCGATCTCACCGCCCTCAAGCTGTCGCTTGCCCGCCTGCCGGCGGTCAAGGAGATGCTCGTCCCGGTCGGCGGCGTGCTGACCGAACTCGCCGACCGCCTCGACCCGGTGGCCGACATCCACGACCTGCTCGACCGGGCCATCAACGAAGAGGCACCGGTGGGTGTGCGAGACGGCGATCTCATCCGGCCGGGCTACAACGCCGAACTCGACGAGATCATCCACATCCTGCGCGACGGCAAGAGTCTCATCGCCGGGCTGGAGGCGGCCGAACGGGAGAAGTCAGGCATTCCCAATCTGAAAATCGGCTTCAACAAGGTGTTCGGCTACTACTTCGAGGTCAGCAAGGCCCAGCAGGCCAAGGTGCCCGACTACTTCATCCGCAAGCAGACCCTGGTCAACGCCGAGCGCTACATCACGCCGGAACTGAAGGAATTCGAGCACAAGGTCCTCGGGGCGGAGGAAAAGCGTCTCGCCCTCGAGTACGAGCTGTTCTGCGAAATCCGCCGGACCGTGGCCGCGGCCAGCCCCCGTATCCTGGCGGCGGCGGCCGTCGTCGCCGAGCTCGACTTTTTCGCCTGCCTGGCCGAAGTGGCGCACGAGTACCGCTACGTGCGGCCACGGGTGAACGACGGGGATGCCATCGTCATCGAGGAGGGACGCCATCCGGTGATCGAACGGAGCCTGCCGCCCGGCCGCTTCGTGCCCAACGACATCGTCCTCGACCAGGAGAGCCAGGAGGTTCTCATCATCACCGGCCCCAACATGGCCGGCAAATCGACGGTGCTGCGCCAGACGGCCCTCATCGTCCTCATGGCCCAGGCGGGCAGTTTCGTGCCGGCCAAGGCGGCGACCATCGGGGTGGTGGACCGGATCTTCACCCGGGTCGGGGCCATGGACGACTTACGCAAGGCCCAATCCACGTTCATGGTGGAGATGAACGAGACCGCCAACATCTGCAACAATGCCACCCCCCGCTCCCTGGTCATCCTGGACGAGATCGGCCGGGGCACCAGCACCTACGACGGCCTGGCCATCGCCTGGGCGGTGGCCGAGGAATTGGCCAACCGGGACGGCAAGGGGGTCAAGACCCTGTTCGCCACCCACTATCACGAACTCACCGATCTCGCCAACTGCCACCCGCGGATCAAGAACTTCAACATCGCGGTACGGGAGTGGAACGACCAGATCATCTTCCTGCACAAGCTGGTGCCCGGCGCCACCAACCGTAGCTACGGCATCCAGGTCGCCGCCCTGGCCGGGGTTCCCGGTCGGGTCGTCAAGCGGGCCCAGGAACTGCTCCGCAACATCGAGGCCGGCGAGTTCGACCGCTACGGCACGCCGCGCATCGCCGGCACGGGCAAGGAGCAACACCGGCCGAGCCAGCTCACCCTGTTCGAGCCCTCCGTCCATCCGGTGGTGGAACGGCTGCAAGCCCTGGACCCGGATCGTCTCTCCCCTCTGGAAGCCCTGACCCTGCTCTACGAACTGAAAGGGCTCGCCGGGCAATGAAACGGTTCGTCGCCGTTCTCGTCGTCATCCTTCTGCTGTTTCCGGACCCGGCCACGGCCGCCGGCCGAGACCGAACCGAAAAGCGCCTTTCTCTGGCCAAAGCCTATCTGCACAACCTGACCTTCTCCGATCCGGACGACCAAAGCCGCTGGCGCCGTGCCCTGGAATCATTCCTTGCCCTGGCGGACAGCGCCGTAGGCGACCGGGCCCTCTTTCTCGCCGGCCGGACCGCCGAGTACCGGGCCGACCGCTGGCCGGAGATGCGGGCCAAGGCCGCCCTCCTCTACCAGGAAGTCGCGGACCGGTTCCCGGACAGCCGCCTGGCCGACGACGCCCTCTTCCGGCTCGCCGAACTTACTCTACGCCAGAAAGAGCCCCGGGCCGCGGCGCAGCTTTTTGCCAAGATCGCCGTCCTCTTCCCGGCCGGCGACATGGCGCCGCATGCCCGCAAGCTTCTCAAACGCATCCGCAGCGAGCTGCGCGCCACCCCGCCGACGGCGAGCGGCGACCGCGTTCCGGTGGTCGATATCCGACACGGCTCCACCGCCTACTACAGCCGGGTGGTCATCGAGACGACGGCCCCCATCGATTACGGTAGCGACTTCTTGCCGGCGGACAACGGGCGGCCTCAGCGGCTCTACCTCGATCTGCGCCATGCCCGCCTCCCCCCTGAACTGGCCGGCAGTAAGAAGATCGGCGACGGGGTCCTGGCCCGGGTGCGGGCCGCCCAGTACGATCCGGAAACGGTGCGGGTGGTTCTCGACGTCGAGCGACTGGCCGACTACGCCATCAATACGCGCACCGACCCGTTTCGCATCGTGGTCGATGTCTGGGGCAAACGTAAGCCAACCGCGGACAACGGCAATCACTGCCGGACCATTCCCAGCTTGGCCGATCAGCTCGGCCTGCAGGCACGGCGGATCATCATCGATCCCGGCCACGGCGGCCGTGATCCCGGCGCCATCAATCGGGCCGGCATGCGGGAAAAGGACATCAGTCTGCGACTGGCGCAACGTCTCGCCGCCCGGCTCAAACGCCGGGGCGGCTATGAGGTCCACCTGACCCGCACCTGTGATACCTACCTGCCCCTGGAAGAACGCACCGCCATCGCCAACCGGCTGCGCGGCGACATCTTCGTCTCCCTGCACGTCAACTCCGCCGAATCGCCGCAGTTGGCGGGCATCGAGACCTACTACTTGAGTCTGGCGGAAAGTGCTGACGAAATGCGGGCCGCGGCGGCAGAGAACGCCGTCGCCAACGGCTCCTTGAACGAACTCGAGGCCATCCTCCTCGACCTGATGATGAACTCGAAAATCAACGAATCGGCGCGGCTGGCCGCCGCGGTGCAAGAACAGATGGTGGCCGGGCTGGCGAGCCGCTATCCGGCCATCCACGATCTGGGAGTGAAGAAGGCACCGTTCATCGTACTCATCGGTGCCAAGATGCCGGCCATCCTGGCCGAGGTCGGCTTTCTTTCCAACCCGCGGGAAGCCGAACGCCTGGCCGACGAGCGCTACCTCGATGCGGTGGCGGAACAGATCGCCAGCGGCATCGATGCCTACGCCCGCCGTCTCAGCCGCCCCCCGACGAGTGCGGGGCGCGAAGTGCGGCACCCGGAACGCGGACCGAAAAGCTGACGAACCCGTAAAAACTCGCAGTCGGTGCAGGCCTGACACGATAATT
>CAYRGZ010000056.1:10765-15411 GCA_964423785.1 uncultured Desulfobulbia bacterium
CCCGTAAAAACTCGCAGTCGGTGCAGGCCTGACACGATAATTCAATGGGTTGCAAAGCGTGAACTCGATGAAATCGCGGTTTTACGATTTCATCAAAAGCTGACGAACCCGTAAAAACTCGCAGTCGGTGCAGGCCTGACACGATAATTCAATGGGTTGCAAGCCGTGAACTCGATGGAATCGTACGTTTTACGATTCCATCAAAAGCTGAACGATCCCGCGTTCCGGGTCCCGGCTGGTTCGCGACGGATTTCAGGTTATTCTTCTTTTTCGGCTTCGGGCTCCCGGCCGGCACGCAGATCCTCGCCTTCCAAAAACCGACGGATGGACTCCGCCGCTTGCTTGGCCTGGTACACCGCCTTGGCCACGGTCTGCGGGCCGAGAACGGCGTCACCGGCGGCGAACAGCCACGGAACCGAGGTCTGCAGGGTGACCGGATCCACGTCAAAGGTACCCCACTGGGTGGTCGCCACGTCGACACCGCTGACAGCCGTGTGGTCCACCTGCTGGCTGATGGCCGGGATGATGGCATCGGCCTCGATGAAGAAGTTGGAGCCCTCGATGGGAATGGGCCGGCAGCGGCCGGAGGCATCGCACTCGCCGAGCTGCATGCGGATGCACTCCACCTTGCTGATCCGCCCCTGGTCGCCATGAATCTTGATCGGCGCCGCCAGTTCCTCGATCCGCACCCCCTCTTCTTCCAGATGATGAATCTCGGCCTGCGAGGCGGGCATCTCCTTCTTGGTCCGGCGGTAAAGGATGAAAACATCGGAAGAACCGGTCCGCAGGGCGGTGCGGGCCACGTCGATGGCCACGTTGCCGCCGCCGACCACGACAACGTTGCGGCCAAGGTCGAGCTTTTCGCCCAGGTTGACCCGCCGCAGGTAATCGACCCCGTGCATCACGCCCTCCAGATCCTCGCCCTCGATCCCCAGTTTGCGGGAAACGTGCGCCCCAACGCCGAGGAAGACGGCGTCATACTCAGCATGCAGTTCCTCAAGGCTGATGTCGCGGCCGACGTGCTTACAGACGATTTCCACCCCGCAGCTGCGCAGGGCGTCGAACTCGGCGTTGATGATGGTACGCGGCAACCGGTAGGCCGGGATGCCGACGGTGAGCATACCGCCGAACACCGGCAGGCTGTCGAAGATGGTGCAGCGGTAGCCCCAGTGCGCCAGGTGGTAGGCAACGGTCATGCCGGCGGGACCGGAACCGATCACCGCCACCTTTTTGTCCTTGGGCGTGGCGCACGGGGTGAGGATGTTCTTGCCGTGCTGCACCATCCAGTCGACCAGGAAGCGCTCCAGCATGCCGATGGCCACCGGCTCGCCCTTCTTGCCGCGGACACACGATCCCTCGCACTGGAACTCGTGCGGGCAGACCCGTGAACAGACGGCCGGCAACGAGCTGGTCTCCCGGATCGCCCAGTAGCCCTCTTCGAACTTACCCTCCCGCAAGAGGCGGATGAAGCGAGGGATATCATTGTGGATGGGACAACCCTTTTCCCGGCAGGGGGCGTTCTTGCACTGCAGGCAACGGTTCGCTTCCAGGATGGCGGTCTTTTCGTCGTAGCCGAAGACCACCTCGTCGAAATTGTGGATTCGCTCAGCAGGATCGAGTTCCCGCGGGTGCTGGCGGGGGATGGCCAGCCGTTCCTTCTGCTTCATTGTTCCCTCCTTACCTGACATCCACCGGGCACCAACCGTTCGCACCCGGCACTCCTTGACTTTTCCCGTGCCATCGGGGACAATAAGACGTCACGGGCACGACTTCCGGGGTTCAGTTCACCATATTTTCCACTGTGTTGCGGCTTCGCCGGCAGTTGCCGGATGGCATAAAAAATAATGAAGGTCGAATTCATCAACCCCTTTCTCCATGCCGCGAAAAATGTCATCGAGACCATGTGTCAGATGACAGTGACGCCGCAGAAACCCTCCCTGAAGACCGATCGCCTGACCTTCGGCGAGGTCACCGGCATCATCGCCATGCATTCAAGCAAGATCAGCGGCTACATGTTCTTGAGCTTCGAGAAGAAGTGCATCCTGCAGATCGTCGCCAACATGCTGATGGAAGATCCCAAGCGTGATATCGACGAAGAGGTCCTCGACGCAGTGGGTGAGCTCACCAACATGATCTGCGGTGGCGCCAAAGCGCAACTTTCGAAACTCGACACCACCTTCGACATGGCGCAACCGACCATGGTGGTCGGCAAGGGAAAGGAACTCGACCACTACACCGACGCACCCACCATCGTCATCCCCTTTGCCACCGACGCCGGCACCTTTGTGGTCGAGGCCAACCTCGCCATGCTGTAAGAGCTCACAGGGCACTGCGTCCGCATAGGTTTCCAACTATGCGAACAGCCCTTTTTGATGAAATCGCGACAAGCGCGATTTCATCGAGCTCGCGCTTTGTAACCCGTTAAATTATCGTGTCAGACCTGGACCGCCAGCGAGTTTTTCCGGGGCCATCCTTTTTCGCGTAGCTGCGGTGCCCTGTGAGCTCTTACTGACGCCCTGTGAGTGGGGTTGTGCCGTCCTCGAACCGCCCGGGCGGGCGGCAGGCATAAAAAAAGCCGCATGCGAATATGCGGCTTTTTTTATCGACACAAAGAAAAATCAGTGCTGTTCGCGCTGGGCGGCCCGCAGGCGGGCCAGGGCCCGCTGCAAGGCTGCCTCGGCCCGGGCCCGGTCGATCTTTTCCTTCTGCTGCTGGGCCGCGGCCAACCGCTTCTCGGCCCGCTCCTTGGCGAGCAACGCCCGATCAACATCGATCTGGTGACCAAATTCGGCGCTCTCCACCAGGAAGGTGATGGTATTGTTGGCCACCTCGCAAAAACCGCCGCTGACCATCAGCGTGTATTCCTTACCATCCTTCTTGTAGGTAAGCACACCGATCTTGATGGTGGAAAGCAACGGCGCGTGATTCGCCAACACACCGAACTCGCCGGCAGAGCCCGGAGCAGTGACGATATCGACGTCGTCACTGACCACGGCGCCGCGCGGGGTCACGATTTCCAAACGGATCTTCTCGGCCATCGGTCACCGTCCTCGTTCTTTTAGCAATCCCTTGGCAAGGCCCTTGGCCACCAGGCCTTACGCACTTCGTTGTCTTAGAGGTTCCTGGCCCGGGGGAGCGGAGTTACGCGGCCTTGGCCTGTTCCTTGGCCGCCTTTTCAACCGCCTCCTCGATGGTGCCGACCATGTAGAAAGCGGTCTCGGGCAGATCGTCGTGCTTGCCCTCCAGGATCTCCTTGAAGCCCCGCACCGTGTCCTCCACCTTGACGTACTTGCCGGGCATACCGGTGAAGACCTCGGCGACGTGGAAGGGCTGGGACAGAAAACGCTGGATCTTGCGGGCGCGGGCCACGGTGACCTGGTCCTCCTCGGACAGCTCGTCCATACCGAGGATGGCGATGATATCCTGGAGGTCCTTGTACTTCTGCAGGGTCTGCTGCACCCCGCGCGCCACCTGGTAATGTTCCTCGCCGATGACGTTGGGATCGAGGATGCGCGAGGTGGAATCCAGGGGATCGACGGCCGGATAGATGCCGAGCTCGGCGATCTGCCGGGACAGAACCACGGTACCGTCCAGGTGGGCGAATGTGGTGGCCGGCGCCGGGTCGGTGAGGTCGTCGGCGGGCACGTACACGCACTGAACCGCGGTGATCGACCCCTTGCTGGTGGAGGTGATCCGCTCCTGGAGCTCACCGAGGTCAGTACCGAGGGTGGGCTGGTAACCCACCGCCGACGGGATACGGCCGAGCAGAGCCGAGACCTCGGAACCTGCCTGGGTGAACCGGAAGATGTTGTCCACGAAGAAGAGCACGTCCTGACCTTCCTCGTCCCGGAAGTACTCGGCAGCGGACAGACCGGTGAGGGCCACCCGGGCGCGGGCCCCCGGCGGTTCGGTCATCTGACCGTAGACCAGGGCCGCCTTGGGCAGAACGCCGGACTCTTTCATCTCGTGGTAGAGGTCGTTGCCCTCGCGGGTACGCTCGCCCACGCCGCAGAAGACCGAGATACCACCATGGTGCATGGCGATGTTGTTGACCATCTCCATCATGATGACCGTCTTGCCACAGCCAGCACCGCCGAACAACCCCATCTTGCCGCCGCGCGGGAAGGGAACCAGGAGATCGATGACCTTGATACCGGTCTCGAGCACCTTGACCTCGGTATCCTGTTCGGTGAAAGCCGGAGCCGGCTTGTGAATCGGCCGCATGATCGAATTGTCAATCGGGCCGAGGCCGTCCACCGGCCGACCGACCACGTTCATGATCCGTCCAAGGGAGGGTTTACCCACCGGGATCATGATCGGCGCGCCGGTATCCTTGGCAATCTGGCCGCGCACCAAGCCGTCGGTCTGGTCCATGGCCACGCAGCGGACGACATTGTCGCCGAGATGCTGGGCAACCTCAATGACCAGGTTGTCCTCCTCGTCGTTGATACCCTTGTTGGAGACCAGCAGGGCGTTCATGATGTTGGGCAGCTGACCGGACGGGAATTCGACGTCCACCACCGGTCCGATCACCTGAATGATTTTTCCGACGTTCTGGTTACCACTCATTGGCTTCGAGCCTCCTCTATGATTTGATGGAATCGTAAAAACCACGATTCCATCAGGTTCACGGTTCGTGACCCCTT
>CAYRGZ010000057.1:0-15222 GCA_964423785.1 uncultured Desulfobulbia bacterium
TCACCGCCTGCCGCACGCCTCCGTGGTTCACGGCACCAGCAGGACCTTGGCCTGGGTGGCGGTGGCGGCCGCCAGCTTGATCACTCCCGGGTTGGCCGCCTCGACCTGGGCGAGCAGGTGGTTGACACTCACGTGCAGCACGCTCAAGAACGGCTCGGGCTTGAGACCGATCCAGAAGACGAAGATCAGCAAGGGCGCCAGGGTGACGATCTCCCGGACGTTGCAGTCAACGAGATGCGACTGGTCCGGGTTGTTGGTACCGCCCCACACCACCTTCTGCAGCATGCGCAGCATATAGGCGGCGGCGAGCACGGCGCCCGGCACCGCGAAGGCGGTCAGCACCTTGTTGTAGGAGAAGCCGCCCACCAGGATAAGGAACTCGCCGATGAACGAGTTGGTGCCGGGGAAGGCGAGCGACGAAAGCGAAAAGAAGGCCAAAAAGGTCACGTAAAGCGGCATGTACTTGCCGATGCCGGTCGCCTTGGCCAACTCGCGGCTGTGGGTGCGTTCGTAGATCATGCCGACGCAGACGAACAGCGCCCCGGTGGTGATACCGTGATTGATCATCTGCAGGATGGCACCCTCGATGCCCTGCATGTTGAGGACGAAGATACCCAGGGTGACGAAACCCATGTGGCCCACCGACGAGTAGGCGACCAGCTTTTTCATGTCGCTCTGGGCCAAGGCGGTAAAACCGCCGTAGAGGATGCCGGCGATGGACAGAACGATGACGTACGGCATGGCGGCCACGGCGGCCTGGGGCGTGATCGGCAGACAGAACCGCAAAAAACCGTAGGTGCCCATCTTCAGGAGCACCGACGCCAGCACCACGGAACCGGCGGTGGGCGCCTCGACGTGGGCGGCGGGCAACCAGGTGTGGAACGGGAACATCGGCACCTTGATGGCAAAGGCCAGGAAGAAGGCCAGGAAGACCCAGATCTGGAAGGTGAACGAGTAGTCCTGGCCCATCAGCATCGGGATGCTGAAGGTGTGCGGATCATTGGCCAGGTAAAGGGCGATGATGGCCACCAAGAGCATCACCGAGCCGGCCAGGGTGTACAGGAAGAACTTGATGGAGGCGTAGGTCTTGCGCGGCCCGCCCCAGATGGCGATGAGCAGGTACATGGGGATGAGCATCGCCTCCCACATGATGTAGAAAAGGACGAAGTCGAGGGCCGCAAAAACGCCGAGCATGGAGGTCTCCATCACCAGCAGGCAGACCATGAACTCCTTGACCCGCCGCTCGATGTACCGCCAGGAGCAGAGCACGCAAAGCGGCATGAGCAGCGTGGTCAGCAGCACGAGCAGCAGGCTGATGCCGTCGATCCCGAGTGTGTAGTTGATGCCGAGGGCCGGGATCCACTGGTGGTGTTCGCCGAACTGGTACTTGGGCGTGGTGATGTCGAAATTCTGATAAAGCGGCAGCGACAGCACCGCGTTCACCAGGGTGACCACCAGGGCCCAGATACGGGCGACGTTGTCCCCCTTCAGGAAGAGCAACACCAAGGCGCCGGTCAGCGGCAGGAATATCAGAGTGGAGAGGATGGGGAAGCTCCCCTGGTTCAGGATCAAGAAATCCATTTGCCCGTCAACCTCCAGTTTACGATCAGGGATCGACCTCGCAGAGTCGAGCGTTGCTTACAGTGTTGCTGCCAACATCAGCCGAAGACGAAGACCACCAGAACCACCGCCACGGCGGTGATGGTATAGAACAGGGTCATCTGCACCTGGCCGGCCTGCAGCCGCCGCACCTGGCCACCGATACCCCGCACCGTGCGGGCGATACCGTCCACCACCCCGTCGATGCCGTGCCAGTCAAACCAGGACCAGAAGCGGGCGGTGGTCATGAGCGGAATGAGACCGCAGTACCGGTACCCCTCGCCCCAGGCGGTGTCGGCACCCTGGATCGGCTTGCTGGCCAAACGATAGAACAGCCGGCCGCCCATGCGGTAGAACCAGTCCAGGTCGATGCTGATTTTGGGCTCCGGTTCGAGCTTCTTCAAGAGCAGGAAGAAGCCAAGCGCGGTGAACAAGAGAATCTGCAACGTCTCGGAGAGGTGGTAGGCGGTGTACGGGTGGTACTCGGCCGCCACCTCCGGGTAGGGCAGCATGTTGTAGAGGTACGGGGTGTAGGAGCCGATGAAGATGCACAGGAACGCGGCAATGGCCATGGCCCACTCCATGTTCCAGGGCGGATCGGCGGCCTTCTCCCAGGTCTCCTTGGAACAGTTGTTCTTACCGAACCAGATGAAGTACGGCACCTTGAGTCCCGTGTGCAGGAAGGTACCGGCCGAGGCCAGGGTGAGAAGGAAGCCGGCCCAGTAGTTGTGCTCCTCGAAGCCGGCGGCGATGATCATCGACTTGGAGACGAAGCCGGAAAAGAGCGGAAAGGCGGAGATCGAAAGTCCTCCGATGAGCGTATAAACGAAGGCGCGCGGCATCTTTTCCCACAGGCCACCGAGATCGGTGAACTTGCTCTTGCCGGTCATATACAACACCGAGCCGGTGCCCATGAAGAGCAGCCCCTTGTAGAGGATGTGGGCAAAGGCGTGGGCACAGGCGCCGTTGATGGCCATCTCGGTCCCTAATCCACAACCGGCGACCATGTAGCCCACCTGGCTGATGATGTGGTAGGCCAACAGCCGCCGGGCGTCGTTTTCGAGCACCGCGTAAACGACACCGTAGAGGGCCATGATGACACCGAGCGGCACCAGGATCTCGAGGCCGGCAAGACCCCGGGCCAGGCAATAGATCGCCGTTTTGGTGGTGAAGGCACACATGAACACCGCCCCACCAACGGTCGCCTCGCCGTAGGCATCGGGCAGCCAGGCGTGCAGGGGCGGCACGGCGGCGTTCAGGATGAAACCGATGCAGATGAGATAGGTGGCGAGATCCGGATGGTGCACGTCGAGCAGCTCGAAGGCAAAGGTACCGGTGGCCTTCCAGCGCAGCACGAAGCCGGCGAGTAGCGCCAGGCCGCCGGCGGTATGCACCATGAGGTAGCGGTAGCCGGTCCACAGGGACTGGGGCCGGCGACGAAACCAGACCAGGAAGACCGAGGCGAAGGCCATCAGCTCCCAGAAGAGGAAGAGCGTCAGAAAATCACCGCAGTAGATGGTGCCGAGCGAACCGGTGACGTAGAGCCAGGCGGCCATGTGCTGGGCATCCTCCTTTTCGTGCATGCCGTAGAGGGTGCCGATGAAGCACATCAAGGTCATGATGTAGCCGAAGACGTGGGAGAGCCGGTCGACACGGCCGAAGGTCAGCTCGAAGTCCATGACCTGGAACACCCCGTAGGTGCCCCAGTGGCCGTTCATCAGATACACGGCGCCGAAGGCCAGGGCCGGCACGATGAGCAGGTACGCCTTCTTCGCCGCCCGGGGCACGAAGGGCAACAGCAGCGCCCCCAAAGCCATGACGGCGGCGGGATGGATCCAGAGATTACCGATCATAGTAGTCCTCCCGGGTCATGATTCCCAGGTGCCCATACCACTTGGAGACGATGATGATGAGCACGCAGGCCACGAAGCCGAAGATGGCCCAAAAGCCCGGTATGTGCTTCTCGGCCCAGGTATGGGCGTGGTGCTTGTCCACGAACAAGAGGTCCCACACGACCAACAGGGCCAACACCACATACGATATGCGGATGATCGTCCGCAGCCGTTCCCGCAGATAGGAGATGATCTTGACTATCATCCTGTCACCGCCTTGACGAAGGTCATGAAGAAATCAGGGTAGATACCGATGATGACCGAAATGACCGCCGTGATGCACAGAGGCACCACCATGGCCGGCGCCGCCTCCTGGATACCGGTCTCCGCCTCGCCGGGCGGCCGTTTGCCGAAAAAGGCCTTGAAGGTCACCGGGGCGAAGTAGGCGACGTTGAGGAGGGTACTGGCCAGCAGCACCACCAGGATACCGATCTGGCTGGCCTGCATGGAGCCGAGCAGCAGATACCACTTGGTGACGAAGCCGGCCACCGGCGGCGCCCCGATCATGGACAGCGACGCAAGACCGAAGGCCGCGAAGGTGAACGGCATGGTGCGGCCGAGACCGCTCATCTCGGAGATGTTCTTCTTATGGGTGGCGACATAGATGGCGCCGGCGCAGAAGAAGAGGGTGATCTTGGAAAAGGCGTGGTTGGCGATGTGCACCAGTCCCCCCTCGACACCGCTCGGGGTGAGCAGGGCGACGCCGAGAATGATGTACGAAAGCTGCGACACCGTCGAGTAGGCCAGCCGCGACTTCAGGTTGTCCTTGGAGAGCGCGATCACCGAGGCCATGATGATGGTGAACGAGACGAAGTAGGCGGTGGGGATGCCGAGGTTGAACTTGTTCATCACGTCGACGCCGAACACGTACAGCATCACCCGGGTGGTGGAGAAGACACCGACCTTGACCACGGCCACGGCGTGCAAAAGCGCGGAGACCGGCGTCGGGGCAACCATGGCGCCGGGTAGCCAGTGGTGGACCGGCATGACGCCGTTCTTGGCGAAGCCGAGCAGGCAGCAGACGTAGAGGATGGTCACCAGGGTGCGACCAGCGTCGGCCGGCAGGATGCCGGTGTGAATGTTGGTGGCGAAATCAAGCGAGCCGGTGAGCAGGTAGATGAGGATCATCGCCGGCAGCACCAGTCCCTTGGCGGTGGTGGTGAGATAGACGATGTACTTGCGCGCCCCCTCGTACCCTTCGTCGTCCTGATGATGGGCGACCAGCGGGTAGGTGCACACCGAAACGATCTCGTAGAACAGATACATGGTGAACAGGTTGTCGGAGAAGGCGGTACCGATGGCGCCGAACAGAGCCAGCGCGAAGCAGGCGTTGAACCGGGTCTGAGCGTGCTCGTTCAGCCCCCGCATGTAGCCCATGGAGTAGAAGACCGCCAGTACCCAGAGGGAAGAGGCGACCAGGGCGAAGATCATGCTCATGGCGTCGGCCCGCAAGGAAACCGACAGGCCGGGCATGATCTCGAAGATCGTGTAATGGAGCATCTTGCCGCCCGCCACGTCACCGGTGATGGACAGCACGATGCCGAGCATGGTGACGGCGGCGAGAAAGGACATTGTCTCGCGGACGTTCTCCCGCTTGCCGGTCAGCATGACCAGGATGGAACCGACCAGCGGCGCGAGCAAGGCGTAAACCAGTTTTGTGGAGACGACTGTTTCCATGGATACGTTTCCTCGGCGAAAAGTAGGAGGCTAACCGTTCAGTTCGGTGACGTCCTCGGTCTCGATGGACTTGTAGTTCCGGTACACCGCGATGATGATCGACAGGGCGATGGCCGCCTCGGCGGCGGCGATACCCATGATGAACAGGGTGAAGATCTGGCCCACCGTCGGGTCCGGGGCGCAGAACCGGTTGAAGGCCATGAAGTTGAGGCAGGCGCCGGCCAACACCAGCTCGCCCGAGATCAGCATGCCGATGAGGGTACGCCGCTGCAGCAGACCGAAGATGCCGGCGGCAAAAAGAAAGGCGGCAAGGACCAGATAGGTCGCCAACGAATTGTGCAGGGCCAGGATATCCATCTCACTTCGCTCCAGTTCCGCTTTCCGGCAGGCCGCGCCCGCTCCTGGCGATGACCAGGGCGCCGAGGATGGCGACGAGCAGGACCAAGGAAATCAATTCGAACACCATACTGTAGGTGGACAGCAGGCTCTTGCCCACCGCGGCCATCGAACCGTCGTTGACGACGGTAGCCGGCCGCGGCCAGTCGGTGGAGGTACCGACGCCGGCCACCAGGGCAAACAGGGTGCCGGTGGCCAGAACCGCCGTGGCGGCGCCGAAGTTACGGTTCGCCCGGCCCAGGGTCTCACGCCGGGGAGGGGCCAGCATGATACCGAAAACCAGGGCGACGCAAACGGCGCCGACGTAGATGAGAATTTCCATCAGGGCGATGAAGGGACTGTTGAGGAAGTAGAAGAGGCCAGCCAGTCCCAAGAATCCGATGGCCAGGCCGGTGACCGCCCGGATCAGGCTGGAGGCGCAGGCGGCCACCACCGCGCCACCCACGGTGACGGCGGCGGTGAACAGAAAGACGAGCCCGGTCAGTCCTTCGGCGGAAGAAAGAGGGGTCATTGCTTTTTCTCCTGCAGACGCTTCAGAAGATCGTAAATGAAGTCTTCCTTGCGGGTCGATGCCAGGTTGTACTCCTTGGAAAAGGTGATGGCGTCGAACTTACAACTCTCGACACACTGGCCGCACAGGCTGCACTTGGTGAAATCGAGGCGGTAGAAGCTCACCACCTTACCCTTGCCGCCGTCCTCCCGTTTCTTACCTTTGACCGTGATGCAGCCGGACGGACAGGCCCGCTGACACATGCCGCAGGCCACACACTTGGGGTTGCCCTCCTCGTCGGCGACGAGTTCGATGTGCCCCCGGAACCGCGCCGGAATCTTCGGCGTCTCGTAGGGGTACTGCATGGTGACCACCGGCGAGAAGAAGGCGCGGATGGTGACCCCCATGCCGACGGCGAGGCTTTTGGTGCCGGTCAACAGTTCCTTGAAGTAGCCGCTCATCAGAACACCTTCAGCAGGGCGCTGGTCAGAATGAGGTTGAAGAGGGAGATCGGAATGAGGATCTTCCACGACAGGTTCAGCAGGTTGTAGAACTGGGTGCGGACAAAGGTCCAACGCACCCAGACGACGGTGAAGATGATCAGGTACATCTTGATCAGGAACCAGTGCACGCCGGGCAGAAGTCCCAGCGGACAGTCCCAGCCGCCGAGAAAGAGGATGGTGGCCACGCAGGCGCCGATGACGATGTTGGCGTACTCGCCCATGAAGAAGACACCGAAGCCCATGCCCGAATACTCGGTGAAGGCGCCGGCGATGAGCTCACTCTCGGCCTCGGCCATGTCGAACGGGGCCCGGTTGGTCTCGGCCAGCATGCAGACAAAGAAGATGAGGAAGGCCACCGGCATGAGCGGGCTGGCGGTGAGCCGGAAGACGTTCCAGTGCCAGAAGCCGCCCATCTGCTGGCTGACGATGGCGTTGAGATCGAAGGTGCGGGTGATCATCACCACGGTGATGACCGTCAGCAGCATGGGCACCTCGTAGGCGATGTTCTGGGAGACGACACGGGCGGCGGAGATGACGCCGTACTTGTTGCGCGACCCCCAGCCGCCGAGGAGGATGCCGAGCCCGGCCACCGAGGCGAAGGCGAAGATCATGAGCAGGCCGATATTGATATTGCGGGCCTGCAACCCCTCGGCAAAGGGGATGGTGACGAAGCTGACGATGGCCGGCACCATGACCATGATCGGCGCCATCTTGAACAGGATGGTATCGGCGCCGTCCGGCACGATGAGCTGCTTGGTCATCAGCTTGATGCCGTCGGCGATGGGCTGCAGCAGGCCGTAGGGTCCCACTTCCTTGGGACCGATCCGGCGCTGGAAGCGGCCGGCGCCCTTGCGCTCCACCCAGACGAGATAGGCGGCGTTCAAGGCCGCGAACGCAATGATGCCGACCAGAAACGCGATCAGTCTGCCGGGTTCACTCATGATGGAAGGTTCCTGGGTTGGTTGTTGTCAGGACAATAGCCGCTTGCCGCACGTCTTAGCGGTCGATCTCCGGGATGACCAGGTCCAGGCTGCCCATGAGCGCCAGGGCATCGGCCAGCAGCATCCCCTCGCACGCCTCGCCGAACAGGCTCAGGTTGGAGTACGACGGTGACCGCAGCTTCATCCGGTAGGCCTTGGTGGTGCCGTCGCTGACGATCCGCACCCCGAACTCGCCGCGCGCCGCCTCCACGGCGTGATAGTAGTCACCGGGCGGCGGTTTCAAGGTCTTGGGCACCTTGGCCTGCACCGGCCCGTCCGGGATCTTGTCGCACGCCTGCTCGATGATCCGCAGGCTCTGCTCGATCTCGTCCATCCGTACCCGGTAGCGGGCATACGAGTCCCCCTCGGGATAGACCGGGATGTCGAAGTCGAACTCGGAATAGATCGAGTACGGCTCGGCCTTGCGCACGTCATAGGCCACGCCGGAGCCGCGCAGCACCGGCCCGGTAGCGCCGTACTTGCGACACATCTCGGCGGAGATAAAGCCGATGTCTTTCAATCGCTTGATGAGGATGATGTTCTTGGTCACCAGGTCGTGGTACATGGGCAGCCGCGACCGCATCCGCTTGACGAACGCCTTGACGCCGGTGATAAAGTCGTCGTCCACGTCGTTGTAGACGCCGCCGAACCGGTAGTAGCAATAGGTGAGCCGGGCGCCGGTCACCGACTCCAACAGATCGAGGATCTGCTCGCGGTCGTCGAAGGCATACAAGAGCGGGGTGAAACCGCCGAGATCGAGGATGAAGGCGCCGTGCCAGAGCAGATGGCTCGCGACCCGGTTGAGCTCGGTGCAGATGACCCGGATGTACTCGGCCCGCTCCGGCACCTCGATGCCGGCGGCCCGCTCCACCGCCATGACGTAGCCCAGGTTGTAGGACAGGGCGGAGAGATAGTCGAGCCGGGGCGGATTGGGCAGGAACTGGGCGTAGGTGCGGTTCTCGCCCATCTTCTCCTGCATCCGGTGGATGTAGCCCAGCACCGGCTCGGCGCTGACGATGTACTCGCCGTCCATGACGAGCTTGACCCGCAACACCCCGTGGGTGGCCGGATGCTGCGGCCCCAGGTTGAGGACGAAGGTCTCGTGATGCTGGTCGGTGACGGTGACGGTCATGGCGTAAAATCCTTGCGCAGCGGATGAAAATCGGCGTCTTCGGGCAGGAGCAACGGGACGAGATAGGGGTGGCCGTCGAAGACGATGCCGAAGAAATCGTGCGTTTCGCGCTCGTGCCAGTTGGCGCCGGGAAAGACCTGCGAGATGGTGGGCAGGTGGGGATCGTCGCGGTCGACGCGGGCGCGGATCACCACCCGGCACAGCTCCTCGCTGTGCTTGTAGTCGTAGACCACCTCCATCTGGCCGTCGTCCGGCCAGTCGACGCCGGTGATCGTCTCGAGAAAGAACCGGTGCCGGTCGAGGATCTCGGCCGCCGCCACCACCTGGTCGGCGGCCACCGTGGCGTCGAGGTGATAACCCACCTTGGCGTACTCGGTGCGCCGCAGAACCGGCGTGCCGGGCGGCGGCTCGGCGGCTTCGGCCTCTTCGGCAGCCTCCGCCCCGGTCTCGGTCTCGGTTTCAGCCGCGGCGGTCTCCTCGGCGGCCTCGGCCTCAGGCCCTTGTTCGGCCGCGGCGGCGATCAACTCCTCCAGTTCCTTTGCCACGTCTTCGCACACCATGACTCACCCCGCCTGGACCCGCGGCCAACGCCGCGTGCCGGTGATCTTTTCCTCCAACTCCAGGATGCCCTCGATGAGGGCCTCGGGCCGCGGCGGACATCCGGGGATGAACACGTCCACGGGAAAGAGCTTATCCGCCCCCTCGACGATGCCGTATTGCCCGTCGAAGACGAAGGGGCCGCCGGAGATGGCGCAGTTACCCATGGCGATGACCCATTTCGGCTCCGGCATCTGGTCGTAGAGGGTCAAGACGGCCGGGGCCATCTTCTTGCTGATGGTGCCGGCGACGATCATCACGTCACTCTGCCGCGGCGAGGGACGAAAGACCTCGGCCCCGAACCGGGCCAGATCGAAGCGTGAGGCGCCGGTGGCCATCATCTCGATGGCGCAACAGGCAAGACCGAAGGTCATCGGCCACAGCGAGTTCGCCCGCCCCAGGGCAAGGATTTTGTCCAGGGCGGCGAAACGAACTATTGCCGGCGGTATGTCTTGCGTTCCCACTTGAAGACCCCCTTCTTCCAGGCATAGACGATGACAAGGGAAAGGATGCCGACGAAGATCAGCACTTCGACGAAATCCCGCACCGGAAAGACGGTATCGTAGACGAGCGCCACGGGAAAGAGATACAGAACGTCCACCGCAAAGGCGATGAAAATGAGGGCATAAAGGTAGTAGTTGATGCCGTACCGGATCCAGGCGTCACCGATGGGCTCGACACCACACTCGATGAGCTGGCCGGTTCGTTGTTCGTAGTTGCGGGTCTGGCGTGGGGCGAGGAAGAAGGCGATGATGAAGGGGCCGATGGCGAAAACAAGACCGCCGAGGAAGAAGGCGGCCACGTAGAGGAGGTCGTTTACGTCGAACACGGTATCCAGGCTCCTTTGGTCGGCGGCCCTTTCTCGAAACCCCAGGCAAGGCCCTTTGCCAGCAGGGCCTCAGCGTGGTTCACGCGTGCCCCGCGCATCCGGAACACGGGATTTCGTCAGGCCATTGGAGACACGAAAATGGACAACCCCGTAACAACTCACAGGCGGTCCAGGCCTGACACGGCAATTCAAAAGGCTGCTCACCGTGAACTCGATGGAATCGCATTTTTTGATGGAATCGTAAAAACTACGATTCCATCGAGTTTGCGGCGCGTAACCCGTTGAATTATCGTGTCAGGCCTGCACCGATTGCGACTTTTTACGAGGCCATCATTTTTTGCGATTCCATCAAAACGGACCGCATGGCATACGAGTTCCGATTCTTAGCCCAAAGCGGGGTGGTTGTCAAGGAAAATACTGAATACGCATTCATTATTTTTCTAGGTAGATTCACGGAGTCACGACAAAACAGGCACTTCGTAAATTTTCCATTGTATTCCAAATAGTTATCAAGAACATCCCGAAAAAGACGTCGCCGCGTCCACCGCCGAGGGGTGCGTTACCGGCGCCACAACAACGGCCCCAAAAATGAACCACTCCCCAGTGAAGTCGTTTCCTTTGCGCACTTTCTTCTTGCAACAGGGCGCAAATTCAAGAATTATTAGCTGCAAGCAGCAGTACTCCTTGCCACCTGGGCGCAATGCCTCCCCCCAACCAGGAGACGTTCCCATGCGTAGCAATCCGCAGTTACCCCGGGCGGACATCCCCGACGGCGAAGCCGATGTCCGCAAGCTGCAGGAAGAACTCAGCAAGACCGCCAGCCGCGCCCAGGCCCTGGTCGACCAGTCACCGCTCGCCATCGTCATCTTCGACGCCGACGGGACCGCCCAGGAAGCGAACCAGCGCTGGCTCGACCTTTGGAAGGCCTCAAGCGACCAGGTCATCAACCGGTACAATATTCTCTCTGATCCCCAATTCCAGGAGATCGGAATCGACTCCTTCTTCACCAAGGCCAAGGGCGGGGACAGCGTCCTGATCCCCGACCTGGAATACGACCCGGTATCGGCCGGATTCGACGGCACCAAGCGCTGGGTTCGCTCCCACCTCTTTCCCATTGTCCAGGAGGAGACCGTCCAGGTCGTCCTCGCCCAGATGGATATCTCCACCTGCATGCAATGCGAGGAACGGTACAACATCGTGGTGGACAACGCCAACGAGGCGATCATGGTCGTCCAAGACGGCATTCTCAAGTTCTTCAACCAGAAGGCCCTGGACATCGCCGGTTACACGAAGAAGGAAGACTATCTCAACAAGTCGTTTCTCGAATTCGTGCCTCCGGACCACCAGCAGATGATCATGGACCGGCACCTCCGCCGCCAACGGGGCGAGACGGTGCCCAACTTCTACCAGGTGAAGGTGATCCACAAAAAGGGCCACATCATCTGGCTGCAGCTCACGGCGGTACGAATCGAATGGGAGGGCCGACCGGCGAGCCTCGTCTTCCTATACGACATCACCGAACACAAGAAGGCGGAAGAGGAGCTGCACCTCTACAAGAATCGGCTCGAGGAGATGGTCCGGGAACGGACCCGCGAGTTGGAGCAGGCCCTGCAGGAGGTCAAAACCCTGCGCGGCCTGATCCCGGTCTGCATCCACTGCAAGGATATCCGGGACGACAAGGGATACTGGAAGCGGATGGAGGATTACCTGCGCAGCCATTCGGAGGCCGATATCACCCACGGCCTGTGCCCCGACTGCGCCAAAAAACTCTATCCGGATCTCTTCCAGTCGGAAGAGGCACGCCAGGAGTTCGACCGGCTGGCGCGACCGGGTTCAGGGGACGGCAACTAACCTGACGAGGATGCACGGTCGGCCAGGGCGGCCAGCAAACGACGGTGGATATCCTCGAAACCGCCGTTGGAAAGGATGGCGATGACGTCGCCGGACCGGGCCTCGGCCGCCAGGGTCTCGATGATGGCGTCGGCGTCGGGGAAATGGGCCGCCGGGATGCCCCGGGCTCGGAGATCGTCGGCCAGGCGGGCGGCGGAAAACAGCTCGTCCGGGGCGATGGCGTGGTGCGGTAAAGGTTCGCGGACCAGCACCCGGTCGGCCTGGTCAAAGGCCGTGGCGTAGACTTCCTGGAAAATCCGGCGGCGGCTCGAGTTGGTGCGCGGCTCGAAGACAGCCACCACCCGACGGCCGGGATAGGCGGCGGCCAGGGCGGCCAGGGTCTCCCGCACCGCGGTGGGATGGTGGGCGAAATCGTCGATCACCGTGATGCCGTCCACCTCGCCCCGCACCTCTTGGCGCCGACGCACGCCGGCAAATCCGGCCAGACCGGCGGCAATGACATCCTTTTCCAGCCCCAGCCAATCGAGCACCACCAGCACCGCCAGGGCGTTCAAGGCGTTGTGGCGTCCCGGCAGAGAGACGGTGAACTCACCGTAGGCCTCGCCGTCGCGCCGCACCATGAACCGGCCCGTACCGGCATCGCACGCCATCAGACACCAGCGACAATCCGGCCCGGTACCGTAGCCGGCCACCGGGCACGGCGCGTCGGCGGCCAGCTCGCGTACCGCCGGATCGTCGAAGCAGGCGACCAAGAGGCCGTCCGGCGGCAGGCTGGCAACCAAGCGTTGGAAGACGGCCTTGACCGCCGCGAAATCGGCGAAGATGTCGGCGTGGTCGAACTCGACGCTGGTCAGGATCGCCACCCGGGGGCGGTAATGGAGGAACTTGGGCCCCTTGTCGAAGAAGGCGGTGTCGTACTCGTCCCCCTCGACCACGAAACAATCCCCGCCACCGAGACGGAAGTTGCGCTCGAATCCCCGGACGATGCCGCCGATCATGAAGGAGGGATCGCGGCCGGCCTCATGCAGGGCCGAGGCGAGGAGCGAGGCGGTGGTGGTCTTGCCGTGGGTACCGCAGACGACGAGGGAAACCTTGTCGCGGATGAAGAACTCGGCCAACGCCTGGGGAAAGGAGAGGTACGGAACGGCCGCTGCGGCCAGGGCGCGGACCTCGGGATTGTCACGCCGGATGACGTTGCCGACCACCACGAGATCGGGGGACGGCTCGAGGTTTTCCGGCGCGTAGCCCCGGTGGACCGGGATGCCGCGCCGGGCGAGGAACTCGCTCATGGGCGGATAGACGTTCTCGTCGGAACCGCGCACCTGGTAGCCCGCTTCCTGCAACATGCCGGCGAGAGCCCCCATGCCGGTACCGCAGATCCCCATCATGTGCACGGCGCGGACCCGGTCCGGCCGGCGGTTGCGGGCCGGATCAAGCGTCATCGCCCTGCCGGTCACGGACCGTGTCGTGAATCGACCGGTAGATGGAGGCAAAGAGTTCGCCGAAATTCTCCGGCGACACCCTGCGCACCTCGATGAACTTGAGTACCACCTCCTTGGCGACCCGCAGGATCGACTCGTCGGTGATCGGCTTGCTGGCGCTTTTCTTGTCCGACATCGCTGCGTTCCCCCGCTGGTAACCCTTACAAAAAAACAGCCTCCGCGGCACAAGAAGAAGGCTTTCGGGTTTGACGTCGCCGGCGGAGGCTCTTTGGGAAAAACCGGTCAGGCCCTCCCCAACACTCTTTTGCGATTTCACGAAAACCCGGTACAATGCCGACGCCGCCGGCATCGTTACCGAGTCCGTACCCGTAATACCCGATTCACTATCAAAAGACAACCCCGGCCGCGTCCTCGCCCCCACATGCCTTACCGCCGATCCGACACGCCGCCCGCCACGGTGCACGGGCTCATGCTGGCGGCCGCCGCCCTGGTCTCGACCTCGTTCACCGTCGGTGCCGCCATTGCCCGGGATCTGGATCCGGTGCTCCTCACCCTGTTACGGTTCATCGTCGCCGCCCTCTTGTTCGCGCCGCTGGTCGGCCGCCGCCATTCCCTCCGGCCGCCTCCCCTTCCCCGCCTGGGACGGTATGCGACCATCGCCTTTTGCCTCACCGCCTTTTTCTGGCTGATGTTTCTTTCCTTACGTTTCACCACCGCCCTCAACACCAGCGCCATCTACACCACCGTTCCCGGTCTGTCCGGCCTCTTCGGCGCCCTCCTTCTCGGCGAGCGCCTCGGCCGCCACCGGCTGGCCGCTCTCGGACTCGGCATGGTCGGGGCCCTCTGGGTGATCTTCCGCGGCGATATGCAACGCCTGCTCGCTCTCGACGGCAACCGCGGCGACGCCATTTTTTTTAGCGGCTGCCTGCTCATGGCCCTCTATACCCCCCTGGTCAAGAAGTTCCACCGCGGCGAACCCATGGAAGTGATGACCTTCTGGATCATGGTCACCGGCGTTGCCTGGCTGCTCCTGTTCTCGCTTCCCAAGCTCGCGACCTTCTCGCCGGCAACCGTGCCGGCCCGTGCCTGGGCCGGCATCCTCTATCTCGCCGTCTTCACCACCATGATCACCTTTTTCCTCTCCCAATGGGCCACCCTGCACATCGGTCCGACCCGGGTCATGGCCTACAGCTACCTGTATCCCGGTTTCGTGATCGTCATCGACTGGCTTTTCGGTCACGGCCTGCCGCCGGCCGCCGTCCTGCCCGGCATCGGCATAGTGCTCGCCGCCACCGTGGTCCTGCAGCGCGGCCCGGTGGATTACGGGGAACATTGAACCAGAACAGGTGATCATGGTATGGTTCGATCATGCTTTCCTCCAACGACGGGCTCTTTTGCCTCGACCGGCTGCCCGGTATCGCCGGTCGCCTCTTCGAAGAGACCCTGGTCCGGCCGACCGCCGGCGACGACGAGGAAGACGCCCTGCTGTGCGCCTTCTGCCACCACCTGATCACGAGCAATCGTGACCGGACGACGGTCAACGATCAGCACCGGCATCAGTGCACCAATCCCGCCGGCATCACCTTCCGGATCGGCTGCTTTCGCCGGGCCCCGGGATGCCGGGCAACGGGTCCGCCGACCACGGAACACACCTGGTTCCCCGGCCACGCCTGGCAGATCGCCCTGTGCGCCGGCTGCCACAGCCACCTCGGCTGGCGTTTCGTAGCTTCGGACGGTAGCGGCTTCTTCGGCCTTATCCTTGCGCACCTCGTGGCCCGCGGCCCCGCCTCCTCCTAGCAGTCTCTCGAAAAAGCCGTCCCTGACTTTTTCGACT
>CAYRGZ010000058.1:0-15186 GCA_964423785.1 uncultured Desulfobulbia bacterium
GTTGGCAGCCAGGTGAAGTATCGTGTCATGCCTGGACCGACTGCGAGTTTTTACGGGTTCATCATTTTTCGGTGACCAGAGCGAGGAGGAAACACCCGTTCCCATTCCGAACACGGAAGTTAAGCTCCTCAGCGCCGATGGTACTGCCAGGGAGACTTGGTGGGAGAGTAGGTCGTCGCCGATTCCTCTTTTGCTTTCCTCTATACCCCCCTCGGGTTAACTCCCAAGGGGGGTTTCCTTTTGCCTTGCGGCCCCTTCTTTACCAGTCCGTCGAAAAAGTCATCCCTGGCTTTTTCGACTACAGTTGGCCAGAACCGAGTTCCGGCCAACCTCACGAATTCCTTGGCTCTTTCAGAGCCGGCGGAATTCGGCGGCACGTCCGTGTGCCGCACGCAGCCCGTTTTTCAACGGGCTGTTACGGCACGGGCTATCCTGGTCCGCGCCCCTTCGGGCGGCGTCTACTACACTTAGCACTCTTGCTTTGCAAGATAAGATAGCGTTACGTGAGCGTGGCTTGCAGGATGGCGAGCAAGCGGTCGTTTGCGGCCGGCTTTTTGAGGGAGATGCGGAAGTAGCGGTCGTCGAGGCCGGTGAAGTTGGCACAGTTGCGGATGATGATCCCTTCTGCCAGGCAGCGTTTGGCAAGTTCTCCCGCCCGAAGATCGGTGTCGAGCCGGCAGAGGATGTAGTGGGTTTTCCCATCGATCACCGTAAGGCCTGGAAGACTGCGCAACATATCGATGACGCGCGGCCGTTCCGCGGCCAGGAAGTCGAGCACCTGACGTTGGTAGGCCTCGCCGTGGGCGAGCAGGAATTCGCCGGCCAACTGGGCCAGTCGATTGACGCCCCAAGGCCGCTCGAACTGGCGCAGGCGGTCGAGGATCGTGGCTGGCCCGACCAGAAAGCCGAGGCGCAGGCCGGCGATCGCAAAGATTTTGGAGTAGGAGCACAGGACGAGGCAGTTGTCCCCCCGGTGGCCATCGACGAGGGATGGCTGGCGGCAAAAGGGCAAGTAGGATTCGTCAACCACGAAGATCGTCCGCCGGTGGGTGCTTATGAATTCTTGCAGGACAGCGGTGGGCATGAGCTTGCCGGTGGGGTTGTTGGGGTTGCAAAAAAAGACCATCTCCCCGCCGGAGAGCCGCTTGGCCAGTCGTTCCAGGGGAGGGGCGAAATCCGGACCGGCAGGGATGTGTTCCACCGGGAGTCCGGCTCGTCGGCAGGCAAGGGCGTAATCACCATAGGTCGGTTGCAGGATGATGGCCCGGCTCGCGTCGCAGATCCGGGGCAGGCTGAAAATGAACTCGGTGGTGCCGTTGCCGACCAGAACTTTGGCCGGATCGATGGCATGCCGGCTGGCGAATTGCTGGCGCAGGGAACCGCTATCCGCCTCGGGCAGGTAGCCGATTTCGTCGATGTGCTCGCAGAGGAATGTCAAGAGGTCCGGGGGCGGACCGAACGGCGAGAGGTTACTGCTCATGTCGACGAGGTCCGCCGGTCGGCAGCCCCGTTCGGCGGCGATCTGGATGATGTTGCCGCCGTGGCCGTGGGCAGGAAGGTCGTTCATGGGCGTTTCTCCGTGCTGATTGCCAACGCGAGATAGGTATCCCGGTGGCGGAAGATGCAGCGTTTTGCCACCAGTTCATCGAGGAACCGGCGCAGGTCGGTGGTGGTAAAGCGTGGGTAGGCGTTGGCCAGGTCCGTGAAGTTGGTCGGGGTGGCTAGGCGTTCGTAGATACGGGCCGAGGCGCCGCGCAGCCGGTGGTGGACTACGGTTCCGTCCGGCAGGATCTGGCGGATGATACCGAAATCCTCCCCCCGCCGCCACTCGAGGGAGCAGGCTGTGCCGCGGCGCTGGTGGGCCGCTCGCCATTGCTCCAGCTTGGCCCGTACTGGGCGCCACCGTCGTCGTTGGATGGTGCGGTCGCCGCGATAGCCGAGGACGCCGAAGGGGAGAGGAAAGGGCAGGAGGCGTCGCAGGTACGGATGGGCGCCGATGGCTCGAATACCGAAACGGCGGGGATGGCATGCCACCGGACTGTCGGCGCCGAGAAAGAACGTGGCCGCATCCAGAGGCGGATAGGCCATGACAACGTCCAGACTGTCCAGGGTTTCCTGGATTTCTTCCTCGGTGGTGCCGGGAAACTCGAGGATCAGGTTGCCCTCCAGGGCGATACCCGCCTCTACCGCCCGTTTCATGGCATAGACGTTGTCCATGACCGTGGTTCCCTTGCCGAGTCGTTCCAGGAGCCGATCGGATAATGCCTCGATTCCGACCTGGATGCGGATCAGCCCGCCACGGGCCAGTCGGTCGAAGCTGTCGGCGTCACTGGCCCGTAGTTCGGCGAAGAACCGGTAATCGGGACCGTGTGCCAGCGTATCGAAAAAGGTCTGCATCGGTCGCCGGGGGAGCGCGTTGTCGGCAAAGGCGAAGTCGAGGCTGCGGTAGCGGTTGGCGAGCGTCCGAATCTCCGCCAGCATGCGCGGCCCGCTCTTGGCCCGGTAGCCGTGCCACTGGCGGTTGAGATTGCAGAAGGTGCACCGTCGCCACCAGCAGCCCCGGGAAAACTCCACCGGCAGTACGGGAATGAAGGCGCCTTCCCCGAATACCCGCCGCAGTTCGGCAAAGTAGGCATCGTAATCGGGAATCGGCAACCGGTCGAGGTGAGCGATCTGTTGGGGCGTATCCGTGTCGCCCGGCGGATCGCCGAGCAGATTCCGGCACAGCTGGAGGAGCGGCATCTCGCCCTCGCCGCAGATGCAATGGTCCACACCACCGTGTCGGGCCAGGGCCGGTGCCATGTCGGCGGCGAGTGCCGAACCGCCGAACACGACCGCCAGGTCGGGAAAAAGAGCCTTGATACGCTGAACGGCGGCCAGGGAGGCGAGCAGTTGATTGAAACAGACACTGAACCCGACGAGGTCGTAGTCGTGCCAGTCCGTGGTGCCGATGAATCGATCGAACTGGTGGCGTAACTGGTCGAGGACCTTCCCGAGATCGCGTTCCTCCAGGCCGGCCCGGCGCCAGAGACGCCGGCAGAGTGGCAGACTCTCGTCCTGGTGGTCAGGATAAGCGATGGTGGCGTACAGGGCCTCGCTCAACCATAGATGCCGCGAAATTTTCTGGTAGAGGGCCGGGCCGATGGCGCGGGCCACCGCCAGATAAGGATGAAAACAGGAAACCTGGATACGACGGTCCTGTTGTTCGAGAAAGGCCGCAAGCACGCCGAGTTGGATGGAGGGCCGGTTGAAGGGCGGCCAGGGCATGGCCACTAGGGCCAGCCGCAGTCGGGAGTGTATCATGGTTCCTGACGAATGATCTCGGTGCCCGGCGGCGGGGTGAAGCGGAACCGTTCGTCGGCGATGGCAACGTTGCGCTGGATATTGGTGAATTCGAAAACGGTGCGTCCGCCGAAGCGGTCGAGGATATCCATGGCGCGGGGCAGGAATTGCGTGCTGTCCACGACCACAGTAATGGACTCGACGTGTGGGTGTGGTTTCTTGGGAATGAGGCGGATGCGGTAGAGCCCCTCCTCCGTCACCACCGGCCCTTCCAGGGGGGCGCGCACGTCGAAATCGGCCGTGATCTTGCCCTTTCCGGTGAAAAAGGCGTACGTGATGTCGGACTGCAGGTAGCGGCGGGCGTCGCCGGTGGTCATCTGCTTCGTCTTTTCCGTGTACAGGGTCAGAGTGTTGCCGTCGCACACCAGGACCTGGCGGTCTGGTTGGCGGTAATCCCAGCGCATGCGGCCCGGTTTTTTGATGGACAGGGTGCCGTAAGCCTCCTTCTTGCGCGCTCGGCGGAGCTGGACGGTAGTGATCTGGTGAAAGTCGGCGACCAGGGTGGTGGTGGCGTCGTAGATCTCTTGCAAGCGGGTCGCCACCTCGATCGGGGTGAGCGGCGCGGCGACGGCGGACACGGCCGACAGGACTAAAGCGGCGCAAAACACGAAGGTTGCCATCCGGCAAATGGACCGGGCGCGCCAGAGGGAGGCCCCGCCGGATTCCGCCGGCGTGAAAAGCCGGGGTGGTTTTGCGACAGGCTCAAAGGGCATAGCCGTGACCTCCTGTTCAGGCGATGAGCAACTCCACCGGCCGGCCGAGGATGGCGGCAGCGATTCCGTCGGCGGTCGGGGGGCGATCGGAGACATAATACCGTTTTTGCCGGTCCGCTGCCAGTCGCGCCCGGGCTGCCGGGTTCTCGTCGAGGAAGCGGTATAGACGGTCGGCCATGGCCTGGGCTGAATCGATGACCGCCACCCGGCGACCGATTCGGGGTTGGATGAGCTTGGTGAGCAGGGGATAATGGGTGCAGCCAAGCACCAAGGTATCCACCTGCCGTTGCCGCAGAGGGGCGAGATACCGCCGCAGGATCATTTTGGTTTCCCGTCGGTTGGCCCAGCCTTCTTCCACCAGGGGAACGAGCAGGGGGCATGCCTGGGCAAAGACGGTGGCGTCGGAACGGGCGGCGCGGATCAAGCGCTGGTAGATACCAGACAGAATGGTGGCTCGGGTGCCGATGACCCCGATCCGGCCGGTGCGGGAGCGCTGTACGGCCAGCTCCACCGCCGGGGAGATGACCTCGAACACTGGCACATCGAAGCGTTCCCGGATGGCATCGGTGGCCACCGACGAGGCGGAGTTGCAGGCGATGACGATGACCGTGGCACCCCGGTCGAGGAGAAATTCCGTGTTCTCGATGGCGTAGCGGCGAATGACCTCGGGACTCTTCGAGCCGTACGGGGTGCGCGCCAAGTCGCCGAAATAGACGAGGCCACAGTCGGGCAACCGTTCTTCGATGGCGCGGGCCACGGTCATGCCGCCAACGCCAGAGTCGAATACGCCGATCATCGCAGGTAACGATCACGTAAGAAGAGGTGGGATACAAAAAACGAAAGGGTATCTGTTACCACACAGATACCCTTTCGTAAAGTGTCGTTTGGGAGGATGATTGCTGTCAGGAAGCCTTGCTCTTGCGGCGGGCTTCGATGGCCTTACGCAGGTTTTCGGGCAACCCCCGTTCCTTGCCTGCCTTCTTGCGGCGTTCGGACAGAGACTTGGCGCAAAGCGGCTGCCGGAGGGAGAAGCCGTATTTGCGACGATATTCGCGACCGGTGAGGCCGTGGGAGCGCAGGTGCTTGGGGGACAGCATCTTGAACTCCTGGCCGCATTCCAGACAGATGATCTTGTTGCGCTGGATGGATTTTTCCGGCGGTAGATCGATGGGAGCGCCGGTCGGAGCACCGCTTTCGAGACTGCTGGCCAGACGGGTCTCTTCCACCTGCAGGGAACTCAACGTCTTGAAGGTGCTCTGCAGGGCTTGAGTGATGTCTTCGTTGGTCATTTCCTTGCTGGCTGCTTGGGCCTGAACGATTTCTGCAGCCATCTCGACGAGTGTCTTGGACATGATTCCCCTCCTATACGGATTAGTAGGTTGAACGGATGCCAATTTATATCCAGAACAAAATATTTTTGCAATACTTTTTTTTGTTTTTTTGGGGTTGGTTTGACGTTTTTGGGGATACTAGCGGGGATTGTAACGGAATTAGCTAATTATGGTAGGAAGGTAACGGCGCAGCGTTGCCAGTCTGCTAATTCGGTACAGTGAGTATGGCTCCAAGCATTCAATCTGATCTGTAACAATGCCCGCGATGCCCGCAGGGAATGCTTGATGGAATCGTGATGGACTCGTGGGTAATCGTCATCCGTGCAGGAATGATGCGATAATTCAACGGGTTGTGACCAGTGAATCGTTGGAATCGTATTTTGGCGATTCCAATATGGTTTCTGGAGGAGGTCAAGAAGAACGCCGATCGATGAGATAATTGCTGCCTTCCTGCTGCTTGACGTGATGCTTGACCTGGCTCGCCGCTGCCGCTACTTCGCCGTAATGGCGGAAATTGCTTCCCTTGCCGGTCTTGACCACGGCGATGGAGAGACTCAGTAGCCCGAAACGGGTCTCTCGCCCGAGGCGATCGATGCCGGTGAATCCCCCGGATGCGAGATCCTTCTTGTCGATGAACATGGTCTTTACGGTGTCGAAGTTGGCCAGGATCTTCTGGCAGATCGGTTCCGCCTTTTCCATCGGGACGATGAAGACGAAATCGTCACCGCCGATATGACCGACGAAGGAGTCGTCCCGGGCCAATTCCTCGACCACATTGACGATGATGCGCGCCACCATAAGGATAACATCGTCTCCCTGGCTGAAGCCGTAGCGATCGTTGTAAGGCTTGAAGTTGTCGATATCGACGTAGCAGACTGCATATTGTTTGGGCGACTCCAGCGTGCGGGTGATGGCCTTGATGATCGAGGTGTTACCGGGCAGTCGTGACAACGGGTTGTTGTCGGAGACCCGCAGCATGCGGGCCTCGGCAAGGGAAAGCCGAGCGGCGAGAAGTTCGGGGGAGAATGGCGTGATCATGATGTCGTCCACCGGATACCGCTGCCAGTCGAGATTGGCTTCGCTCTCGGAGGAGAGAACCAGGAGCACGGGAACGTTGGTTTTTTGGAGTGAGGCCTTGGCCGTGGCGATGAGATCGGTGTCGTGGCCGTCGGCAAATCCTTTTTGCACGATCATGCAGTCCGGCGGCTCGTCGAGCACGGCGCCCACCGCCCTGGCGAAATCGTCGAAGATTTTCAGCCGATGACCGCGGGCCTCGAGGAGGAGGCGGGCAGCCTCCGACAAGATGGGCGTATCCGCTGCCACCAGAATCCTGGTCAACATGGCGTCTTCCCGGGTTCCGTCTGGAGTTCCATGCTGAATCCCCTGACATCCCAGAGTTTCTCCTCGATCTCGTCGATGATTGAGGCGAGATCGTCCGTCGTCAGCCCCAGAATCTGCCAGGCCTCCCGGTCGAGGGGCGGTACCCAGATGTCGTCTCCGTGTCCGTATCCTAGCGCGCGAATCAAAAGATCCCCGAAATGGACGATGGCGCAGGCGAGCGGTTCTTTTTCTGCTTGACCGGGAGCGTGGTGTAGGGCGATGGGTTCCACCAGTTTGGGGGGGAGGTTCCAGGTGCGGGCCAGCCAGCCGCCCGCCTCGGCGTGATCCAGGTGGAGAAGTTGTTGTTCCGCCTCACGGCGGCTCGTCTGGTTTTCTGTCACCAGTCGACTGATGGCGTCGTATTGGTTCGGTAGTTCCATCTTGATCGCCACCTTGCCGATATCGTGGATGAGACCGGCAGTGCTGACTTCTTCCGGGTCAGATATGTCCAGGTGTTTCGCCAGTACCGAGCAGGCTACGGCGCAGCCGAGACTGTGTTCCCAGAGTTGGACGTCCTGGCTCTCCATGAGATCGAAAATGGAACTACTGATAATGAGACTCTTGATGACGTTGAAGCCGAGGAGGATGATGGCGCTTGACAGGGAACTGATGCGCTGGGGAAAACCGTAGAAGGCCGAATTCACCAGGCGAAGCAATTTAGCGGCCAGGATATGGTCCTTGGCTATCACCCGCCCCATCTGTTCGGTGGTGGTGTTCGGATCATCCGCCATGGTGGTGAGTTTCCGGATGATGCCCGGCAGAGTGGGCAGGTTCTGACTGTGGCGGAGGGCCTTTTTGAATTTGTCGCGTAGGTCGTCGTTCATGGTGAGAGATCGGGTTGGGAAGGGCCGGATACTGCCATGAGGCTCACGGTGCGCCGTTGGTAGAGATCCTGTCGATGAGGATCTGGCGTAAATTGTAAAGAACGGGGTCGGCCGTCACCTTTTCGAAACGTTTCTCGATGGCCGCCTTGGCTGTGGCTGGATCAACCGGGGCGCCGATGGGATGCCCCTCGACGGTGATGGCGGCAATCTCCATGCGCCGGAGCCGGTCGATGAGGGCGGATGTCAATTCGGTGCCCTTGCCACAAAGCACGCGGCCTTCCGGAGTGACCACGTCCTTAGCCAGAGTCATTCCTTCCGCCGCCTGGGCAAGTAGGATTCGTTGCATGGGCGCCTCCGTCACAATGGTGTTTCCATAATCGTAGCAGATTTTGCGGGACCGGTCACTTGTGATGTTTTGCGTTACAAATTGCGAAAGGGAGTCGCAAATGGCGGAGCTGCAGGGTGGAGGAAAGGAGGTCGCAAAAAATGGTCTGAGCCATTGACAGAACGGCCGGGGAGAATTACGGTATCGGGCGCAGATAGCGAGGTGCCGGGAGTCGCTTCGGCACGCCGTTCAGGCAACTCCCCGGCAGTATTTTGGATTTCCAACCATACCAGGTGATACGGGCGCAGCCCGTGTCTTGCCTGCCACGACGCAAAGGAGAAGAGCCATGCCCATCTATGAGTACGAATGCTCCCGTTGCAACAAGGTGATCGAGGCCTGGCAGAGTTTCAAGGATAGCCCCCTCACGGAATGTCCGGAGTGTGCCGGCCCGCTGAAGAAGCTCATCAGCATGAGCACCTTTCACCTGAAGGGGGGCGGCTGGTATGCCGACGGCTATTCCAGCTCCGGTTGTGGAAAGAACGGCGCCAAGGACGGTGGTTCCTGCTCAAAGGATTCTTCCGCCAAGGAGTGCTCGTCCAGCGCTGCCTGCGGGTGCTCTTCCTGACGGGTAGGGTTCCGTTTCCGATGTGGCAACGGGTGGCGGTCGTCTGACGGTCACCCGTTTTTTGTTGGAATCGCAACAAAGTTCGCTTCCGACGGTTCGCCGTTCGTAATCCATTCCCGAGAGATGCTCCCCGTCCAACCCTGCTGGAAATCATCCTGGATCCGTGACAGAATATTGATGGAATCGCAAAAAAATGCGATCGGTCATTCGCTGCGCTCACCACCTCCATCGAGTTCGCGGGGTGTACCCCCTTGAATTATCGTGTCAGGCCTGGACCGACAGCGACTTTTTACGGGATTACCAAATATTGGATGTTTTGTTGTTGTTGACTGTCATTTCAGCGCGTTACAAACAAAGATCCCTGTTTGGGGATATTCATCCCGTGTATAAGGCAGCCCTTCGGGGCGTCCGTGCGTACGCCATCTCCTTTGTCGGCAACCGTCAGTCGGTCATTCGCTGCGCTCACTATCTGCCTTCGCGTATCTGGCGCACGCACGAACGCTCACGAATCCAGGATCATGGCAGGAGGAGCATGGCGTCTCCGTAGCTGAAGAAGCGGTAGCCGTGCTGTACCGCATGGGCGTAGGCCCGCAGGATGGTTTCTCGGCCGGCCAGGGCACTGACCAGAAACAGGAGGGACGACCGGGGTAGATGGAAATTGGTCAGCAGGCGGTCCACCAGTTTGAAACGATAACCGGGATAGATATAGAGGTCACACCAACCCTGGTACGGGTGGAGCCGACCGGATTCGTCACAGCAGAATTCCACCGTCCGGGCCGTGGTGGTACCGACGCAGACGATGCGGCCGCCCCGCTTGCGGGTTTGGTTGACAGCCTCGCTGGTTGCCGTGTCGACCTCGATGTATTCGGCATGGATGCGGTGATCGCGGATGTCGGCAGTGCGAACCGGGGCAAAGGTACCGTAACCGACGTGTAGGGTGACCGCGGCCCGCTGTACCCCCATACTATCCAGTTGGCGGAGTATGGCGTCGCTGAAATGCAGTCCCGCCGTCGGTGCGGCGACGGCGCCGGTTTTTGCCGCATAAACGGTCTGGTACCGATGCCGGTCGCGGGCGTCCGAACCCTGGGGTCTGCGAATATACGGGGGGAGTGGCATCTGACCGTACTGCTCGAGCAGGGTATCGAGATCGCCGTCACCGGTCAGCGCGACCCGGGCCTGCCCCCCGGCCAGCCGTTCGACGACCTCTGCCTGCAGGTCCGGACCGATCTGGATGCGGATGCCGGGTTGCACTGGTTTCGAACTGCGGAGAAGGGCGGTGGTCATCGATACGCCGGTGTCGGTCGTGGCGGGGTAGTGGAGGAGGAGAATCTCTACCCTGCCTCCTGTTGGCTTACGGCCGAGGAGCCGAGCCGGGAAGACGCGGGTGTCATTATAGAGGAGGAGATCGCCGGGCCGTAAGAATTCGAGGATGTCGGGAAACCGGTGGTCGGACAGGTCGCCGGACCGGTAGCGGCAGACGAGCAGGCGCGAGGCCTCGCGCCGGTCGGCTGGCTGCTGGGCGATGCGATCTTCCGGCAGGAAAAAGTCGTAGTCTTCGAGACGGTACATTCAGTCGAAGAGCGTCGTGCGCTGGGTGAGGTAACAAAGAAGGAGGCCGCAGCCCACTGCAAAGGCACCCAACAACCGGAGCATGGCCGTGTTTTCCTGTACGAGTTGAGCGAGCCAGCGCTGCATGGTCTCCGGGAAGGCGGCGTAGGGGAGTCCCTCGAAGATGAGAATCAGACCGATGAGGGTAACGAAGAATTTCATGGCAGCCCCATACTAGCAGGAGCAAGCGGGGTGTGCAATGGGAGTACTGCGACAATGGACACAGCAATTTTGACGACTTTGTTGGATGCGTCTCCTTCTGCCGAATTCTGGCTCGATGACGGGCTGCGGGTACGTTGGGTATCCCGGGCCGCCGAGCCCCTTTTCGGTTGTTCCCTGACCGAACTGATGGGAAGAGACTTTTCGACCCTCGTGGTTGAGGGGGATCGATCCGATTGTGCGGCCTGGCTGGCTGGCGATATGGCGGGCTCGTTTCCGTGTCGGTTGGCCGCGGGCAGCCGGCAGAGGGTACGGTTGTACGGCCAGCATCTCGCCGGCCCGGTAACAGGTATGCGGGTCAGCGTCGTTGTTGAGCCGCCTTTGGAGGAGGATGACCGCCTTCAGCGGCTTGCGTCGGCCATTGCCCATGATTTCAACAACGTCCTCGGGTCGGTGGGGGTTTTCAGTCAGCTTCTGCAAGGGAGCGACCTACCGTCGCCGGAGGCGTCGTTCGTCGACCATCTGCTCGTCGCCTGTCGCTTGGGGCAGAATTTTACCGCCAACCTGCAGGTGCTGGCCGGTCGGCGAGCGGCGCGGCCGAGCACGGTTTCCCTGCGTCAGGTGGTGCAGGGGATCGAATCCGTGCTGCGTGGCATGTTGCTGGACGGCTTTTCCTTCGTCCTCGATCTTGCCGAGGAAGAACGGCCGGTGCTGGTGGATACCTTTTTTGTCGAACAGGCGTTGATCAATCTCGTGAAGAACGCCCGGGAGGCGATGCCGAGTGGCGGTACGATTACGCTTCGGAGTGGGTTGCAGTCCCTGGACACTCCTCGGCCCGGCCCGCTGGGGGAGGTGCCGGTCGGTACCTATATGGCACTTCAGCTCCAGGACCAAGGTCGGGGCATTCCCGCCACCCTGCATCCGGTGATTTGGGATATCACCTACACGACCAAAGAGAGCAAGGCCGGCATCGGGCTTGGTCTGTGGGTGGTCCGGCGGATCATGCAGATGTCTGGCGGCCATCTGTTGCTCGACAGTATCGAAGGGGGCGGCAGTACCTTCATCCTTCTCTTTCCCTGCCACAACCGGTCCGATTGATTACCGCTTTCCTGCGCACGCACGACCGTTCACGTATTCTGTTTTTTTCTCCGGTTTCCTGAATATCCCTGTCGCGTGATAAAATATTGGGGCATTCCTCGCTATGTGGGGACGGTTGGCCCCCGTTCGGTGGGGGTGAGAATGGGGGAAATGCCCCATTTTTTTGTTTGCTTGTAGAGTGAAACTTTTCGGGGCAAAAAAAATAGTTGGATATCAATTGATTGCAAGTGTTGATCTGGCGGCGTGAATTTTGCAAGCTAGTAGGGCTCAAGGTGCGCAGACCGTTGCAATACGGGCTGGATGCGACGTTTTCGACGGTTCATATTTGATGGAATCGCAAAAACTGCGATTCCATCGAGTTCACGCTTCGTAACCATTTGAATTACCGTGTCAGGCCTGCACCGACCGCGAGTTTTTACGGGTTCATCATATTTGATGGAATCGTAAAAAATACGATTCCATCGAGTTCGCCGTCGTAAATCGTTGGTTTATCGTGTCAGGCCTGGGCCGGCTGCGATTTTTTACGAGTTGTACATAGTTGCCGGGGACAGGAAGGAATCGATGATGCAACGAACGGTGGTTCTGGTCGGCAGTTTGGTTGCCTGTCTGCTGTTTGTGGTGACGGGCGTTGGCGTGGGATCCTTGCTGCATGCCCCCCATGATGCAGAAAACGGGATATCCTGCAAGAGCTGTCACGAGTATCCCTTCGATGCCTGGCCCGGCTATGTGCCGGACCCCGGCAATATCGACGATACAGCCAAGAATTTCATCTGTCTCAGCTGCCACGATGGCACCGGTACCGGGCCGAAGATGCTGTTGCACTCCGGCAACGTCATTGCTGGGCGGCTCTCCGGCTGGACCACCGAGTGCGTCGATTGTCACGATCCCCATTTTCAAAGCCAGCTTCAGTATACGGCCAGTGATCCAGATTCCCTCTACCTGGTGCGGGGTGATATCACCGGTATTTCCGTCGACTATTCGGACCCTCAGCATCTCCGCTCCGTTATCACCTATTCTAATGTAATAGCCAAACCAGGTTGGGCCAGCCCGGCTGATTGGAATGCCAAGACCGGCCCGGGCCGGGGCCTCGTGTTCGTGGCCGATCGAGACAAGCCTTCCGCTACCTTCGAGATCGTCGCGGCCGACGCCACCTCCATCACCGTGGCCGGCAACGTGCTGGCCGAAGGGTACGGAACGCGGTTCGGTATCATCTACGGTCAGTTGATCCGGTCCCGCGTACGGGTGCCGGGTGGTGGTGAGCGGCCGGTACAGTTTTTCGCGCCCGAGGACGGCTTCGTCGATCTCGTCAACACCCCCCCCACCGGTATTTGCCAGGTCTGCCACACTCTTACCAGCTACTGGACCGAGGACGGGCTGAACGCAACCCACAATACGGGGGTCGATTGCTCCGGCTGCCACAAGGCGGCCGATGGGTTCAAACCCAATGTCTATGTCCATACGGGGCTTTTCGACACGGCCAGCTGTGCCACTTGTCACGGCAGCGGGGTGGATATCGTCGCCACGGTCCACAAAAACAACTGCGGCACCTGCCATCAGAGCACCCGGCCCGAGGTCATGGCCGCTATCACCGCCGGCGGCGGAGACTGTGAGACCTGTCACGGCAAGTATTTCTACTCCCATCAGAACGCCCCGCACATTCCGAATTTCGTCACCTCGTCCGGTACCTCGTGCGGCACCGGTAACTGCCACTGGGGTGATGTGCTCATCATGACCATCGATCCCCGGTATCATCAGGCCTGTTCATCCTGCCACGATCAGGACGGTGTGCTCATCGGCAGCGCCCAAGGTCGGGAGGGGCAGGCGCCCAATACGTGTGTTGACTGTCATAGTGCCGGATTCGCCGTCCTCCATCCGGCCACGGATCACAGCACGGATATCACGTCGACGGGCTCCTCTTGCGCCCGCTGTCACGATCCTGACGGCACCACCAACCATCTCACTGTCACCCACAACAATAACTGCAGCTTATGTCACGACAATCAAGGAGTGCTGATCGGTAGTGCTGCGGCCGGCGGCGGCAACTGCGATTCTTGCCATGGCTGGACCTACTTCTACTCCCACACCACCGTGGATCATTCCACCCTGGTGACATCCACCGATACGTCTGTCGTCCCACCCCAACCGACAACCTGTGCCGATTGTCACGATCCCACCGGCGCGGCGGATATCGTGGCCGATGTTCATGCGAGCCAGTGTGCCCTCTGTCACGATTCCCTCGGGTATCTGGTCTCCGGTTCCACGGGCAGCGCTCTCGGTGGTGCCGGTGGCTGCTATGATTGCCACGGCGCCGGTTACTTCTGGTCGCATCGGGTACAGGATCACAACGAACTCTCCGGTTCCGGCACATCGTGTACTACCTGCCATTCACCGGCATCGACGCCCAACGAGATCATCTATTACGTCCACAACAACAATTGTGGGCTGTGTCACGATATCGTTGGCGGGGGAGTACTTATCGGCAGCGCCTCCGGCATGCTTAGCGGCTCCAACTGTGTGACGTGTCACGGCCAGCATCACGGCGTCAACCCGCCGGTGGCGGTGGATGATACGTTCCTGGTTCAGGAGGATACGGCGGCCAATGTTCTCGATGTGCTCGCCAACGATTCTGATCCGGATCCGGGCGATACCCTCACCATCACGGCAGTGAGCGTGCCGTCCGCCGGCGGTACGGTCACCAACAATGCCACTTCCATTCTCTATACGCCGGCGGCCGATTATACGGGGATCGAAACCTTTACCTATACGATTGAGGATAACAGCGGCAATAGCGCCCAGGCCACCGTCACGGTGACGGTGAATAATGTCAATGATGCGCCGGTGGCGGTGGCAGACGGTGTCACGACCGCTGAAGATACTCCTGTGACCACGGGCGACGTACTGGCGAACGACACGGACGTTGACGGCGATGTGCTGGTAGTGGCCGGCGTGGACGCGACGTCGGCCAACGGCGGCACGGTGGTGGACAACGGTGATGGTACGTTCACGTACACGCCGGCGGCCGATTTCAACGGCACGGACACGTTCAGCTACACGGTGAGCGACGGCAACGGCGGCACGGCGACCGGCACCGTGACCGTAACCGTGACACCAGTCAACGATGCGCCGGTGGCGGTGGCAGACAGTGTCACGACCGCTGAAGATACTCCTGTGACCACGGGTGACGTGCTGAAGAACGACACGGACGTTGACGGCGATGTGCTGGTAGTGGCCGGCGTGGACGCGACGTCGGCCAACGGCGGCACGGTGGTGGACAACGGTGATGGTACGTTCACGTACACGCCGGCGGCCGATTTCAACGGCACGGACACGTTCAGCTACACGGTGAGCGACGGCAACGGCGGCACGGCGACCGGCACCGTGAGCGTAACCGTGACACCGGTGAACGATGCGCCGGTGGCTAACGACGATAGCGGGACCACGGCCGAGGATACGCCGCTGGTCACGGTGAACGTGTTGGCCAACGATATCGATGTGGATGGTGATTCTCTGGCAGTGGTAGCGTATGACGCATCCAGTCTCCATGGCGGCAGCGTAATTGCCAACGGCGACGGCACGTTCACGTACACACCGGCGCTCAATTTCAACGGTAGCGACAGTTTCACTTATACGATTTCCGACGGCAGCGGCGGCACGGCGACCGGCACCGTGAGCGTGACCGTGACGCCGGTGAACGATGCGCCTGTTGCCAATGACGATAGCGGGACCACGGCCGAGGATACGCCGCTGGTCACGGTGAACGTGCTGGCGAACGATACGGACG
>CAYRGZ010000059.1:0-15008 GCA_964423785.1 uncultured Desulfobulbia bacterium
CCAAACAGTTTTTTTGAAAAATCAAACCCTTAAGTCAACGACATTGGGTTACAAAGCGTGAACTCGGTGGAATCGCATTTTTTGCGATTCCATCAAACCGGAAACCACAACGCGTAAACCACAATGACGATACCGTGGAGCATCGAACAGGCGCGGGAAACCTACGGCATTCGGCGGTGGGGACTGCGGTACTTCGACATCGACGACCAGGGCCGGGTGACCGTGGCGCCCCTCAAGGAGGAGGGGGCCGCCATCCCCATCGTCGAGGTGGTGCGTGCCGCCCTGGAGCAAGGGCTCCATTTTCCCATGCTCATCCGTTTCCAGGATTTGCTGCGCAACCGGGTGATGCGCATCAACCGTGCCTTCCAGCTCGCCATCGAGGAGTTCGGCTACCAGGGGGGCTACCAGGGGGTCTATCCCATCAAGGTGAACCAGTTGCGCGAGGTGGTCGAGGAGATCATCGACGCCGGCGCCCCCTACCATTACGGTCTCGAGGTCGGTTCCAAACCGGAGCTGTTCGCCGCGCTCGCCATCCACGAGGACGACGAAGCGCTCATCGTCTGCAACGGCTACAAGGACGCCCTCTATGTGGAAACGGCCCTCATCGGTCGGAAATTGGGCAAGAAGGTGATCCTGGTCATCGAGAAGCCGGAAGAGGTGGCCACGGTGGTGCGCCAGGCGGAGCGGCTCGGCGTCCGGCCGATCCTCGGTGTCCGCCTGCGGCTTGCCGCCAAGGGCAGCGGCAAGTGGGCGGCCAGCTCCGGCGAGGATGCCAAGTTCGGGCTGTCCACCAGCGAGCTGGTCGAAGTCTCCGAACGGTTGCGGGCCGCCGGTCTTGCCGACTGTTTGAAGCTCGCCCACTTCCATATCGGTTCCCAGGTGCCGGACATCATGGCGATCAAGAAGGCGGTGCGGGAAGGGGCGATGTACTACGCCAAACTCATTCGGCTCGGCCACGACCTGGAGTATCTGGACGTGGGCGGCGGCCTCGGAGTCGATTACGACGGCAGCCGCACCACCTTTCATTCCTCGGCCAATTACTCGTTGAACGAGTATGCCCGCGATATCGTCTACAACGTCATGGACGTCTGCGAGGCGCAGCGGGTGCGGCCGCCGGTGATCATCAACGAGTCCGGCCGGGCCATCGTCGCCTACCATTCGGTGCTGGTGGTGGAGACCTTCAGCAACATCAAGAAACGCGGCACGACGGCAACCGGAGACCCGGATCACAAGTTGGTGGAGGAGATGCGCGACATCCTCGACCACTTCACTCCTGGCAACGCCCTGGAGACCTATCACGATGCCTTGCAGTGCCGGGAGGAGAGCGAGGCGCATTTCTCCATCGGCCTACTGGACCTGCCGGAAAAGGCGGCCGTGGAGCAGTATTTCTGGCAGATCAGCGAGCGGGTGCTGGCCGCCTTCGAGGGCGCCGAATACGTGCCGGAGGAGATCGTCGAACTGCAAAGCCGGATGAGCGATCAGTATCTGTGCAACTTCAGTGTGTTCCAGTCGATGCTCGACCACTGGGGCCTGGGGCAGCTCTTCCCGATCATGCCCCTGCACCGGCTCGATGAACCACCGCGCCGGCGCGGCACCCTGGTGGACATCACTTGCGACTCCGACGGCCGGGTGGCCACCTTCATCGATCTGTACGGGGAGGGCCGCGACACCCTGCCGCTGCACGACCTGAACGGCGAGCCGTACTATCTCGGCATCTTTCTCACCGGCGCCTACCAGGACATCATGGGCGATCTCCACAACCTGTTCGGCCGAGTGAACGAGGCGCACGTCTTTCTGGACGAGGACGAAGAGGGCGGGTACTACATCGAGGAGATCATCGAGGGCACCAACCTGGAACAGGTCCTCTCCCTGGTCCAGTACGGCCCCAACGAACTCGCCCGCCGCATGAAGCGCCAGTTCGACCGGGCGATCCGCGAGGACCGCCTACGGCCCAACGAGGCGATGCGGTTGTTCAACCGCTATCATCGTGGACTGAAGGGCTACACGTACCTGGATCTCGATCCGGCGGATCACTGACCGGGACGCAAAACCCGCAAGACGGAATCCACCGTCTGGTAGATGTCCAAGTCGTCCCCGTAGATGTCCTGAACCTTGGGATGGTCGATGAGGTCCTCGACGATGTACTGGGTGATGTAGAGACTGACGAGGTTGGGATCCGGCACCAGCGTGCGGATCGGTGCCGTCTTGTACTGGATGGCGAATTCATCCATGGTGGCGAGTTTCCGGAGTTGCCCGGCGATGAGCCCGCTGATCGTCTTTTCGGCGGAGGTCTCCAGCACCTTGGCGTCGAGAAGACGCTGGACGAGCTTGACGGCCAGGGTGTCGGCCTCGCGGGAGGCCTGCTGGATCATGTATTGCCGTTCCCGTTCCCGCTGACGGTCGATGGCCTCCGTGGCCCGCATGTCGGTGCCGTAGGGGTTGCTGCTGTGGTGGGCCATGGATTCCTCCTTTTAAGGATACAACCGGAAAAAAATATCCGTAAAATTTCCGTTACGGATCCCGGGGGTAGGCTTTCTCGCCATACATACAGGAATTTTCCGAAAAGGAAAAGCGGAAAGTGATGATGAACCGGTAAAAATGCAACGTGCCGAGCGGGCTTGCCAGGCTTCCCGCGAGGCAGAAGACAGTAGTGGAGGGGTTCCGATGCGACAAGACACTGACGCAAAGAAAAACGAGACGAAAAACCTGACGATCCTCCTGCCCGGCGGCAGTCTGCCGCTGCCCATCCTGCAGACGGTGGCCGAGCTGGCCGAACGGTTTGGTTTCGGCGTCTATCTGACCACAGTCCAGAACCTGCGGCTCGTCGATGTGCCGGCCGAGGCGTTGGCCGAGGTCGAGGCGGCTGTGGTGGCCGCCGGCGCCGATATCAAGAGGGCTGGTCTGTTCCCCAAGCTCAAGGTCTGCGCCGGTCAGCCGCACTGCAATCTGGCTACGGCAGACGGCCAGAAACTCGCCAGGGTGATCCACGAACGGTACGGTTCTCGGACCGGCATCAAGCCGAAAGTGAAAATCGCCTTCGCCGCCTGTCCCGCTTCCTGCTCCAATGCCACCCTGGCGGATATCGGCATCGTCGCCACCCGCAAGGGGTACGATCTTTACGTCGGCGGCAAGGGCGGCGGCCGGCCGCAGGTGGGACGGCGGGTGCTGCGCGGGGCCGATTTCGACACCATTGTCGAGGCGGTCGGCCGGCTGGTGGAGTACCATCAGGAAAAGACCGGCAAGAAACAGCGCATGTTCAAGCTGGTCGACAACGACGACTTCCCCTATCCGGCGGCATGAGTTCGTTTACGCCTTTTCTTCCTCCTGGGCCAGCAGCCGGGCCATGTGATTCTTGTAGCGGCGGTCCAGCTCCTGGAAGGCGAGGGAGACCCCGATGGCGTGCCGGTCCGGTGTCTCCGGTGTGCAACGCACCACCCGACCGATGCAGAACAGATCACCGTCCGGTTCCTGGACGGTGATTTCGAGGAACTGTTCGGGGGGAAAGGCCCGGGCACAGGAGAAAAAGATACCGCCGATACCAAGGTTGACCGTATGGCCGGGGACGGTCGCGTCGGTGGTGCCGAGTGGGCGTACGGCGAGCGGCCGCTGCCGGTCGATACGCAGGTACCGGCGCCGGTCGTTGTGGAAGAGGGCGATGTTGTTCTTCCCTGCTCCTTTGGCCCGGTACATGGCCTTGTCGGCATATTCCAGCAGGCTGTCAGGATCTTTGGCGTCGCGGGGATAGGAAGCCAGACCGCCGCTGACGGTCAGCGGGATTTCGAGGCCGTCGGTGCGTAGCGGTGTCTTCTCCACGGTCTGGCGGATCCGTTCCGCCACGATCAAGGCGTCGGCGGCATCGGTATAGGGCAAAATGAGCACGATTTCCTCGCCGCCGTAGCGGGCGGCGATGTCTCCGGCCCGTTTCTGGGACAGGATGAGCGACGCCAGGTGTTTGAGGGCCTGGTCGCCCACCGCGTGGCCGTAGTGGTCGTTGATCTGCTTGAAGTCGTCGATGTCGAGGAAGAGGAGGGCCACGTCTTTGTCGTGGCGGGCGGCGACGGCCAGTTCCCGGCGCAATGCCTGGTCGAAGTAGTGGCGGTTCATGAGGCCGGTGAGGAAGTCGTAACTCGACTGCCGCACCGTCTTCTCGAAGATGTGCAGTTCCACCACCTTGGGGTTCTTGAGGGATCGGTGGATGGCGGTGAAGTAGTCGCACATGGCGGTGCGCAGACTGACCTCTCGCCCCATGGCGCTGCTCATTTGCTGCCGGTGCGCCAGGGTTTCGTGCCAGCAGGTCACGGCTTCCTGTTCCGGCAGGTTCAAGGTGGTGAGCACCTGGAAGATGGCCCGGCAGGCGGCGCCGGCGTCTTCGTTCACCAGGACGTCGAACCGACGGATAATTTCATTCTCATCCTCAACGGTCCGCAGGATGCGGACGATTTGCTCCTGCAGTTCTTCCATCCTGCACTCCTCTTTTTTCCTGCGGCAGGATAGCCGAAAACGGGCCGGTTGTCATGGGGTTTCGTCGTCATGCCGGCTGCAGGGACAGAATTTTCGCTTCTATCGCATCTCCACGGTGTGGTATGATTTTGCTTTGATGTCATCATTGCAACCCCGAGAGTCTAGTATGTTTGATGGAATCGTGATGAAGCCGTAAAAACTCGCAGTCGGCGCAGGTCTGACACAATAATTCAAGGGGTTACACACCGTGAACCTGATGGAATCGTAGTTTTTACGGGATCATCATGCGTTGTTTGCCGGCATGGGGGAGGATCCGTGGATGAGGGATGAGAAGGTCGTTGTATTGATCGTCGATAGTGCCGAGTCCAGCCGAGCCATTCTTTGCGACGCCCTGGCCGGCACCGGTCATGTGATACTGGCGGCCGCCGATGCCGCCGAGGCCCGCCGGATCGCCGATATCCACCGGCCGACGGCGGTGCTTGCCGCCGAACATCTTCGGGACGGTTCCGGCTTCGAATTGCTCCTCCAGTTGTGCGGCGACCGGGACGATTGTTACACCGCTCTGTTGGCCGACCGGCCGGAGGTGGACAGCCTGCTCGCGGTCATCGAGGCGGACATCGACGATTATTTCGTCAAACCCCTGGTGCCGGAACAGATCCGTCAGCGGCTCGACAAGGGACTGGCGGCCCTGCAGGTGCGCCGCGAGCTGACCGAGTCCCAGGAGGAGCTGCTGCGCAATTTTCAGACCTCCCAGGTGGTCAACACCGTCTTACACATCGGTCTCGAGGACCGGCCCCTGGAAGAGAAGCTGCAGATGGTGCTCGATCACCTTCTTTCCTTGCCCTGGCTCGCCTTCGAACGGAAGGGCGCCATCTTTGTCGTCGATGGTGCGAGCGGCGAATTGGTGCTCACCGTGCAAAACGGCCTGGATTCCGCCCTGCTCGAGTCCTGCCGGCGGCTGCAGCCCGGCCAATGCCTGTGCGGCAGCGCCGTGCTGACAAAGGAGGTCGTCTTCGCCGATGGTCTCGACGAGCGGCACACTGTGCGTTACGACGGCATTATGCCCCACGGTCACTACATCGTGCCGATCCTCTACCGCGATAAGGTGCTCGGGGTGGTCAACATCTATACCGCTGCGGGGCATCCGCGGAGCACGGCGGAAGAGCAGTTCCTCACCTCGGTGGCCGATGCCTTGGCGGCGATGATCCTCCGCCACCGGGAACAGGAGGAGCGGGCGGAACTGGAGCGCACCGTGCGCCAAGGACAGAAACTCGAGGCCATCGGCACCCTGGCCGGCGGCATCGCCCATGATTTCAACAACATCCTCACCTCGATCCTCGGCTACGCCAATCTGCTACGCGAACAATGTCCCCCCGGCAGCCAGATGGCGGCCGATCTCGACCAGATCATCACCGCCGGCTACCGGGCCAAGGAACTCGTCCGACAGATTCTCACCTTTGCCCGACAGCGGGAGGGGCATCCCCAGGTGATCCAGGTCAAGGCGCTCCTCAAGGAGGCGATCAAACTCTTGCGTGCCTCCCTGCCCGCCACCATCGACATCCGCCAGCGCATCGACGACGACGGTGCCGTGGTGGCCGATCCGGCCATGCTCCACCAGGTGATCATGAACCTCTGCACCAACGCCTTTCGCGCCATGGGGGACAAGGGGGTGCTCGACATCGCCCTCGACCGGGTGCAGATCACGGAATTCCGGCCCGGCCTGGTGGGGAATCTCTCGCCCGGTGAATGGGTGTGTCTCAAGGTGGAGGATGACGGTTGCGGCATGACGCCGGAGGTGCTGGAGCGAATTTTCGAGCCCTATTTCACCACCCGGGAGGCGGAAGGGGGCACCGGCCTTGGCCTGTCCACGGTTTATGGCATCCTGCGGGACCTGGGTGGCGATATCCGCGTGACCAGCACCCCGGGCAAGGGCTCGGTCTTCGAGGTTTTCTTGCCGGCGGCCCAGGATGCCGGCAGCGTGGAGGCGTCGGTGGTGGAAACGGCGCTTCCCGGCGGTAATGAACGCCTTCTCTGCGTCGATGACGAGCCGCCCATCGTCGAAATCTGTCGGCGGTCCCTCGAATATTTGGGATACCAGGTCACGACCCGTACGAGCAGCGTCGAGGCCCTGGAACTCTTCCGGGCCCGCCCGAACGATTTCGATCTGGTGATCACCGATTATACCATGCCCCACATGACCGGCCTGGAACTGGCCCGAAAGATACGCGCCGTGCGGTCGGATATTCCGGTGGTGCTTGCCACCGGTTACAGCGAGATGATCGGTCCGGAGCAGCTCGACCATTACGGCATCGACGGTCTGTTGGCCAAGCCCATCGTGCGCCGGGATCTGGCCCGTATGGTGCGCGCGGTGTTGGACGGCAAGACCGGCGGGCAGAGGAGTAAGAGCGGCGGCAAGGTGGAGCGGTAAAATTCGACGAAGGAGGATGAGCGTGCAGGAAAATACTGCAACTCTGCTCGTGGTCGACGACGAGCTGATCATCACCGAATTGCTTTCTCGCTGGCTCACGGGTGAAGGGTACCGCTGTTTCACGGCGAAGAGTGGCGACGACGCTCTGAAGATCCTCGCGGAGCAGCCGGTGGATTGCGTGCTCTCCGACGTCAACATGCCGGGAATGAGCGGCATCGAATTGCTGTCCGTTTGTCGGCAGCGGTACGCGGAGACCGTGGTGATCATGGTCTCCGCGGTGGATGATCGGGAGATCGTCATGCGGGCCCTGGAACTTGGGGCGTTCAGCTATCTCTTGAAACCCTTCGAGAAGATCGAGGTGCTGCTCCACGTGGCCAACGCCCTGCGGGTGCAACAGCTCGAACGCGAACGTCGGGAGCATTACCGGGGACTTTTGGAGATATTTCTTGAGCGCAACAAGGCCTTGCAGGAAGCTTACGCTGAACTGCAGCGCCTGAATCTGGAACTGCGTCACCAGGAGAAACTGGCGAGCCTCGGGCAACTGGCCGCCGGTGTGGCCCACGAGCTCTCCAATCCGCTGGCCTTCGTGGCCGGTAATCTCGGCCAGCTGGAGCAGTACGGCCGTCGGTTGATCGACTATGCCGGCCGGCTGGAGAAACTCGCTGCCCCGGCAGCGGCGGACGAGATCCAGCAGCTGCGGCTGGCCGGCAAGATCGATTTCGTGGTCGAGGATTATCCCGAACTCCTCGCCCAGACCCGAGACGGGATTGAACGTATCCGCGAACTGGTCGGTGATATCACCGAGTTTTCCCGCCGCGATCGGCAAGAGATGGAGAATGCCGATATCGAGAAACTTCTCGACACCGCTTTCGCCATCGCCCACAACGAGCTGAAGCACCGCGCCACCGTGACGAAGAGGTACGGGAGCCCGCCACCGGTGCGCTGTCGGCCCGGCCAACTGGTGCAGGTGTTCGTCAATCTGCTCACCAACGCGGCCCAGGCCATGGAGGAGCGGGGGGTGATCACTGTGACCACCGGCGTGGAGAACGATCAGGTGGTGGTGCGGGTCGCCGATACCGGACGTGGCATCGCGCCGGCCGACCTGGAGCGCATCTTCGAGCCCTTTTTCACCACCCGCCACCACGGTACCGGCCTCGGGCTCGCCATCAGTCGCGATATCGTCCGCGATCACGGCGGGACGATAACGGTGACGAGCACCCTGGGCTGCGGCTCGATCTTCACCGTTACGTTGCCGCCGGCCGCTGAGTCGGCAAGCAAGTCGGAGTGAACCATGGTCTTGAGCGGACAGCCGAGCCTGCTCATCGTCGATGACGACCTTGGTATCCTGGAGGGGCTTTCCAGCGTTTTCACCGACAAGGGGTATCTGGTCCGGTGCGCGACCAGCGGTGCGGCGGCTGAGAAACTGTTGGGCGAGGGACCGGTGGATGCGGTGCTCCTCGACGTCGTTTTGCCGGATTGCAACGGCATCGATCTGTTGCGGTCCATGAAGCGCCGACAACCGTCGCTGGTCTGTGGCATCATCACCGGCAACGCCTCCTTGGAAGCGGCTATTGCCGCTCTGCGGGCCGGAGCGGACGATTTCTTCACGAAACCGCTGGTCGTCGAACAGATCGAGCGTTTCCTGCAGAGGAGCCTCGACCGTAAGGTCTTGGAGCGCGAGCTCGAGATATCCCGCGAGCAGTACCGGCTGGTCACCGAGATTGCCGGCGACGGCATCGTGGTGGTCGAAGAGGAGGGGCGTATCGTCTATTGGAATCCGGCCGCCGGCCGCATCCTTGGCTACGACGCCGCCGAGACCTACGGCCGGCCGCTCGACGAGGTTTTGTCCATGCCGGGCTTTTTTGCCAGAATGCGCAGCGCCACGGACCACGACCCGGCCGACGATGGTGCCGGTATCCGGCATGCAACCATCGAGTTTTCCGCCCGTCGCAAGGACGGCACCGTCGTGCCGGTGGAGTGCTCCACCGCGGCCACCGTTACTCACGGCCGCTGGCAGGGGGTCTGTATCGTGCGCGACATCAGCGCTCGCAAGCAGGTCGAGGAGGAGTTGCGGCGGAGTCGTGCCGAGCTGGTCAGACATCACCGGGAACTGCAGGATGCCCAAGCCCGGCTGGTGGAACAGGAAAAGCTCGCCGCCATCGGCCAGCTCGCCGCCGGTATCGCCCACGAGATCAACAATCCCATGGCCTTCGTATTCGGTAACCTCCAGGTCCTGGAGCGCTACGTCCGTGTGCTCGCCGAACAGGTCGAGGCCGGTTGGCGCGGCTCGGCCGCTGATCCGCTGTCGTCGGACGATCGCCGTCTCGATTTCGTGCTCGACGATATCGAAGCCCTGCTGGTGGAAACCAAGGAAGGCGCCGAGCGTATCCGCAATATCGTCGCCAGTCTGAAGAAATTCGCTCGGGTGGAGCAAGAAAAGCGCCTGGTCGATCTCGAGGAGGTGCTGGAGGGGACGCTGGTCATGGTCAACGGCCTGTTGCGGGGCAAGGGCAAGGTCCTGCGTCAATACGAGCCCTTGCCCCCCGTGTGCTGTGTTCCCAGCGAGATCGGTCAGGTGTTCTTGAATATTCTGCTCAACGCCGTCGATGCCATTGGCGAGGACGGAACCATAACTGTCGCCACCTTCCGGGAGGGCGAGTATGCCTGCGTTCGTATCACCGATACCGGTCCTGGCATCGATCCCGCCATGCAATCCCGTATCTTCGATCCCTTTTTCACCACCAAGGCGGCCGGCGAGGGGACCGGCCTCGGGCTGTCCATCACCCAGGGCATTGTCCGCCGGCACGGCGGCGACATCCAGCTGACCAGCACCCCGGGGCAGGGCACCTCCTTCACCGTCCGTCTGCCACTCGCCGGCGATGCCGAGTGCTGAATCCTGCCTCTCCCTTCCCTCACCGCAATATGAATAACTATTCATTTTTTTGGCGCGAAATGCTCCGTGCCAGAGGGGAAAAAGACGTGCTCGGAGGGAGGTGTGCCGATTTGTAACCGCATGTATCAGGAGGAGCGCGGAGGCGAGAGTGAGCGCTCGTTCATTTTTTTTCTTGCAATTGAGAAAAATACTCGTATATTCATATGGGGCTTGGACTATGGCTTGGCAGCGTTCGCCATGGTCCACGGGCTGGCCGTGGCCGCCCGCCTCCAACGGACTGATGACAACGATCTCATGCATTCCTGCCCGCTCACTGATAACGGGTTGCTCGACCCGCTTCTTTCCTCGCCCCGCGGGGCGCCTGTATTCCTCTCGTTTCCTGATTCCGTGACACCGTTTTCGCGTTGCTGGCGGTTGTCGAACCACCGAGCGAACTCGACCTGATAGGAGTGAAGAATCATGTGGTACTGGCTCATTTTCGGCCCCATCGCGGTGATCTTCTTCTTTGCAAGCGTCAGGATGATCAAGCAGTACCAGCGGGGGGTGCTGTTACGGGCCGGTAAGTTGCAGAAGGTCAAGGAACCGGGGATCACCTTCATCGTTCCCGGTCTCGACCGCCTGCTGCGGGTCGATATGCGGACCATCACCCTGGAGGTGCCGGCCCAGGACATCATCACCAAGGACAACGTGTCGGTGCGCGTCAGCGCCGTCGTCTATTTCAAGGTCGTCGATCCGATCAAGGCGACCATCGAGGTGGAGGACTACGAGACCGCCACCTTGCAACTCGCCCAGACCACCTTGCGCTCGGTCTGCGGCCAGGACGAACTCGACCATCTGCTCACCGAGCGGGATGCCATCAACCAGAAGATTCAGGGGATCCTCGCCCAGGAGACCGAACCGTGGGGGGTGCAGGTCGGCCGGGTGGAGATCAAGCAGGTCGATCTGCCCGAATCCATGCAGCGGGCCATGGCCCGCCAGGCGGAGGCGGAGCGGGAGCGGCGGGCCGCGATCATCAATGCCGACGGCGAACTGCAGGCCGCCGCCAAGCTCACCGAGGCGGCACGGATGATCAGCGCCGACCCGATGGCCATTCAGCTTCGTTACCTGCAGACCATCCGCGAAATCGGTGTCTCGGACAAGAATACCACCATCATTCCCATCCCGATGGATCTCGTCCGCAACCTTTTCGGCAATCATTCACAAGAGTAGGGGGCAAAGTATGTCAGGGAAACTGTGGCTAACCGTCCTTTTCGGCCTCTCTGTGGCAACGGCGTCGCCGGTTCTGGCGTTGACGAGCGACGACTGTCTCGACTGCCACAACGACCCCGAGATGACCACCGAGCGTAACGGCGAGGAGGTGAGTCTCTATGTCGATGGAGAGAAATTTCAGGCCTCGGTGCATGCCGACAACGGTTGCACCTCTTGCCACGAGGATGCCGAGGTGGCAGGCGACGAGCATCCGGTGCCCCTTGCCAAGGTGAACTGCGGTGACTGCCACGAGAGTGTGGCGGTCATCTACGAAAGAAGCCTGCACGGCAAGGCGGTGGCTGCCGGCGACGAGTATGCGCCGCGTTGTTACGATTGTCATACGAAGCATTTCATCCTGCCGAAGACCGACAAGCGGTCCACGACCTTCAACCTCAACATTCCCTTCACCTGTGGCAAGTGCCACAAGGAAGGGAGCCCGATGACCAAGACCCACGACATCCCGAAGAAGCACATCCTCGAGAACTATTCCATGTCCATCCATGGGGAAGGTCTGTTTCGGAAGGGGCTTACGGTCACCGCCGTTTGTACCAGTTGTCACACGGCCCACAACGTCCTGCCCCATACCGATCCCGATTCGACCATCAGTCGTCAGAACGTGGTTAAGACCTGCATGAAGTGCCATGCCAATATCGAGGATGCGCACATCAAGATCGTCCGTGGCGAACTGTGGGAGAAGGAGCCCCACAAGGTGCCGGCCTGCGTCGAGTGTCACGCGCCCCATAAGGCCCGGCGGGTCCTGTACGAGGATTCGATGAACGACAAGTTCTGCATGGGCTGCCACGGCAACAAGGAATTGACCAAGATCGAACTCGATGGCACCGAGCGGTCCCTGTACGTCGATCTCGAGGACTTCAAGCACTCGATCCACAAGAAGAAGCGGATCGCCTGTGTCAAGTGCCACGTCAATGTCAGCCACGAGAACAATCCGGTCTGCAAGGATTCCGGCAAGGTGGACTGTTCCATCTGCCACGCCGAGCAGACCAAGCTCTACGAGGCCAGTACCCATGGCACCCTGTACCTGAAGGGAGATCCCAACGCCCCGGCCTGTACCGACTGTCATGGTTCCCACAACATCCTGCCGCGTAAAGATCCCGGATCGCCGATCTTTGCCCGCAACATCCCGGATCTCTGCGCCCGCTGTCACCGCGAGGGAGAGAAGGCTGCTCTGCGTTACACCGGCACCCAGCACGAGATCATCAAGCATTACAAGATGAGTATTCACGGCAAGGGCCTGGCCCAGTCCGGCCTCATGGTGTCGGCCACGTGCACGAGCTGCCATACGGCCCATTCCATGTTGCCGGCCAAGGATCCCCGGTCCAGCGTCAACCGGGACCGGGTGATCGATACCTGTGCCCAGTGTCATCTCGGCATCGCCGAGAAGTTCAAGAAGTCCATCCACAGTCCGCTGGTCACCAAAACCAACAAGAAACTGCCGGTCTGCATCGACTGCCATACCTCCCATACCATTCGCCGGGTGGACCTGGCGTCCTTCCGCCGGCTCATCCTCGAGGAGTGCGGCACCTGCCACGAGCACGAGACCGAGACCTACTTCGAGACCTATCACGGCAAGGCGTCCCTGCTCTCCGGCGGCGAGCGGACCGCCAAGTGTTCCGATTGCCATGGGTCCCACGATATCCTGCCGACCTACTACACGGAGTCACGGCTCAGCCGCAAGAACGTGGTGGAAACCTGCCGCAAGTGTCATCCCGAGTCGAACCGCAAGTTCACGGGCTATCTCACGCACGCCACCCACCACGACAAGGATAAGTATCCGTACCTCTACTACACCTTCTGGGCCATGACCTCACTGCTCGTCGGCACCTTTGCCTTCTTCGGCATCCATACTCTGTTCTGGCTGCCGCGCTCCTTCCGAGAGCGGTTCAGGAAGCGCCGGAAGCATAGCCGCGAGAAACTGTTCAAGTAACATCGGCCAACAACGTCACCATAAGAACAAGGATGAATACCATGGAAGCACGACGTGAATACGTACAGCGGTTCGGACTCTTCCCCCGGTTCTTGCATTTTCTGGTCATCATCAGCTTCCTGACCCTGGCGGTCACCGGCATGACCCTCAAGTTCGCGGCCCAACCGTGGGCCGAAAAGGTGGCCGACGTCTTCGGCAGTTTCGTGGTCCTCGGCGTCCTGCATCGGATCTGCGCGGTGATCACCTTCGTTTACTTCACCCTCAACCTGTTCTTGATCTATCAGAACTGGATCAAGTCGGGCAAAGGGCTGGTGGAGTTCCTGCTCGACAAGGACACCACCCTCATTCCCTTGCCCCACGATGGGGTCGAGCTGGTCCAGACCTTCAAGTGGTTCTTCGGCGCCGGCCCGCAACCCCGGTACGGTCGCTGGACCTACTGGGAGAAGTTCGACTACATGGCGGTCTTTTGGGGCGTGGCGGTCATCGGTTCCACCGGGCTGTGCCTGTGGTTCCCGGAACAGTTCACCAAGGTGATTCCGGGGTACTGGCTCAACATCGCCACCATCATCCATTCCGACGAGGCCCTGCTCGCCTCTGGTTTCATCTTCACCATCCACTTCTTCAACACCCACCTCCGGCCGGAGAAGTTCCCCATGGACCCGGTGATCTTCACCGGTGTCATGCCGCTTGACGAACTCATCCACGAACGGCCACGGGAGTACGAGAAGTTGGTGGCCGAGGGCAAGCTCGACGAGATCAAGTGCGATCCGCCGCCGCGCTGGTTCTTCATCGTCGCGCATCTCTTCGGCTTGACCGCCCTGACAGTTGGTCTTTCCCTCATCCTGGCCATCATCTACACCATGGTCTTCGTGTACATGTAAGGCTGGTGGCCTGAACCAGGTTGCAAAAACCCTCCGGTCGGATGTCCGCCGGAGGGTTTTTTCATTAGCATCCGTATTCCCGTTTACGTCCTGACGGGACTTGACTGATAGTCCTGCCCGGCCCAGATTCGCTCGGCCTTTTTCCCGTCCCAAGCTATATTGATCAAATGCAGAACACCTTGAGTGCTTATTCTTCCTGTTGACACACAGAGCAACTTCTTCTATATTGCAATCTCGATCAGAAGAATACAGTAGGAAAAATTACCGTGCAGCATAAACTGACGGAAACCGGAGGAGGGCCGGTTTTCCGGAAGAACGGCATGAACAACGAGGAGGGGGCGCGATCCGCAAGTGATCGCAGCCCCCCTTTTTTGTTTCCAGGTGGGGGATTCAAGAATCGAGGGGCCCGTAATGCCACACAGAGCGCTTCGGAGCCTTCCGGTCGTCGCATTATCTCTCACCTGCAAATTATGCCGCGCAGCATAATAAGGGAATCAGCCGAGATATGCCGCCGCGGTGGCGGCATAACTTGCAATATTCGCGTTATCGTCGCCAAGCATTGCGAAGAACACGCTTGAGACATTCCCAAAAAGCTGCCGCAGCATAATAAGATTGTTATGGATCAGGAAACAAACATACTCCTTGATATCTTCCGAGCCCATTATGCATCTTTTGTATTGTGACGAGACAAATTTAGATCCGAAGGACCATAGATTTTTTGTATATGGTGGTCTGGTAATACCTTGTGATAACGCAAAACAACTTCATGATGAAATTGAGGAAATAAGAAAGAAGTCGTCTGTGCCAAAGGAGTTTTCTCTAAAATTCAACCCTAAACCTTCAAATATGTCACACAAAGAATTTACTGGAGTAAAGCAGGCTGTTATTGAGGCTGCGGTTCGGAATAAATGTATTTTCCTTGTATCCATTATTTTACATCAAATCGCCACAAGCGCTGATGAAGCCAGAAGAAATGAGATAAATCGAGTTCTCTTTCATTTCAATTCTCTCCTTATCAGGCAAGATAGTTATGGCTTATGCCTTATAGATCGCTTTAGTGATGCTCAAATTGACTCCCACCTTCGAGAGAAATTTTCGGTGCTTCCGGGTTTTCAGTGGGTAGCATGGAGCAATCTCCCCAGTGGGAGGTGG
>CAYRGZ010000060.1:0-14699 GCA_964423785.1 uncultured Desulfobulbia bacterium
CAACCCGGACAGTTTACGTGTTACAACCCCGGACAGTTTATTTGTCGGCTACATCGACTTCCAATTTTGGTTGACCCTAACCACAAAAGCGGTTTTAATATGGAGATTTTGGTCGGCTCCGGCCACGACCGCCGTCGGACGGGTCTGTGCTGAATCGTACCTCGGCGCATGGCTCCCACGATCTGTCAGCACCTCAGGCACGATGAGCCGTCGGAGTCGTCGGCGGTTACGATTCCGGACACCCCTTGACGGAAAGGCAAGCGAAAACGTTGTATTGGTTCTACCAGGCGGCCCTGGCTCTGATCACCATCGGCACCGCCCCCATCGCCCTGCCGGTCCTCGCGGCCGCACATCCCGGTGCCGGGCTCGGCCAGCGGTTTGGATTGCGGTACGGCTGGGGCGATGACGACGCTCCCGGACCGCGCATCTGGATTCACGCCGCTTCGGTGGGCGAGGTGAAAGCGGCGGCAGTGGTCATCGACCGGCTCCGGGATGTGGGCGGCACCTTTTTCGTGTCGACAATGACGAAGACCGGCCACGCCCAGGCGGTGGCCACGGTCGGTTCCCAGGCCCGAGTGCTCTTCGTGCCCATCGATCTGGAACCCATCGTCCGCCGGGTGATCCGTATTCTACGACCGGATCTCTACATCGGGCTCGAAACCGAATTGTGGCCGGCCCTGTTACGCGTGATCCGCCGTCGCAACATTCCGGCGGTCCTCTTGAACGGACGCCTCTCGCAACGATCGTGGCATCGCCTGCGGCGCATCCGGCCACTGGCCCGCGCCATGTTGCAGACCTTCTCGGCCATCGCCGCCATCAGCGACGATGATGCCCATCGGATCGAGGACCTCGGCGCTCGAACCGTCCTGTCGTGCGGCAACCTGAAGTACGACTGGCAGGAGCACTCCCCGGCTCTGTCCTACCGCGAACGACTCGACTTGCCGCCGGGCACGCCGGTGTTTCTCGCCGGCAGCACCCATACCGGCGAGGAGGAGGAACTCATCGGGGTGTATCGCCGGCTACAGGCCGCGGTAAATGATATCGTCTGGATCTGCGCCCCGCGCCACATCGAGCGGGTGCCGGCCATCGAAGAGCTATTCCAACGGCACGATCTCGCCCATGATCGTTTGAGCACCGCCATGAGCCGCGGCCGGCGCCACCAGGTAGTCCTCGTCGACACCATTGGCGACCTGGCCCATCTCTATGCCGTCGCCACCGCCGCCTTCTGTGGCGGCAGCCTGGTGCCCAAGGGAGGGCACAACATCATGGAGGCGGCCTTCCACGGCTGTCCGGTCTTTTACGGTCCCCACATGGAGGACTTCGCCGATGCCCGCCTGCTGGTGGAAACCGCCGGCGCCGGCCGCACGGCAAGAACCGTAACAGAACTGGCCGATGCCCTGGAACCGCTCTTCACCGATAAAGAGCACCACCGCCGCATGGCGGAGCGGGCCCGCACGGTGGCCCAACGACAACGAGGGGCGGCGGACCGGCAGATTGCCATCGTCCGCCGCCTGCTGACCACAGGCAAGCGACAGAACACAACCCTTCAGTAACACTTCCAACTCAGTGAGACGCCACGCATGAAAGCATTGATCGCCTTGGAAGACGGCACCATCTTCGAGGGGGAATCGTTCGCCGGTTCCGGCGAGACCTCGGGGGAAATCGTCTTCAACACCGGCATGACCGGCTACCAGGAAATTCTCACCGATCCCTCGTACAAGGGACAGATCATTACCATGACCTATCCCCTGATCGGCAACTACGGGGTGAACGACGAGGACATGGAATCAACGGCCATCCATGCCTCCGCCTTCCTGGTCAAGGAATACAACGCCATCCCCAGTAATTTCCGCGCCACCGCCAACCTGGCCGATTTCCTCGACCGGTACGGCATTCTCGGCATCGAAGGCATCGACACTCGGGCGCTCACCCGCCACATCCGGCTCGCCGGCGCCATGAAGGGAGTGGTCTCCACCGAGGACCTCAATCCCGACTCTCTCATCGCCAAGGCCAAAGCATCCCCCGGACTGGTGGGCCGCGACCTGGTCTCCACGGTGACCTGCCGGGAACCCTACATCTGGACCACCGATGGTCCGCGGCCCGCCGACGGCTTCTCTTCTGCGGGACGCGGCCCCCGCATCCTGGTCTACGATTTCGGCCTCAAGTACAACCAGCTCCGGCTGTTCGCCGAACGGGACTGCGATCTCCTGGTGGTGCCAGCCCACACCGATGCCGCAACCGCCCTCGCCTTCGAGCCGGACGGCATCTTCCTGTCCAACGGTCCCGGCGATCCTGCCGCCGTACCCGACATCGTCGCCACCATCCGGGAACTGCTCGGCCAGCGGCCCATATTCGGCATCTGCCTGGGCCATCAGTTGCTGGGACTCGCCTACGGCGGCACGACCTACAAGTTGAAATTCGGCCATCGCGGCGCCAACCAGCCGGTGAAAGATCTGACCACCGGCAAGGTGGAGATCACCTCCCAGAATCACGGCTTCTGCGTCGATGCCGAGTCGCTCGACCCGGATCAGGTGGAGGTTACCCATATCAACCTGAACGACGGCAGCGTCGAAGGTATGCGCCACCGGCGGCTGGCGGCCTTCTCGGTCCAATACCATCCGGAAAACGCCCCCGGCCCCCACGACTCGATCTATCTCTTCGACCGTTTCCTCGCCACCATCGAGCGGTAGAGATACGGCCGAAGGACGAATCCGCAACACCTTTTCTGCTTGCAAGGATCACCCATGCCCAAGAGAACGGACATCAAGAAAATTCTCATCATCGGCTCCGGCCCGATCATCATCAGCCAGGCCTGCGAATTCGACTATTCCGGCACCCAGGCGGTCAAGGCCCTGAAAGAGGAAGGGTACGAGGTGGTGCTGGTCAACTCCAACCCGGCCACCATCATGACCGACCCGGAACTCGCCGACCGCACCTACATCGAGCCCATCACCCCGGAGGTGGTGGCCAAGATCATCGCCAAGGAACGACCGGATGCCATTCTGCCCACCCTGGGCGGCCAGACCGGACTCAACACCGCCATCAAAGTGGCGGAGGCCGGCGTCCTCGACCAGTACGGCGTCGAGCTCCTGGCCGCCGACATCGAGGTCATCAAGAAAGCCGAAGGACGGGAGTCCTTCCGGGCCGCGATGAAAAAGATCGGCCTCAAGGTGCCGGAAAGCGCCATTGTCCATACTGTGGACGAGGCCCTGGCCGCCGCCGAGACCATCGGCTTTCCCATCATCGTCCGGCCGAGCTTCACCCTGGGCGGCACCGGCGGCGGCGTGGCCTACAACCGGCGGGAACTGGAAGACCTATGCGCCGCCGGCCTCGACCTCTCCCTCAACACCGAGGTCATGTTGGAGCGCAGCCTGCTCGGCTGGAAGGAGTACGAACTCGAGGTGATGCGCGACAAGAACGACAACGTCGTCATCATCTGTTCCATCGAGAACATCGACGCCATGGGGGTACACACCGGCGACTCCATCACCGTCGCCCCGGCCCAGACCCTCACCGATGTCGAGTATCAGAAGATGCGTAACGCCGCCATCGCCATCATCCGGGAGATCGGCGTCGAGACCGGCGGCTCCAACGTCCAATTCGCCGTCAATCCGGAAGACGGCGAGATGATGGTCATCGAGATGAACCCGCGGGTGTCGCGCTCCTCGGCCCTGGCCTCCAAGGCGACCGGCTTCCCCATCGCCAAGATCGCCGCCAAGCTGGCCGTGGGCTACACCCTGGACGAAATCAAAAACGACATCACGCGGGAGACCTACGCCTCCTTCGAGCCGACCATCGACTACTGCGTGGTCAAGATCCCCCGCTGGACCTTCGAGAAGTTCCCGGAGACCGAGGACATCCTCACCACCTCGATGAAGTCGGTGGGCGAGACCATGGCCATCGGCCGCACCTTCAAGGAAGCGCTGCAAAAGGGACTGCGGTCGCTCGAGATCGGCATCAGCGGCTTCGGCGCCGACCCACGCTTCGATCTCGCCGATATGGAAGAGGCCGATCTGGAACACCTGCTGACCGTGCCCAATTCACGGCGGATATTCGCCATCCACGAGGCCCTGCGGCGCGGCATGGACATCGACACCCTGTACCGGCACACGGCCATCGATCCCTGGTTTCTGCATAACATGGCCCAGATCGTCGACATGGAGGACGATCTCCGGCAGGCCCAGTTCGCCGGCCTCGACCGGGAGCGGCTGCTGCGGGCCAAGCAGTACGGCTTTTCCGACGCCCAGCTCGCCCATCTCACCGGTACCTCGGCGGCCGACATCCGGGAGCTGCGCCAACAGCACGGCGTCGAGCCGGTCTATAAACTCGTCGATACCTGCGCCGCCGAATTCGAGGCCTACACCCCCTACTATTACTCCACCTACGAGCGGGAAAACGAGGCCCGGGTCTCGGACCGCAAGAAGGTGATGATCCTCGGCGGCGGCCCGAACCGCATCGGCCAGGGCATCGAGTTCGACTACTGCTGCGTGCACGCCTCCTTTGCCCTGCGGGAGATGGGCATCGAGTCGATCATGGTCAACTCCAACCCGGAGACGGTCTCCACCGACTACGACACCTCGGACAAGCTCTACTTCGAGCCACTCACCCTGGAAGACGTGCTGCACATCGTTGAGACGGAGCGGCCGGACGGGGTCATCGTTCAGTTCGGCGGCCAGACTCCCCTCAACCTGGCGGTGCCCCTTGCCCGGACCGGGGTGCCGATCCTCGGCACCTCGCCGGACTCCATCGACCGGGCCGAGGACCGCAAACGCTTCCAGCAGCTCTTGCAGAAACTCGGCCTCGTCCAGCCGGCCAACGGCACCGCCCGCACCATCGACGAGGCCAAGGCCATCGCCGCCGACATCGGCTATCCGGTGGTGGTCCGGCCGTCGTACGTACTCGGCGGCCGGGCAATGCGCATCGTGTACGACGAAAAGAGCCTCGACGCGTACATGCGTTCCGCCATCGACGTATCGGCCGAGCATCCGGTGCTCATCGACAAGTTCCTGAAGGACGCGGTGGAGGTGGACGTGGACGCCGTCTGTGACGGCCGCACCACGGTGATCGGCGGCATCATGGAACACATCGAGGAGGCCGGCATCCATTCCGGCGATTCCGCCTGCGTGCTGCCCCCCCACACCCTGTCCGCCGACATGGTCGAGCGCATCAAGGACGCCACCAGGGCCATGGCCCTGGAATTGAAGGTGGTCGGCCTGATGAACGTCCAGTACGCGGTAAAGGATGGGGTGCTTTACGTCCTCGAGGTCAATCCGCGGGCGTCGCGTACCGTGCCCTTCGTCAGCAAGGCCACCGGCGTGCCGCTGGCCAAGATCGCCACCAAGGTCATGCTCGGCATGTCGCTCAAGGAACTCGGGTTCACCAGCGAGGTGACCGTCAGTCACCGGGCGGTGAAGGAAGCGGTCTTCCCCTTCGACCGTTTCCCCAACGTCGATACCATCCTTGGGCCGGAGATGAAATCCACCGGCGAGGTGATGGGCATCGACCGGGAGGTGGGGATGGCCTTCGCCAAATCCCAGATGGCGGCTGGCCAAGACATCCCGCTGGACGGCACCGTCTTCTTGAGCGTGCGGGACGCGGACAAACAGGCCATCCTGCCGATCGCCCGGGAACTGGTCCGCCTCGGATTCGACCTCATCGCCACCAAGGGAACGGCCGCCTTTCTCCAAGAGCACGACGTGCCGTGTACCCGGGTGTTCAAGATCTCCGAAGGCCGGCCGCACGTCAAAGACAAGATCGAGAACAACGAAATCGCCTGGATCGTCAATACCTCGCTGGGGACGCGCACCACCGAGGATTCCTACATCATCCGGCGGTGCGCCCTGGACTTCCATCTGCCCTATACCACCACTGTGGCCGGGGCCCAGGCCATGCTGCAGGCCATCGCCAACCGCCTGGCCGCGGAACTTGAGGTCCAGGCGATCCAGGACTACTATGCATCCATCGACTGACGTTTTCCCGCCGACGACCGGAACACCGGTTGCCGGCGGGGAGCGGGGAAAACGCTCCCCCGTCTTTTCCGGCTAGACTTTCCCGGCGCCTTTTCTTATTTATTAAAAGGAAAAGGATGCCGCCGGGTCGGCCGGTGTCGGTATCCGATGTTCACCGAAACCGTCTCTTTACAACGCTGCCACAGAACACTGCGAGGTCTTCCTTGAACTCTTTCTATAAAAACCTTTCCATGTGGCTGGTCATCGGCCTGACGATGATCCTGCTCTTCAACCTGTTCAACAAGCCGCCGGCCACAGTGGTGGAGATGACCTACACCGACTTCCTCACCAGTGTCGAGGCCGGCGCCATCCGCAAGGTGGTGATCCAAGGAAACGAGATTTCCGGCGCCATCGAAAGCGGCGGCCGGTTCAAGACCATCGCCCCGCCCGACATCGAACTCATTCCCATGTTGCGCAAGGCCGGGGTCAACATCCAGGCGAAACCCGAAGAGCAGACCCCATGGTACATCACCATCCTGGTGTCATGGTTCCCAATGCTGCTCCTCATCGGGGTGTGGATCTTCTTCATGCGTCAGATGCAGGTGGGCGGAGGCAAGGCAATGAGCTTCGGCAAGAGCCGCGCCCGGTTGCTCGACAAGGAGGAGACCAAGATCACCTTCAAGGACGTGGCGGGTATCGAGGAGGCCAAGGAGGAACTCTCCGAGATCATCGAGTTCCTGAAGGATCCGAAAAGATTCACCCGGCTCGGCGGCCGCATCCCCAAGGGGGTGCTGCTCATGGGCCCGCCCGGCACCGGCAAGACCCTGCTCGCCAAGGCCATCGCCGGCGAGGCGGAAGTACCGTTTTTTTCCATCAGCGGTTCGGACTTCGTCGAGATGTTCGTCGGTGTCGGCGCATCGAGGGTGCGGGATCTGTTCACCCAGGGCAAGAAGAACGCTCCCTGCATCATCTTCATCGACGAGATCGACGCCGTCGGCCGGCACCGGGGCGCTGGTCTCGGCGGCGGCCACGACGAACGGGAGCAGACCTTGAACCAGCTCCTGGTGGAAATGGACGGTTTCGAGGCCAACGAGGGGGTGATCATCGTCGCCGCCACCAACCGGCCCGACGTTCTCGACCCGGCGCTCTTGCGGCCCGGCCGTTTCGACCGCCAGGTGGTGGTGCCGGTGCCCGACGTCAAGGGCCGCAAGGCAATCCTCGAGGTGCACGGTAAGAAGACCAAGGTCGCCCCGGATATCGACTGGTCTGTGATCGCCCGCGGCACTCCGGGATTCTCCGGCGCCGACCTCGCAAACATGGTCAACGAGGCGGCCCTGCTCGCCGCCAGTGCCAACGCCGAGGTCATCACCATGGAGCATCTCGAGAAGGCCAAGGACAAGGTGATGATGGGCGCCGAACGGCGCTCCATGATCATCACGGAAAAAGAAAAACGGATCACCGCCTACCACGAGGCGGGCCACGCCCTGGTGGCCAAGCTGTTGCCCGACACCGATCCGGTGCACAAGGTGACCATCATCCCGCGGGGCCGCTCTCTAGGCATCACCCAGCAGCTGCCCCTGGACGAGAAGTACACCCATTCCAAGACCTATCTGGAAAACAACCTCTGCATCCTGCTCGGCGGCCGGGTGGCCGAAGAGCTGGTCTTCGGGGAAATCACCACCGGCGCGGGCAACGACATCGAACGGGCCACAGAGATCGCCCGCAAGATGGTCTGCGAGTGGGGCATGAGCGAGGAACTCGGGCCACTCGCCTTCGGCAAGCAGGAGGAGCAGATTTTCCTCGGTCGGGAAATCGCCCAGCACCGCGACTTCAGTGAGGCGACGGCGGTGAAGATCGACCAGGAGGTGAAAAACTTCGTCCTGCGCGCCGATGGCAAGGTCCGCGAACTCTTGTCCAGCCATATGGAGATGCTCCACGCCCTCGCCGGCGCCCTGCTGGAACGGGAGACCCTCACCGCCGCCGATATCGACGAACTCATGGGGAAAACCAGCCAGGCAGACGAGGCCGCCGGTACGGCGGAGCCGCCCCCCGACCAACAACCATCGGCATCGGCCTGACAAGACACCAATCACCGCACCAACAGGAATGGCCCGAGACCGAAACACACCACCATGGCGGGGAGACGCCCCGGCGATCATGGGCATCCTCAACGTGACGCCAGATTCGTTTTCCGATGGCGGCCGCTATCTCGACCCGGCGGAACTCGACCGGCGCCTCGACGTCCTCCTCGAGGAGGGAGCCGACATCATCGACATCGGCGGCGAGTCGAGCCGGCCGTTCGCCGAACCGGTACCGGTGGAGGAGGAACTGCGGCGGGTGTTGCCGGCCATCGAGGCGGCCCGCCGCAAGACCGACCGGCCGATCTCCATCGACACCACCAAGGCAGAGGTGGCCCGTCGGGCGCTCGCCGCCGGCGCCGACATCGTCAACGACATCAGCGCCTTACGTTTCGATCCAGAAATGGTGGCGGTGGTCCGCGACCACCGGTGCCCGGTCATCATCATGCACATGCGGGGTGAACCGCGCACCATGCAGATCGATCCCCGCTACACCGACGTGGTCGCAGAGGTGCACCGCTTTCTCGCCGACCGGGTGCAGGAGCTGCGTGACCAGGGTATCGAAAGCGAGATCATCGTCGATCCGGGTATTGGTTTCGGCAAGTCGGTGGAGCACAACCTCTCCCTCCTCAAACATCTCGATCGGTTCTCCGACCTCGGCTGTCCGGTGCTGGTCGGCCATTCCCGCAAGTCGTTCATCGGTGCGATTCTGGACCTGCCGGTGGGCGAACGGGACGAGGCCACGGCCATCGTCTCCTCTTACTGTGTTCTCAAGGGGGCCGATATCCTCCGGGTACACGACGTCCGCCGGACGCGGGCCGTGCTCACCATGCTCGGCGCCATCGAAGCGGCCCCTTGTGATCCTCCGACCCTGCCGTGAAAATCAAGATCGACCGTTACCTGCGCTACAACATCGCCCGCATCCGGCAGGCGGAACGTTTCGATCGGCAGCGAGCCGACTTTCTGTTCCGCATCGTCCCCCTGCTCCTGCACGTCAACCATCCGAGTCTTCCCGGCTACCAGGGAGACGACTGCCCGGCTGGCATCCACCGTTTCGTGCCATCGCGAGTCGTTTCTCCAGCCCTGGCCCGTACCTGGCTCGGACAGGTACCGGCCGACGACGACCTGCCGACTCCGAAGTCGGCCGCCATCCATTCCCTGAAGACCATCGGCAGCATCGGCACCATCGCCCAGTCGGCCAAGTCGGACTGCGACTACTGGGTCAGCATCAGCCGCCGGCAACTCGGCGACCGGATCGATATCCTCGCGGCCAAGTGCAGGGCCATCGAGGAGTGGGCCGCCGGTCTCGACCATGAGATCCATTTCTTTCTCATGGATATCGACGAGACCCGCGCCAACCACTTCATCTCCGACTCCAGCGGCGAGTCGGCCGGTTCAGCCCTGAAACTCCTCCTGAAGGACGAACTCTTCCGCACCCACATCCTGGTGGCGGGCAAGATGCCCCTGTGGTGGCTGGTACCGCCGGGTTTGAGCAGCGCCGAGCATGCCGAGCAGGCCCGGCGTCTGCTGGATGCTGCCCCCGCCCTGGCCGATAACTGCATCGATCTCGGCACCATCGGTGACATCCCGCGGAACGAAATCTTCGGCGCCTGCCTGTGGCAATTCAACAAGGCCCTGGCCAGTCCCTTCAAGTCGGTGATCAAGTTCGCCTACCTGGAACTTCTCCTGCAAGCGACACGCTTGCCGCTCTTTTCCGACCGGATCAAGTGCCTGGTCACCTTTCCAGAACGGCTGGCCTCCTACGAGCAACAGCCCCTGCCCCTGGAAGAGATCGATCCCTACCTGCTTCTGGCCGCCGACATCGTGCGGTACTATCAGCGACAGGAGGATCGCGACCGGGAGGATCTGGTGCGCACCTGCCTTTTCTTGAAAACCCGTGAGGGGGTCCGGTCGCGCCGGGTGGCCACCACCCCCCTGGGCCGATCCATCCTCGACCGGATGGCGAAATGGCATCTGCTCCCGGCGGACTACGAGAAGCTGCTCAGCCTTGGTGATTGGCCCTTTGCCGATCTCGTCCGGCTCGGGAGCCGCATCCATGCCTTCTTGAGCGATACCTACAAGAACTTGAGTGACATGTTGCCGGAGATGACCGGCGGTACGGCGATCTCGGAACGAGACTTCGTCGTCCTCGGCCGCAAGCTCATCGCCTTCTACCAGCAGAGACCCAACAAGATTCCCTATTTGAAGACGATGTCCCGGGAGATCACTGCCCAGGAGGCGGTAACGATCCACATCGACGGGCACTCCGGCAAATGGCAGTTTCTCGCCTTCCAGGGGGAACTGGAGCAGCAGGCCGTTGCCACGGCCAAGGAAAAACTCATCCACCGCGCGACGGACATCATCGACCTGGTGGCCTGGCTGGTGGTCAACGGCGTGGTGGTGCCGGACACCCGCCTCTATCTGACCCGTACCCCCCATCCGGTTTCCCTCGCCGATATCGAGGGACTGGCGGTGGCTTTGCGCGACCACATGCCGCTGGTGGACTTCTCCACCCTGCCCGCCAGCGATCTTTTGCAGGACGCCCGTATCCTCCAGGCCCTGGTGGTGGTCAACATGGAAAAGGTGCCGGTGCAGAGCAGCCGGCGTCTGCCCACCGCCATCGTCTCCTGCAACTCGCACGGCGAATACTTCGTCCACCATTACGAGACCGTGGCGCAGCTGAAACAGGCGACCGGCGACCTGCTCACCCGCCACTACGTCAGCCGGTGGAACGGCAATCTCCACTACTACATCCCACCGCAACCGAAGAAGGCCTCTTTGACCGCCCTCCTCGGAATCTGACAGGCAGCCGGCCCGCCGGCGCAAAAAAATTGCGGCATCATCTGGATATTCTGTGCGTTTTCGTTTACAGTGGGTGACTCACCAACCCGACGAAGTAGGTCGCCTTCCACTTCGTCGTCAAAAAAGCGAACGATTTCAAAAAGTAATAGCCGTTATCAGTCAACCTCAAAACAGCAAGGAAGGAGTACCGTATGTCCCGAGCAATGGTTACGATCGACGGAAACCAGGCCTGCACCCACGTGGCCTACGCTACCAGCGAGGTGATCACCATCTATCCGATCACCCCCTCCTCGCCCATGGCCGCCGAGGCGGACGCCAAGGCCACCGCCGGCCAGAAGAATATCTGGGGAACCGTACCGGTGGTGACCCAGATGCAGTCCGAGGCGGGCGTGGCGGGCGCCGTGCACGGTTCGCTCACCGCCGGCAGCCTGTGCACCACCTTCACCGCCTCCCAGGGTCTCTTGCTCATGATCCCCAACATGTACAAGATCGCCGGGGAGCTGACCCCGACGGTCTTCCACGTCACGGCCCGGTCGATCGCCTGCCAGGGACTCTCCATCTTCGGCGATCACGGTGACGTCATGGCGGTGCGGCAGACCGGCTGGGCCATGCTCTGCTCCCAGAACGTCCAGGAATGCCAGGACATGGCGCTGATCGCCACCCAGGCGACCTTGAAGAGCCGCATCCCCTTCGTCCATTTCTTCGACGGGTTCCGCACCTCCCACGAGATCCAGAAAATCGAGCAACTCACCATGGAGGACATGCGGGCCATGATCGACGAGGATCTGGTCATGGCGCACCGGGCCCGGGCCCTGACGCCGGACCGGCCGATGATGCGCGGTACGGCCCAGAACCCGGACGTCTACTTCACCGGCCGCGAGACGGTGAACCCCTTCTACAACGCGACGCCGAACATCGTCCAGGAGACCATGGACCGGTTCGCCAAACTCACCGGCCGCCAGTACCACCTGTTCGATTACGTCGGCGCCCCGGACGCCGAGGACATCATCGTCATGATGGGCTCCGGCGCCGAGACGGTGGCCGCCACCGCCGAACACCTGATCAGCCAGGGCCGCAAGGTCGGGCTCGTCATCGTCCGTCTCTACCGGCCGTTTGACGCCAAGCGGTTCGTCAACACCCTGCCGGCCACGGTCAAGCGGATCACGGTGCTCGATCGTACCAAGGAGCCGGGTTCGGCCGGCGAGCCCCTCTACCTCGACGTGCGGGCCGCCATCGGTGAGGCGGTGGAAAGCTCCCGCGTCCACAGCCAGCCGCTCATCCTCGGCGGCCGCTACGGCCTCGGTTCCGCCGAGTTCACTCCGGCCATGGTCAAGGCGGTGTATGACAACATGATCTCCTGGGCGCCGAAGAACCACTTCTGTGTCGGTCCCCAGGACGACGTCGCCTTCACCAGCCTCGACTACGATCCGTCCTTCGACATCGAGGGCCAGGACGTCTATCGGGCCATGTTCTACGGCCTGGGCTCGGACGGCACGGTGGGCGCCAACAAGAACACCATCAAGATCATCGGCACCGAGACCGACAACAACGCCCAGGGCTACTTCGTCTACGACTCGAAGAAGTCCGGCTCGATCACCACCAGCCATCTCCGGTTCGGCAAGAACAAGATCATCGCCCCCTATCTGATCAACAAGGCGAACTTCATCGCCTGCCACAACTTCACCTTCCTCGACAAGTACGACATGCTCTCCAACCTCGAGGAGGGCGGCACCTTTCTGTTGACCACCTCTTATAAGAAGAACCAGATCTGGAAGCACCTGCCGGCCCATGTCCAGCGCCAGCTCATCGAGAAGAACGCCAAGTTCTACATCATCGACGCCATTTCGCTGGCCGAGGCCATCGGTCTCGGGGCCCGGATCAACATGATCATGCAGACCGCCTTCTTCCTCATCTCCGGTATCCTCACCAAGGAAGAGGCAATCAAGGCAATCAAGGACGCCATCAAGAAGACCTACGGCAAGAAGGGTGAAAAGGTCGTTAAGATGAACTTCGACGCCGTCGATGCCGCGGTCAACAACATCGTCGAAGTCAAGGTGCCGAAGACGATCTCCGGCCACGAGAAGCCGCCGATCGTGTCTGAGGACGCCCCCGAGTTCGTCAAGGAAGTGACCGCCAAGATGATCGAGGGCAAGGGCCACGAACTGAAGGTCTCCCAGATTCCGGCCGACGGCACCTGGCCCACCGCCACCACCCAGTACGAGAAGCGCAACATTGCGGTGCACGTGCCCGAGTGGCTGCCGGAGAACTGCATCCAGTGCGGCCGCTGCTCCCTCGTCTGCCCGCACGCCGCCATCCGCATGAAGATCGTCAAGGCCGAGGATCTCAAGAAGGCCCCGAAGAAACTGAAGACCGCCGACGCCGTCGGCAAGCAGTTCAAGGGCCGCAAGACCATCGTCCAGGTCTTCACCGAGGACTGCTGCGGCTGCACCCTGTGCGTCGAGATCTGCCCGGCCAAGGAAAAGGCCCTGCAAATGATCGACAACACCGACCAGGTGCGCAAGACCGAGGCCACCAACGTCAAGTACTTCCTTGGCCTTCCCGAAGTGCCGGCCGAGGAGATCGACATCTCCACGGTCAAGGGCAGCCAGTTGCGGCGGCCACTGTTTGAGTTCTCCGGCGCCTGCGCCGGCTGCGGCGAGACGCCGTACATCAAACTCGCCACCCAGATGTTCGGCGACCGGATGATGATCGCCAACGCCACCGGCTGCTCTTCCATCTACGGCGGCAACCTGCCGACCACGCCGTACGCCAAGGATGAGCACGGCCGCGGCCCCTGCTGGTCCAACTCGCTGTTCGAGGACAACGCCGAGTTCGGTCTCGGTATGCGCTTTGCCGTCAACAAGCTCGCCGCCCAGGCGATCGAACTCCTCGAGCAGTGTGCCGCCGAGAAGATCGTCACCGCCAAGATGAAGAACGATATCCTGTCGGCGCCCCAGACCAACCAGGTCGAAATCGACGCCCAGCGGGACCGGGTGACGAAGCTGAAGGAAAAACTGGCGGCCAGCGACGCGCCCATTGCCAAGCGGCTGCTGTCGATCGCCGATTACCTGGTCAAGAAATCGGTCTGGATCATCGGTGGTGACGGCTGGGCCTACGACATCGGCTACGGTGGTCTCGACCACGTGCTGGCCTCCGGCGAGAACGTCAACGTCCTCATCCTCGATACCGAGGTCTATTCCAACACCGGCGGTCAGATGTCCAAATCGACGCCGCGCAGCGCCACGGCCCAGTTCGCCGCCGGCGGCAAGAAGATGCCGAAGAAGGATATCGGTCAGATCTTCATGACCTACGGCAACGTCTACGTCGCTCGGGTTGCTCTCGGCGCCAATCCGCAGCAGGTGGCCAAGGCGTTCGCCGAAGCCGAGGCGTACAACGGTCCCAGCCTGATCATCGCCTACGCCCACTGCATCAACCACGGCATCAACATGGCCAAGGGTCTCGAACAGCAGCAGAAGGCGGTGGCCTGTGGCCACTGGCCGCTGTACCGCTACAACCCGGCCCTGGAGGAAGAGGGCAAGAATCCGCTGCACATCGATTCGAAGGAGCCCTCCATCCCGTTTGCCGAGTATGCGATGAACGAGAACCGTTACCGGGCCCTGCGGATGACCAATCCCGAGCACGCCGACGAGCTGTTCGAACAGGTGCAAAAGGACGTGGAGCGCGGTTGGAGGAGCTTGGTGGCCCGGGCCAAGGCCCTGGAACCGGAAGCCTAAGCACTACCGCAACACGGCTGACCATGACGGCGCCCTTCGGGGCGCCGTTTTTTTTGCCTTGAATTGATGGAATCGTAACAATTCCGATCGGTCATTCGCTGCGCTCACCACCTCCATCGAGATCACCGTCGTGACTC
>CAYRGZ010000061.1:0-5368 GCA_964423785.1 uncultured Desulfobulbia bacterium
GCTTCGCCTGGCGCACAACTGATCACGGGGTTGCTCCTTCGTATGCCGAAGTCGCAGTCTCTGAGTGATGAGCGATGAGCGATGAGCAATGAGTGTTACTCAGCACTCAGCACTCAGCACTCAGCACTTACCACGATGACGCCGCAGATGGGGTGCCCTGTGACCAGATACCTTGTCACAGGATCGGCCGGTGCCGGATTTCCCTGCCGGCGCTTCGGCCTGTTCGTGACGCATTCATTATATAGAATAAACGACGGCAAAGAAAAACTGTTTTCGCCCTTTTCCTCCCACAAAAACGAGGACGGTTTTTCTTTGCATTGCGGCCGGGGTTCCGGTTACATTTGCGGTAAGCGCCACAACCGAACCGCAACGCCACACCACCTCTGGAGGAGGCCCCATGCTGCCGTCGTTTTTCACCACCATCCCGGACCGGTTGACACCGCTCTTCGCCGACGGCGCTCCGCCGTGGGCCGCCCTGGCTAGGCTTGCGCCCATGCTCGACGACTGGCGGCTGCCAGCGTTGCCGGCGGCCGTTGCCGACGGCCGGCCGCTCGCCGCCACCATTGCCATCCACGACGGCCGGGTGTACGACGCCGATCTCACCATCGAGTTCGGCGATGCCACCAAAGGCCGGCTCGTGGTCTGGCATCGGGACCGGCTCCTCGAAGAGGCGGCGGTGGTGATGGCCGGCGCCGTGCTCATCGGCCGCCACATCCATCTCGGTCGCGGTTGCCTGGTGGAATCCGGGGCCCTCATCCGGGAGCCAAGCATCATCGGCGACCATACCGAGGTCCGCCAGGGCGCCTACGTGCGTGGCTACTGTGTCACCGGCAGCCGGTGCGTCGTCGGCCACACCACCGAGGTCAAGCACTCGATCTTTCTCGACGATGCCAAGGCCGGCCACTTCGCCTACATCGGCGATTCCATCCTCGGCAACCGGGTCAACCTGGGGGCCGGCACCAAGCTCGCCAACCTGCGCTTCTTGCCCGGCCCGGTCACCGTTCGCACACCGGACGGCCCCCTGGACACGGGCCTGCGCAAGCTGGGCGCCATTCTCGGCGACGACGTGCAGACTGGTTGCAACTCGGTCACCAGCCCCGGCACGCTACTCCAGCCGGGCTCGCTACTCTTTCCCAACGTGACCGCCCCGTCCGGTCTGCACCCGCCGGCGGCCCGGTTACGCTGATTGTCAGGTCACTGGGCCGTGGCCAGGTAATGGTGGATGCCGTAGAGGAGCTCGACGAAAAGGCCGACACAGAGAAACAGGCGCAGGAAATTGGCGGCCGTGGGCCGAACGCCGACGAGCCGCCGCCCGAGGATAAGACAGAAAAGCGAAAATCCGCCGGTGAACGGCAAGACGCCGAGGAGATGGGAGCCGGTGGCCCACAATGTCCGATCCCAGTCATCGGGATACAGACGCACACTCGCAAGCACATAAAAACATACCAAAAGGGCCAGCCCAATCCGCTGCCCCGAAACCATACGCTGCCCCATGATCGACGTCCTTTATTGTCCCGATCCACTCCCCCGTCGAGCGGAACCCTTTTTGCTGCTCTTCGACCAGCTCGTCTGTTACCAGCCCGCCGATACTCCGCGGCCGGAGAGACAGGCGCTATGTCCCGCTCCCTTGTTCGAAAGCCGCAACCCGGCCCCGCTCGGCGAGGCCGAACCCCGATTCCAGCGGCTTGTTGCCGACATCGAGGCCCACGGAGGCGAATTCGTCACCAGCCTGGCCGTGGCCCAATCCGGCGCCCCGTCCGAGGGGACGGTCCGGGACCTTGTAACCCAAATCGTCGGGCAGGACAACCCCGACGCGGCCGACGCCGAACTCTGGGACGCCCGCCTCTTCCTGGCCCTGGCCGAGTTGCGGATCATTGCCGAAATCGAGATCACCGACCGGCTCCGGGAGGTGGAGCGCCGACGGCAAGAGCTCCTTGCCAGCCTACGCAACGAAAAAGAGATACCGCCACTGGAGGCAACCGGCGCCGAGCCTCTCCCCGATCTCGACCTGGGTATCGCCGGCCTGCGGGCCTGGGCAACCCTGCACGAACGGGATTCCCAGCCCGCCACCGTGCTCGCCGGCGCGCCGGGCACGGCCGGCGGCTACCTGGTGGAACTCGCCGAGCGCCGGGGCCACAACCCGGAGTTTCTGGCCCGACTCGGGGTACCCCGAGACCTCGACCGTGATCAAGTGGCCGACTGGCGCCTTCGCCTGGCGGACGGCCGCGACCGGATCGGCCGCGGCCTCGCAACACTGGCGGCCGGCGATCCAGCCGCGGCCCGGCGGCTCGTTGCCGACGGCGCCGACGCCTGGAACGCCGTCGCTCACGGTCCCGGCGCACTGCACCTTTTCTGGCTGCCAGGGGTATCGTCGAAGGGGATCGCCGCCCTGCTCCGGCGGCGGCCGGCGCCGACGGGTGGCCAGGGAGTTGTCATCGCCGTCACGGATCCGGGCTGAAATCAGTCGTTGTCGATCCGATACGGATTGACGGTGAGTACCGGGCAGCGAGCCGTCTTCACTACCTTCTCGGCCACGCTGCCGAAGAGAATCTTCTCGAGCCCCTTGTAGCCGTGGGTGCCCATAATGATCATGTCCACGCCCTCGGCCTCGGCACAATCGACGATCTCCTCGGCCACATCGCCGGACAACACCTTCCAGGAATGGGGCACCGCCTCCGGCACCAGTTCGGCGAGGAATTCCTGCATCTTGGTCTCGGCGCTTTCGAGCAGCTCCCGTTCAAAGGTGGCCACCGGCATGTGGGGGACGAAAAAACCGGAATAGTCCTCGAAGCTCTGGACCACAAAAACGAATAGCAGGGAGGCGCCGCATTTTTCCCGGAAGAACAGGGCCCACTCGACGATCTTGGCGGAATTATCGGAAAAATCGACTGGAACGAGAATCTTCTTGATGCTGTCCATGAACCTCCTCCTGGGTTGTACGGGCCATCTGGAACACGGGCCGCGGCTGTCGGCCTCTGAACTCACCCTTGAATCCGTGACGGGAATCTTATGATATTCGGTTCTTGCGTCATGAAATCAGCACGTTCGATGCAAAGGCATCCAGTATCTTCGTTCAGTTGGGGTATAAAGCCGCCCTCCGGGGCGTCCGTGCGCACGCCATCTACTTTGTCGGGAACCGCCCGATAGAGTTCACTATAATCGGACGGTCCCCTTCGCGTATCCGGCGGTATCTGGTCACAGGGCACCCCATCTGCGGCGTCATCGGCCCGCTTGCGTAGCTCCCAGTACGCGGCGCGAGCCTCTTCCTTGCATCTGGGGCACCCTGCAACCAGATACCCGGTCCGCGAGGTTGCGACTTCGGCAGACGAAGGAGCACCCCCGTGACCAGTTACTATCCGGCGCACGAACGCTCACGGATTCAAGGTTCACTATATATCCTTCCCCACCGTAGAGGCAATGCGTTCCCATCCCGGCATGGAGAAATTCTTCGGCACCGACGGCATCCTGGCCCGGGAACTGCCCGCCTACGAGCCGCGACCGGGTCAGCTCGCCATGGCGGAGGCGGTGGCCCGCATCCTGAACGAGCCCTTTCTCGACGGCCAGGCCAACTGTCTGGTGGCCGAGGCGGGCACCGGCACCGGCAAGACGTTGGCCTACCTGATCCCGGCCGCCTGCAGCGGCCAGAAGGTGGTGATCTCCACCGCCACCAAGACCCTCCAGGACCAGATCCTGGAAAAGGAAATCCCCTTCATCCGCCGCCACCTCCTGCCGGACCTGCAGGCGATCTGCGTCAAGGGGCGCCAGAACTACCTCTGCCTGTACCGCTGGCAGCAGACCATGGCCGCTCCCCAGCTCCCCCTGTTCGAGACACCGGACGAGGTCGACCGCCTGCGGCAATGGGTGGCCGAAACCGCCACCGGCGACCGGGCCGAACTCGACTGGCTGGCCGACGATGCCCCCCTCTGGCGGGAAATCAGCGCCACCACCGCCCAATGCCTCGGTTCTTCCTGCCCCGAGTTCGCGGCCTGCTTCGTCACCCGGTTGCGGCAACGGGCCGCAGCCTGCCAGATCCTGGTGGTCAACCACCACCTGTTCTTCTCCGATCTCGCCATCCGCCGCTTCGGCAACGCCGAGGTCCTCCCCCGTTACGAGTCGGTGATCTTCGACGAGGCCCACCACCTGGAAGCCATTGCCAGCCAGTATTTCGGGGTCACATTCAGCCAGTACCAGCTCCTCGATCTGGCCGCCGACATTCGCAAGACCGCAGAAGGACAAGGAGGTAGCAAAGAGGCCGAGCACGCGGCCCGCGCCCTGGATTCCCAGGCGCAACGGTTCCTCGCCGCCTTTCCCTCCGCCGTCGGCCGCCACCCCCTGGTGCCGCTGATCGAAAAACGCGGCGACGATTGGCACATGCTGCTCGACGAGACCCGCCTCTTCCTGGAACGGGCGGCCGACGCCTGCGAGGCGCGGGCGCGGGGCGGCGACCCGTGGAGCATCCTCGCCGACCGCTGCCGCGTCCTGATCGCCGGACTCGAAACCTTCCGACACGGCGATGAGGCCGGCGGCCGGGTGTACTGGTTCGAGCGACGGCAGCGGTCGGTGAGCCTCGCCGCCACACCGGTGGACATCGCCCCGGAACTGGCCGACTTCTACGCCTGGACCCGCAGTGTCGTCTTCACCTCCGCCACCCTGTCGGTGGGCGGTTCCTTCGACTACTTCAAGGAGCGCCTCGGGCTGCCGGCGGAAACCGAAACCGTCGTGCTCGACTCGCCCTTCGACTACCAGGAAAACGCCCTGTTGTACGTGCCGGGCGGCGACTTCCCGCTCCCGGGCTCGCCGGGATTCATCGACGCCTGCACTGAACGCATCCGCCAACTTCTCACCATGAGCGCCGGTCGCGCCCTGGTGCTCTTCACCAGCATCAATGCCATGCAGCAGGTGAAGAGCAAGCTGGCCGGCACGCTTCCCTACACCCTGTTCGTGCAGGGGGACGCTCCCCGCCATGTCCTCCTCGAGCGGTTCCGGGCCGATACCCACTCGGTGCTCCTGGCGGTGGCCAGTTTCTGGGAAGGCATCGACGTGCCGGGCGACAGCCTGTCCTGCGTCATCATCGACAAACTGCCCTTCGAGGTCCCCTCCGACCCGGTGCTCAAGGCGCGGGTCGAGCGCATCGAGGCCGAGGGCGGCAACCCCTTTTTCGACCTGCAAGTACCGCGGGCGGTGCTCACCCTGCGCCAAGGGGTGGGTCGGCTGCTACGCCAGCGGGGCGACCGGGGCGTGATCGCCATCCTCGACAAACGACTCTACAGCAAGGGCTACGGCAAGAAATTCCTCGCCAGCCTGCCGCCCTGCCCGGTAACCCGTGACCTTGCGGCGGTGGCCGACTTTTTCGCCGCCGAACGGTAAC
>CAYRGZ010000061.1:5468-14110 GCA_964423785.1 uncultured Desulfobulbia bacterium
AACTCGATGCAATCGTCGTTTTGATGGAATCGCAAAAAGTGCGATTCCATCAGGTTCACGGTGTGTACCCCTTGAATTATCGTGTCAGGCCTGGGCCGCCTGAGAGTTTTTACGGCTTCATCAGTTTTCACGATTGCATCAAAATCGTGGACGCGGCGCCCACCGGCCGCTATAGTTACCGGCCATGAACTCAGACCAACTCTTTGCGTACATCGCCCAACGGGCAACGGCAATCAACGCGGCCATCGAGGCCGATCTCGAACGGGTCTCCGATCCCGACCTGGAGGAGGTGCTCCGCCACGCCCTGCTTGCCGGCGGCAAGCGGGTACGGCCGGTTCTGGTGCTGGCCGCCGCCGGTCTCGTCGGCCGCCGCCGCTCCCTGCCGGACAGCGGACTGAACGCGCTGGCCGTCTGCGTCGAATATCTACACGTGGCGAGCCTGCTGCACGACGACGTCATCGACGGTGCCGAGCAGCGCCGCGGCCGGCCGGCGGCCAACACGCTCTGGGGCAGCTCGCGGGTAATCCTGGCCGGCGACTACCTGCACGCCCGGGCCATGACCATGGCCGGCACCGCCGGCGGAGCGGCGGCCATCGCCGTCCTCGGCCGGGCCACCAGCCGCATGGTGGAGGCGGAATTCCTCCAACACCGGGTGGCGGCCACCCAATCGACGGCCCTGGACGACTACTTCCAGGTCATCGACGGCAAGACCGCGGCCCTCATCGCCGCATCCTGCGAAATCGGCGCCCTGGCCGGCGGCGGCACGGAATCCGAGTGCCAAGCCCTGGCCCGGTACGGCACCAACCTGGGGCTGGCCTTCCAGATCGTCGACGACCTGCTGGATTATCTCGGTGATCCAGACAAGACCGGCAAACAGGTGGGCAACGATTTCGCCGAGGGCAAGATGACCCTGCCGTTACTCCTCGCCATCGAACGGGCCGACGAAAACGACCGGCAGCGCATCCGGCAACTGCTCGACCAACCGACGTCCCGGAAGGGCTTTGCCACGATGGTGGAGATCCTCGACCGGCTCGACGGCTTCGAAAACGCCCGCCGGCGGGCCGCCACCCTGATCGACGAGGCGATCGCCGCCCTCTCCCCCTTTGCCGACGGACCGGAAAAGGATGCCCTCACCGGCCTGGCCCATTACGTCCTCAACCGGCAGCATTGATCCGTAGAAAATGGCCAGGCGACGGCCTCCAGGCAAACGATCCCCGAAGAAAGCCCCGCTTTCCAAACGCGGCATCGGCATTGTCCTGTTGCTCCTGCTGGTATGCGGGACCCTGTGGGGAGTGGTGACCATCGTTTTTCTCGGGCCCGAACCGGCCCGGCCGCCGCGCACCATCACGCCGCGCCGCACGAAACTCCCCGTCAATCAGCCGGGTTCAGCGGCCCGGCCGGCAACACCGGCTCAGCCCGTGACGACGACGCCGCGGCGGCCGGCCATGGCGATCATCATCGACGACATGGGCTACCAGCAACACATCGGCGAACGGCTCATCGACCTCGATCTCGCTCTCTCCTTCGCCTTCCTGCCGGGCGCCCCCTTCACAACACTCCTGCACCAACGGGCGGCGGCCCGCGGCCGCGACATTCTTCTGCACCTGCCCATGGAGCCGGAAGATTCCGGCTGGGACCCGGGGCCCGGCGCGCTGTTCGTCGCCATGTCCCCACAGCGGATCCGCCGGGTCCTGAACCAAGATCTGGCGGCGCTGCCCGGCGCCATCGGCATCAACAATCACATGGGGTCCCGCTTCACCCGCGATCCGACGGCCATGACCGTTGTGCTCGAAGCGATCCGGGCCAAGGGACTCTTTTTCATCGATTCGCTCACCTCGCCGGCCAGTATCGGCTACCGGGAGGCCCGCCGCCTCGGGGTGCCGACCTTGCGGCGCGACGTCTTCCTCGACAACGTCCAGGATCCGGCCGCCATCACCGCCCGCCTGGAGGAACTCGTTCGCCGGGCCCGCCAAACCGGCGCCGCCGTCGGCATCGCCCATCCCAAGCCGACCACCCTGGAAACCCTGGCCGCCTTCCGGCCGCCGGCAGAGGTCGATCTGGTGCCCATCCATCGTTTGATCGGAAGAGAAAGGTAACAGGACCATGCAGAACCGCCCCTGCATCACGCTGCTCACTGATTTCGGCCTCGACGACGAATACGTCGGGGTCATGAAGGGCGTCATCCTGTCGGTGACGGGCGCTGTGCCCATCGTCGATCTCTGCCACCGCGTTGCGCCCCAGGACGTGCGGGGGGCGGCGCTGCTGCTCGGGGCCGCCTACCCCTACTTTCCGGCCGGCACCGTCCATGTGGCGGTGGTGGATCCCGGCGTCGGCGGCCAACGGCGCATCGTCTGCCTACAGGCGGGCGACTTTCTCTTCCTGGCGCCGGACAACGGCCTCCTGTCCGTGGTGCTCGACCGGGAAGCCAGCGTGGCCGCATGGGCGGTGACCAACAGCGACTACTTCCTCGACCGGGTGGGCAACACCTTTCACGGTCGGGACATCTTCGCGCCGGTGGCCGGCCACCTGGCCCGGGGACTTGCGCCGCACCACCTCGGACCAGAGATCGCGGCCGCCGACCTCATCCGCCTGTCGCTTCCCAAGCCGCGCAAAGAGGGCGACACCCTCGCCGGCGAAGTAGTGCACGTCGATCGGTTCGGCAATCTCGCCACCAACATCCCCGCCCGCCTGCTGGCCCCCTGGCTTACCGATCCGAAAGCAATCACCGTGCAGATCAACGATACCACCATCAGAGGCCTCGCCGTCACCTACCAGCAGGTGCCCGCCGGTCATCCCCTCGCCCTCATCGCCAGCCGCGACGTCCTGGAAATCGCGGTCCGGGACGGCGACGCCGCCCGGCTGCTCGGCGCCGGCATCGGCACGCCGGTACTGATTCACCGCCGATGAGGACACCGAATGCCATGCCGGAACGTCCGCTCCCCGCTCCCAAGCGCTGGCATCCCAGGCCGATCCGTGCTATACTCTCAGCAATACCGATTTAACTATTTGTTTTTGAAACAAAAAAAATTCTCTTCAGCGACTCTTTACACCCAGGCGTGTTAGTATTAAATTAAATGCTTAAATGGATACGGTACCCATGCACGACGAACATATCGAAACCATTGCCGCGCTCCTGAAGACCATGGCGCATCCCATTCGGCTGAAGATCCTTTGCCTGCTCCAGGAAGGGGAACGGACGGTGAGCGAACTGCAGCACGAGGTGAAAACGAGCCACGCCAACGTCTCCCAGCACCTGGCCATTCTCCGCAACCAGGGGATCGTTTCCTGCCGCAAGGACGCCAACTACATGCGCAATCGGATCGCCGACGACTCCATCCTCCAGCTCATCGCCACCATGCGGGAGCTGTTCTGTTCGGAGCACTGACGGCACGGGAGCCGGCCGAACCCATCCCCAGGAAGAACCATCAGGAGGAACCATGAAGTTCGGCACGAAATTCGTTCAATTCTCCCTGGACCATCCCAAAACCGTCACCTGGGCCATGGTAGCCATGACCATCGTCCTCGCCGCCCTCATGGTCCGGGTCAAGGTGGACACCGACCCGGAGAATATGCTCTCCAAGGACGAGGCGGTACGGGTCTTCCACAATGCGGTCAAACAGGAGTTCACCCTCTACGACGTGGTCGTTCTCGGGGTGGTGAACGAAAAGGATCCGGACGGCGTCTTCAATCCCACCACCCTGGCCCGCGTCAAGGAACTGACCGATCACGTCATCGATTTCCACGATCCGGACGATCCCAGCCGCCGGGTGATCAGCCGCAACCTCATCGCCCCGACCACGGTGGACGCCATCGAACAGGCGGGACTGGGCCAGGTGAGCTTCCACTGGCTGATGGAATCGGTGCCCACCAACCGGGAAGAGGCCCGGCGCATCCGCGATCTGGCCATGGACAATCCCTTACTCAAGGGCACCATGGTCTCCGAGGACGGCAAAGCCCTGTGCCTCTACATCCCGATCAGCAGCAAGGACTTCGCCTACCAGGTCCGCCAGCACCTCCTGAAAAAGATTGCCACCTTCACCGGTGACGAGAAGTACTACATCACCGGCCTGCCGGTGGCCAACGACACCTTCGGCGTGGAGATGTTCAAGCAGATGGCCATCTCCGCCCCCCTGGCCATGCTGTTCATCTTCCTGCTCATGCTGGCCTTCTTCAAGAACATCAAGTTGATCACCGCCCCGATGATCCTGGCCATGGTGACGGTGCTCTGCACCATGGGGCTCCTCATCGGCACCGGCAACACGGTGCACATCATGAGTTCCATGATTCCCATCTTCCTGATGCCCATCGCCGTGGTGGACTCCATCCACATCCTCTCGGAATTCTTCGACACCTACCAGCAGTTCGGCGACCGGCGCCGCACCATGGAGCACGTCATGGGTGACCTGTTCATGCCCATGCTCTATACCTCCCTGACTTCGGCCGCCGGCTTCCTGTCCCTGGTGACGACCCCGATTCCGCCGGTACAGGTGTTCGGACTTTTCGTGGCCATCGGCATCATGCTGGCCTGGTTCCTGACCATCACCTTCGTGCCCGCCTACGTCATGTTCCTGCCCGAAGAAAAGCTGGCCGGCTTCGGGCATGCGCCCACGTCGACCGGCACCGACGCCGGCAATCACTCTGCCATGTCACGCACCCTGCGCTGGCTGGGCGCCTTCACCTACGGCCATGCCAAACTCATCCTGGTCGCCACCCTGGTGACGTGTGGCATCGCCGCCTACGGTATCTCCAAGATCGTCATCAACGACAACCCGGTGAAATGGTTCAAGAAAGATCATCCGATCCGGGTCGCGGACACGGTCCTCAACCGCCACTTCGGCGGCACCTACGAAGCGTACCTGGTATTGACCGCCGACAAGGACGCCACCGGCGTCGCCGATCTGGCCGCCGATCTGCGCCAGACCATCGCTGACACGGCGCCGGCCGCCATCCAGGCGGAGATGGCCGAGATCATCACGGCGGCCGGTTCGGCGGCCGAACCGGCCCGCTTCCTCGATGCGGTTGCCGACCAGGTGGCCGAACGACTCGACGCCGCCCCGGACGACCTGTACGACGCCTGGGCCGACATGGCCGACGCGGTGGACCAGCTCAAGAACCGCGGCCAGGTGTTCAAGAACCCGGCCATGCTGCGCTGGATCGGCAAACTGCAAGAGGCCATGCTCGCCTCCGGCGTGGTCGGCAAAACCAACTCGGTGGCCGATCTGGTCAAAAAGGTCCACAAGGAGTTGTTCGCCGGCGACACCAGCTACTTCCGCATCCCGGACTCGGTGGCCGGCGTCGCCCAGTGCCTGATCTCCTTCCAGAACAGCCACAAGCCGGACGATCTGTTCCACCTGGTCACCCCGGACTACACCAAGGCCAACATCTGGGTGCAGATGAAGAGCGGCGACAACAAGGACATGGAGAAGGTGGTGCAGCTGGTGGACCGGTTCATGGCCGACAATCCGCCGCCCATGCCGGTGAGCCGCGACTGGGCCGGCCTCACCTACATCAACGTGGTCTGGCAGGACAAGATGGTCACCGGCATGCTGGAATCGTTCCTGAGCTCCTTCGCCGTGGTCCTGGTGATGATGATCATCCTCTTCCGGTCCCCGAGCTGGGGGCTTCTGGCCATGGTGCCGCTCACCGTCACCATCGCCTTCATCTACGGCATCATCGGGCTGATCGGCAAGGACTACGACATGCCGGTGGCGGTACTCTCCTCCCTCACGCTCGGCATGTCGGTGGACTTCGCCATCCACTTCCTGGAACGCTCCCGGATGGCCTACGCCAAGACCGGCTCCTGGCGGGAGGCGGCCAAGGAGATGTTCGAGGAGCCGGCCCGGGCCATCACCCGCAACGTCATCGTCATCGCCATCGGCTTCACACCGCTGCTCTTCGCACCGCTGGTGCCGTACCAGACGGTGGGTATATTCCTGTCGTCGATCATGGCCATTTCCGGCGTTGCCACCATGTTCATCCTGCCGGCGCTGCTCACCCTGCTGCAGGGCTTCATCTTCCGGCGCCTGCAGCCGACGAAACGGTGAGGCCGGCATAACGGAAGCTCTTGCGGCTCATACCTAGAAGGAGGTATCCCATGAAACGGTTATTCCTCGCAGTCGTCGCCGTCGTCGCCCTCTGCACCGCCCTGCCGGCCCTGGCCGCGCCGCCGGTGGACGAAATCGTCGACCGGGCCAACAAGGCGGCCTACTACGCCGGCAAAGACGGCCGGGCCGAGGTCCGCATGACCATCACCGACAGCCAGGGCCGGAAGCGTCAGCGCCAGTTCATCATCCTGCGCCGCGACAGCGAGGACGGCGGCGAGCAGCAGTTCTACGTCTACTTCAAGCGGCCGAGCGACGTGCGCAAGATGGTCTTCATGGTCCACAAGCACGTCGACCGCGACGACGACCGCTGGCTCTACCTGCCCGCCCTGTCGCTGGTGAAGCGCATCGCCGCCACGGACAAGCGTACCAGCTTCGTGGGCTCCCACTTCTTCTACGAGGACGTCTCCGGCCGGTCACCCACCGAGGACAGCCACGAGCTGGTGAAGGAGACCGACCAGTACTACGTCCTCAAGAACGTTCCCAAGGATCCCGACTCGGTGGAGTTCTCATCGTACACGGTCTGGATCGACAAAAAGACCTTCATGCCGGTCAAGGCCGAGTACCTCGACAAGCAGGGCCGGCTCTACCGGCGGGTCGAGGCCCTGGAGATCAAGACGATCCAGGGTTATCCGACGGTGACCAAGTCCCGGGTCACGGACGTAGCCAACGGCGGTGAGACCGTGTCGGAATTCTTCAACATCAAGTACGACATCGGCCTGTCGGAGAAGATCTTCACCGAGCGCTACCTGCACCGGCCGCCGCGGGAGGTGCGGCGATGATGCGCGCCCTCGTGCCGGCCTGCCTCCTCATGCTGGCCGCGGTGCCGCCGGCCGCTGCGGCCCCTTGGCAAGACGCCCTCTACGACCGGTTCGGCATCGACGCCACCGCCTTCATCGAGACGCGGGCCGGTTTTCGCATCGACCAGGTGGAAAACGAAAAGGACATGAGCATCGGCGAGGTCCGGCTGCAAGGGGATCTTTCGCGCGACTTCGGCTGGGGTATCCTGAAAGTGAAGGGCGAACTGATCGGCGATCAGGTCCTGGAGGAGGTCCGGGGAGAGCTGCGCGAGCTGAACCTGCTCTTCTCGCCCCTCGACACCGTCGATGTCAAGGTGGGCCGCCAGATTCTCACGTGGGGAACCGGTGACCTGCTTTTCATCAACGACAACTTTCCCAAGGACTGGGAATCGTTCTTCATCGGCCGGGACGACGAGTACCTGAAGGCGCCCTCCGACGCCATCAAGGTGAGCGTCTTCTTGCCGGCGGTGAACGTCGATTTCGTCTATACGCCGGTCTTTGCCGGCTCGCGCTACATCGACGGCGAGCGGCTCTCCTACTGGAACCCGCTCTTGGGGCGCATCGCCGGTCGCGACTCCATCTTCGACGACGACGAACGCAACCGGATCGGTGACGACGCCGATTACTCCGTACGCCTCTACCGCACCTTCGGCGACACCGAGGCCGCCCTCTACGGCTACCACGGCTTTTGGAGCACGCCGGAAGGGCTCGATATGACCACCATGCGGCTCATCTATCCCAAGCTCACCGTGGTCGGGGCATCGGTGCGCCGGCCGGTTGCGGGCGGCATCGGCAACCTCGAGATCGGCTACTACGATTCCCGGGACGACGAGGCGGGCGACGATCCCCTGGTGCGCAACTCCGAGCTACGCGTGCTCGCCGGGTTCGAGCACGAACTCGGGCCCGACTTCACCGGCAGCGTGCAGTACTACCTCGAGTGGATGCAGGACTACGACGCTTACGAGCGCACCCTGGCACCGGGCAGTCCCAAGAAGGACGAATACCGGCATCTCCTTACCCTGCGGCTCACCAAGCTGCTCTTGAACCAGAACCTGACCCTGTCGCTCTTCGTCTATTACTCGCCTTCGGACCGCGACTCCTACTGGCGGCCCAAGGCGAACTACAAACTCACCGACCACTGGACCGTCGAGGCCGGCGCCAACCTGTTCTTCGGCAGCAACGACTACACGTTCTGGGGCCAGTTCCAGGACAACAGCAACGCCTACGCATCGATCCGTTACGCATTCTGAAAAGGAGGAGAACCATGGTAGTCAACGACTGGGTTCACGTCATCGCCGGGACCTTCATCCTGGTCAGCCTCGCCCTCGGCACCTGGGTGCACCCGTACTGGTACTTTTTCACCGCCTTCGTCGGCGCCAACCTCTTCCAGTACGGTTTTTCCAAGTTCTGCCCCCTGGCCATCATTCTCAAGAAACTCGGCGTACCGGAGGGTTGATCTCACAACACCTCGTACTCGGCGTCCGGTTCCACGTAACAGCCCTGGCCGATGATCTCCACCTTGCCGGCGCACGCCTGGCAGAGGGGGATGTACTTGACCCCGTCCTCGGCGGGCTCGATGGTCTCCGCCAGCCGCCGGTGGAGGGCACGGAGGCCGGCCCGGTCCACCTCAACCTCGAACTTGGACTTCTGTACCCGCTGGCCGTAGTCGGCCAGCACCTTGGCCACCCGCTGCAGCCGCCGGGCGTCCCGGATGTCATATACCACCAGATACCGCATCCGC
>CAYRGZ010000062.1:0-13975 GCA_964423785.1 uncultured Desulfobulbia bacterium
GGGGCCGGCGGAGTGTCGGCCTCGCAAAAAGATGGCATTTCCTTGACACGGTGCTTCCGGCCGTGTTGTGATGGAAGGAGAACAGGGGGAAATAAAGAGATAAGGAGGTGCCCATGAGCCGCATCCAGAAAATTCTTGTGCCCATCGATTTCTCCAAAAGCACCGAGACGGTCTTTGCCGCTGCCTGCGAGCAGGCGAAGCAGACCGGCGCCGAACTCTATCTTCTCTATGTGGTCGAGGATCTGACCCCGTATGTGGGGCTCTCGGTACCCCACATCTCACTGGATGAGATAGAGCGAGAGATGGAGGAAGCCGCTCATCGTAAGATGACGCTGTTTGTCGAGCAGCGCGAGGATGTTGGGGTGGCCCTGCACCCGGAGATCCGGCGGGGTAATGTGGCCTCGGTCATTACCGAATTCGCCCGCGAGATCGATGCCGATCTCATCGTCATGGGGACGCACGGCTATAGTGGGCTCGAGAAACTCTTGCTTGGCAGTAATGCCGAGAAGGTGCTCAAGACCGCACCGTGTTCGGTGATGAGCGTGCGGGTGAAAGGGTAGTCGCCGGCAGGTCGGCGGGGGTATTGCAGTTGCGCCAGGCCCCGGCCAGGTCGGCCGGTACCGCGGGGGTTGCGATGCGGGGATGGTCGGCCATGAGCGAGGGCCGCGGGGCGCCGGACGCGACCAGTTCTTCGAAAAGGGAAGCGGTCCGGAAATCGTACCAGGCGAGAAGCGGCTGCGGTCGGTCGGTGCGGGGCATGATCCCCCAGATGCCGGGCCGCCGCTGGCCGAGCAGCCAGGCCATGGCTCGACGGTGGCAATCGGGCAGATCGCAGGCCGCTACCAGCCATGTGGCTGTCGGCTGCCAGCGGAAAGCGGCGATGATGCCGGCCAGCGGTCCTTTGCCCCCCGGTACGTCGGGCAGACGGATGAGATTGGCCAGCGAGTCGGGCACCGTACCGGATCCGCTGACGACCACCCCCTCGACCAGGGGGGCCATTTCGCCGGCCAGTCGCGCGAGCCAGGTCGTGCCGTCGGCATGGCGCAAAAGATGTTTCGGCCGGCCCATCCTCCGGCTGCCGCCGCCGATGAGGATACACCCCCAGACGGGCACCTGCCGCTGCCGTTCGGGAAGCCAGGTGTCGAGGAACTCCAGCAGGCGCGCCGGCCGCCGGTCGTCGCGCGGCCAGCAGGCGATGATACCGGGCACCGATGGCGGCGGCGGGGCGTCGTCGGCGCCGGTGAGCCAGATTTTCGGCAGGGGGGTGTGTTTGTAGCCTTCCACCAGTACGAGGTCGTAGTACCGTTCCAGCATTGCCAGTTGCCGGTGGAGGCTGACGTGCCGCTCGTCGTGCATGCGGCAGAAATGCTCGCCGCCGTGCAAAAAGACATCGGCGCCGGCCTGGAACAGGCGGTCCGAATCCTTGCCGGGCCGGTCCACCTCGAGTTGGTGGACATCGTGTTTGACCACCGCCACGGCGAGACCGCGCCTGCGGAGTTCCGGCAATACCGCCTCGAGGAGGGTCGTCTTGCCGGCGCCGGAAAAACCGCAGATGCCCAGCGCCGCCGACCAGGGCGGTGGGGAGGGGAACGGTCGGGATGGGGAGTTAGGCATTGGGGGTGACGTACCCTTTGCTGATCGCGTAGCGGATGAGATCGGCGGCGTTTTTCAGGTTCAGCTTTTTCATCAGGTTGGCCCGGTGATGTTCCACGGTGCGGGCGCTGATGGAGAGCTTTTCGGCGATGTCGCGGCTGGTCATGCCCTCGGCGACCAGTTTGAGTACCTGGCGTTCCCGGGTGGTCAACGGTTCGCAGGGAGCCAGCCGATCCTTGTTCTTGTACGAGATGATCGTCTCGGTGCCCATCATCTTGATGAAGTAGGGCGAGATGTAGATGTCGCCCCCCAGCACCTTGTTGATGGCGTCGAGCAGTTCGGCGTCGGAGTCCTCCTTGAGCAGATAGCCGTCGGCACCCGCCGACATGGCGCAGTTGAAGTACTGCTCGTTTTTGTGCATGGTGAGCAGCAGGATCTTGACGCCGGGACACCGTTTCTTGGCTTCGGCAATGGCCTCGATGCCCCGGAGGTTGGGCATGGAGATGTCGAGGATGATGCAGTCCGGTTTGATGTCCCGGAGTAGGTTGAGGAGTTCGAGGCCGTCGCCGACCTCGCCGATCACCCGTAGCGTGCTGTCTTCCTCGATGATCTTCTTGAGTCCCTGCCGGATGATGGCGTGATCATCGGCGAGTACGATGGTCCGCGCGTTCATGGTTCCTCCCTTCCTCCTGTGACGGTTTTTATAGGAAAATCCCTGGCAAGACCTTCGGCTGGCTGGGCTTTCGCGCTTCGTTGTGCCCCCTTGCACACGGGTATTATGGGGGAGTGGACGGTGTCGCCCTTGGCGGCATGGTCACAGCTTATTTTTGCGTTTCCTCTTTGTCAAGCAAGGGGGTGGCGTCTTCGTCGGCCGGGGGCTTGATCGGCACGGTGAAGGTCACCGTGGTGCCCCGGCCGGGCGTGCTGTCGAATTCGATCCGGCCGCCGAGGATGCGGACGCGTTCCGCCATGGTCGCCAGCCCCATGCCCCGCTCGGTGGACCGTTTCGCCATGGTGGCCTCGACGTCGAAGCCGCGGCCGTCGTCCTGGATCACGAAGGTCATCGTATCCGCGTGCCGTTCGGCGGCGATGTAGATCTGCTTGGCGTCGGCGTGCTTGCTGATATTGGTGAACGCCTCCTGGATGATGCGGTAGATGAGACGCTGGGATTCCTTGGAGAAGGCGGAGTCCATCTCCACCAGGTCCAGGGTGATGGGGATCTGGTGGTACTTGGCGAAATTGCTGGCCAGATAGTCGATGGCCGCCTCCAGTCCCAGGTCATTGATGACCACTGGGCTCAGGTCCTTGGAAAGGCGCCGGACGCTTTCAATGATGCCGTTGATGAATTCGCGTACAGCATGGCATTTCTCTTTCAGCACCTCGGGCGGCGTGTCCGGTAGGTGTCGTTCTATGGCACCAACCTGCATCTTGAGGGCGGCCATCGCCTGGCCGAGTTCGTCGTGCAGTTCGTGGGCGATGCGTTGCCGTTCCCGTTCCTGGGCGGTGAGCAGGTTGGACGAAAGATACTGAAGCTGTTCTTCGGAGCGGCGCAGGGCCTCCTCGCTGGCGGTGAGCGCCTTGGTGCGCGCATCGAGCATGATGTTGGTCTGTTCGATGGCCTGGATCTGGCCCTGGATCTCCTGCACGACCCGATAGGAGATGGCGAGAAAGATGACCGCCGTGGCCGTGCCGACGATGAGGATGATCTGTAGAGCCCGCCGGATGGCCGACTCGCCGGTGGCGCTCTGTTGCTGGATTTGCTCTTCGGCCTTGGCGACGATTTGCTGGACCGTGTCGAGGATGGATGTCGAGAGTCCCAGCAACTCCTGGCGCAGGCTTTGTTGGGTCTCCAGGTGGTCGCTGCGCGCGAGACAAAGCCGGTAGAGGCTCTCGTCTCCGCCTGGATAGATGGTTTGGCGGGCGCGGTCGATGCGGTAACCGCTCCCGAACAGGGCGATGGCGAGGTTGGTCAGCAGCCGGTCGGGCGCCCCGGCGCCCGTTACGGCGATGAAGAGCGGCAGTTCCCGTTCGAGGCGGGACAGAACGGGCAGGATGCCCTCGTCCTTCAGCCGGCGCAACCGGTCGCCGCTGGTCTCGTTGACCATTTGATGGTAGAGGAGGGTGAGCTCCTGGATGTCGCGGATGATCGCCGTCGGATCGGGACTGGCCGCCATGGCCTCGATGAGCTGCTGGGCCAGGGCGTCGGTAGCAAGGCCCTCGGTGTGCCGGAGTCGCTCGATTTGCGCCGACCATCGCTGCTTGTGACGGTCGGCGGCCCGGCTGACCGTCTCGTCCAGACGATGGAGGTTTTCCTCCACTTCCCTGCGGACCTCGGGAAACCGGGAAAGGGTGCGACTGTACTGCCGGGCCCAGCGCTGGCAACGTTTCCGAAGCCCCACCAGGCGCTGCACCTGGGAGTGCAAGGTCTCGATCAGCGGCTTGTGGTCCGGGCCGGCAACGGTGGCTTGGAACCGCTGGACGAGAGCGAGTAGACCGTCACCATCGCCGAGGTCCGGTGGCGTTTGCCCGTCGAGCAGGGCGGCGGCCTGCCATTTCTCCTTTTCGAGACGGCTGTCGAACAGGGTGTGGATCTCCCGGAGATCGTTCTTCAGGGTATCGATCCGTTCCTGTTCGGTCCGCACGTCCACGAGAGTCCACCAGACGATGACCACCATGATCGTCGTGGTGTAGAGGGCGAGGAAGGAGAGTAGCCATACCAACCGGGCCGGGTAGTAACTCGCCGTGTAGGTGGTTTTCGTTTTCTGGTTGCCGGAGGCAGGCATGGTCAGGGACTGAGACACCGGACCGAGGACGAGATGACGAGGATGCCGCAGCGAGCAGGGACCGGCATGGCGCTACCTTCGGGTCATGCGAGGCAGCGGTCGAAGGCCGCGAAGGCGGCCTGCACCACGGAGAGATCGTCGGGGAGTTCCAGATAGGACCGGCCGGACAGTTCCCAGTCGGCCAGTTTGTCGCTGGCCGGCAGGATGCCGCCGAGCGGCAGGCCGCAAGACGCCTCGGTTTCCTTGATCTTGGCGGCCAGGGCATCGGGGACCGGCTGCGGGGCGCGGTTGACGATGAGATGTTGGTGCCGGACCTCCACGGCCAGGGGCCCGGTGAGTTCGGCGATGCGGCAGGCGGTGAGCAGGCCGCGGGCCGATGGGTCGGAGATCACCAGCAGGTGGTCGATGACCCGCAGGTTCATACGGGACAGGTGCTCCATGCCGGCCTCGTTGTCCACCACGATCCAGGCGTAGTTGCCGGCCAGGTGGTCCATGGTCATGGCCAGGTGCTGGTTGGCGGCGCAGTAGCAGCCGGGACCGTCCGGCTGACCCATGACCAAAAGATCGTAGCCCCGTTCCTCCACCAGGGCCTGATGGACCTTCATCTCCATAAACTGGTCGCGGGTCATGCCCGGCGGCATGTCGCCCTTGAGCTCCTTGCGGATCTGGCCGATGGTGAGGCCGACCTCAAGATCCAAGAGCTCGTTCAGGTTGGCGTTGGAGTCCGCATCCACGGCGAGAATCGGCGTGAGATTGCGCTGGAGCATGTACTTCAGGAGCAGGGCGGTGACGGTGGTCTTGCCGGTTCCCCCCTTGCCGGCCATGGCGATTATCTTGGGCATGGTGTCTCGTGAACGGTTTGGGTTGGTGGTTGGCAATGCGATCCAAACTTACGAAGTTTTGCGCCGCTTGTCAAAGGCGGCGGGCCCGGCGCCGGCCGGAAAACCCCTTGCATCTTGAGGGTCGCTTGGTATGTTAGCAGTCCATTGAAAACCTCTCGTTTTTACGGGCTGTCAGCTTCCCGTTGAACGTTTCCCGTTGGAGACCCGGTGATGAACTATCGCGACACCCTTAATCTGCCGAAAACCAAGTTCAAGATGAAGGCGAACCTCGCCCAGCGCGAACCCGAGGTGTTGCGGCGTTGGGAGGAGGAGGGCCTCTACCAGCGGATCCAGGAGGCTACCGCCGGCCGGCCGTCCTACATCCTGCACGACGGGCCGCCGTATGCCAACGGTCACATCCACCTCGGCACCGCCTTCAACAAGGTGCTCAAGGACATCATCCTTCGGTCGCGGCGCATGGCCGGCTACCATTGTCCGTACGTGCCGGGGTGGGACTGCCACGGTCTGCCCATCGAGCACAACGTGGACAAGGAGATGGGCGATAAGAAGAAGAGCATCGACAAGCTCGCCTTCCGGGCCGCTTGCCGCAAGTACGCCAACAAGTGGATCGATATCCAGCGCGACGAGTTCAAGCGCCTCGGCGTGCTTGGTGACTGGGACCACCCCTATCTGACCATCGACTACCGCTACGAGGCGGCCATCGCCCGGGAGTTCTTGCGTTTTCTCGCCTCCGGCGCCGTAGTGCGTTCCAAGAAGCCGGTGTACTGGTGCACCTCGTGCCGCACCGCCCTGGCCGAGGCCGAGGTGGAGTACCACGATCATGTCTCGCCGTCGATCTACGTCAAGTTTCCGGTGGACGACGATATCGCCGACGTGGTGCCCGGCCCGGAACCGAAGTACGTGGTGATCTGGACCACCACTCCCTGGACCCTGCCCGCCAACTTGGCGGTGGCCCTGCATCCGGAGTTCGAGTACGGGGCGGTGCGGGTCGGCGACGAGGTGTTCATCCTCGCCACCGGTCTGTTCGAGCGGTTCGCCGACGAGACCGGCCTCGCCCTCGGCGAGACGATCGCCACCTTCACCGCCGACCAGCTGGCGGGCCGCCATTGCCGGCATCCGTTCCTGGACCGCCGTTCGCTCATCATCACCGCCGATTACGTAACGTTGGAGAGTGGAACCGGCTGCGTCCACACGGCGCCGGGCCACGGCCGCGAGGACTACCTGAGCGGTCTGCGCTACGAGCTGCCCATCTTGTCGCCGGTGGACGCGGACGGCGTCTTCACCGACGAGGCCGGCCCGTACGCCGGTATGAAGATCACCGAGGCCAACCGCCGCATCAACGACGATCTGGCCGCCGCCGGCCTGCTCGTCCACGAGGATTCTCTCTCGCACAGCTATCCCCATTGCTGGCGCTGCAAGAAGCCGGTGATTTTCCGGGCCACGGCCCAGTGGTTCATTTCCATGGACGCGGACGACATCCGAAAGCGGTGCCTGGAGGCGATCCGCACCGTCAACTGGGTGCCGCAATGGGGCATGGAGCGGATCCTTGGCATGGTGGAGTCTCGGCCCGACTGGTGCCTGTCGCGCCAGCGCGCCTGGGGCGTGCCGCTTACCGTCATCCTCTGCCGGCAATGCGGCGCCGTGATCAACGACGAGGCGATCAACCAGCGTATTGTCGAGTTGTTCGAAAAAGAGGGGGCGGATGCCTGGTTCCGGCATCCCGTGGAGACCTTTGTCGGCCCCGACCACCGTTGCCCATCGTGCGGCGCGGCCGAGTTCGAGCGCGAAGAGGACATCCTCGACGTCTGGTTCGACTCCGGCGTCAGCCATGCGGCGGTATTGGAGGAGCGGCCGGAACTGTCGAGCCCGGCCGACCTTTATCTCGAGGGCAGCGACCAGCACCGTGGCTGGTTCCAGAGTTCCCTCATCGCCGCAGTGGGCACCCGGGGCCGGGCGCCGTACCGCAACGTCCTCACTCATGGGTTCGTGGTCGACGGCCAGGGCCGCAAGATGTCGAAGAGCGTTGGCAACGTCATCGCCCCGGCCGAGATCATCAAACGTTACGGCGCCGAGATCCTGCGGCTGTGGGTGGCGAGCGAGGACTACCGCGACGACATCAAGATCTCGGACGACATCCTCGGGCAGTTGGCCGACGCCTACCGCAAGATCCGCAACACCATCCGTTTCTTGCTCGGCAACCTGTTCGACTTCGATCCGGCCGCCAACCGGCTGGCCTACGAGGATCTGGCCGAGATCGACCGCTGGGCTCTGGCCCGGTACGAGGAGTTGAAGCGCCGGGTGATCCGGGCCTACGAGACCTTCGATTTCCATCTCGTCTTCCACGCCGTGTACAATTTCTGCACCGTTACCCTGAGCGCCCTCTATCTCGATATCCAGAAGGATCGGCTGTACACGGCGCCGGCCGCCTCGGCCGAACGCCGTTCGGCCCAGACGGTGCTCTACGAAATCGTCGAGGGGCTGCTTTGCCTGATGGCGCCGGTGCTCTGTTTCACCGCTGAAGAGGCCTGGGCCCATCTGCCGCCGGCCGCCGGCCGGCCGGACAACGTCGCCCTGGCGTCCTTTCCAACGCCCAACGACCGCTATCTCGATCGGGAGCTGCTCGCCGACTGGGATCGGCTGCTGGCTGTGCGTTCCGAGATTACCCGGGCGCTGGAGGAGGCGCGCCGCGACAAGGTGATCGGCCATTCCCTCGAGGCGCGGGTGCTGGTGCAGGTGGACGACGAGCTGGCCGGCTTCCTCGACGGCCGGTGGGATCTCTTGCGCATGGTCTGTATCGTCTCGGAACTGGAGCGGGTGGAGCACCTCGACGGCGGCCTGCAGGGCGAGGAACTGCCAGGCCTCTTCGTGCGGGTGGAGCCCGCCGCCGGTGCCAAGTGCGAGCGGTGCTGGACCCGGTCGACCACAGTGGGTGAGATCGCCGAGCATCCGACCATCTGCCGGCGGTGCGCGACGGCGGTCACCGGCGGGTAGGAATGGCGATACCGGTTGCCATCATGCTGGCGGTGACTGTCGCCGACCAGCTCTCCAAGCTCTGGATCACCACGGTACTTGCCCCGTACGAGATCGTGCCGGTGATTCCCGGCTTTTTCAACCTGACCCGCATCACCAACACCGGCGCCGCTTTTGGTCTCTTGGGCTCGGCGCCGCCGTCGGTGACTCGGGTCATCTTCGTGGCCGTGGCCGTGGTCGCCCTGGTGGTGCTGGGAGTGTTCGCCTGGCGCAGCCGGCACCAGCATCGGCTGGTCGGGATCGGTATCGGGCTCGTGGCCGGCGGGGCGCTGGGCAACCTGGTCGATCGGGTGCGACTCGGCGCGGTAATCGACTTTCTCGATTTTTTTCTCGGCTCCTATCACTGGCCGGCCTTCAACCTGGCCGACAGCGCCATCACCGTCGGGGTGGGGTGTCTGCTGGTCGTCGAGTTTTTTGTGGCGCGCTGATCTGGCCGAGTCCTTCCCGTCGGAGATTGCGGAGACAGTCCTTCGACTCTCTCCACCGACGCCATGCTTTCCCGCTTGACTTTTCTTGAACGGCATTAGAAACTATTTTTATCGCCTTATCTTCACCTCCCTTTTATCGCGTTCCTCTCCCCGATCCATGCTTCGCCTTCTCGCAGTGCTGGTAGTTGTCCTGCTCTGGTGTCCCCTGGCTTTCGGCAATGAATTCCGGGTGCTGGCGGTCATGAGCTACGAGAAGGACTATCCCTGGGTGAAGGCGATCAGTAAAGGCATCAGGAAAGTCCTGGCCGCTGACTGCGAACTCCGTTTCTTTTATCTGGATACCAAAAAGAACCTGCAGAGCGGACCGGAAAAGGCCCGCCAGGCCTACCAGTTGTTCCAATCCTGGCGGCCTGACGGCGTCATTGCCGCGGATGATAACGCTCAGGTACTGTTCGTGGTTCCCTATCTGCGGAACCAGGTGGAGACTCCGGTAATGTTCTGCGGTGTCAACGCCGAGCCGGAGCAATATGGCTATCCGGCCGCCAACGTCTCCGGTATCCTGGAACGACTGCACATCAGGGAATCCATCGCCTTTGCCCTCCAGTTGGCGCCGACAATCAGAAGCGTGGGCTACATCTTCAAGGAAAGCCCGGTTGCCGACCTGATCGCCGCCCAGATCGAGGCGGAAAAAGAGAGTTACCCGGCGAGATCCGTTGCCATCAAGCGCCCCGCCACGTTGGAGCAGGCATTGCGGATGACCAGGGAGCTACGGCAGCGTTGCGACCTCTTGTTTGTCGAGACGCTGGAAGGGGTTCTGGACGACAACGGCCGACCGATGCGCAGCCAGGACATCATTCCCCGAATTGTCCGCACGTTCGGCAAACCCACCATCGGCGCGGATGAACACGCGGTACGGTACGGTGTGCTCTGCTCCGTGATCAAAAGCGGAGAGGAGCAGGGCCGGGTGGCCGCCAGCAAGCTGCTCGCCGCCATGCGGGGCACGCCGGTTACCGAAATCCCCATCACCAGAAACCATCTCGGCAAGCGGATGCTCAACGTTACCTCCATGCGGCAACTCGGCATTCATCCGCAACCCATCGTGCTGCGCGGGGTGCAGCTGGTCAAGACCGAACCCTGAGTATCCCATGAAAGCCAGCCTCCCTTTTCCGAAAAACAAGACGCTCAGTCTGCGCCTCAGGCTTTTCAACCTGGCGGTCGGACTTACATTCCTTCTGGTCTTTGTGGTGATTCTTTTCGCCTTCCGGAGCGTCAATGAAGATCTCGGCAAGGTGGTGCGCCACGATGTCGGTCAGGCAGTACGCACCGCCCGTTTGGCAAGGGATCTGGCAAGCGCTTTTGCCGACCTCAATCTGTTCCTTCACACCTTTCAGGGCCGGGATGATTATCTGGCCACGGAGGGCGACAGCCTCATCATGCGGGTGCGCGATGCCGTCAGTCGGGCCGAGGAGGGCCCGCTGGCCAAGGAACTGGTTTCGTTCCCAGGGTTGCTGACCGGAATTATCGACCAGTGCCGCAAGGTCAATAGGCATCACGCGGCGCTCTATACCACGGAACGACAGATATTCACCCTGCTCGACCAACTCGATGCAACCATTGCCGACGAGCTGATCGGCCAGACGCTGGCCGGAAACGATACCCTCTATATGGAGCAACTGGCCGCGCTTGTCGCTGGTTACCGGCAGAGTATGCTGGAAATGGGGAAAACCTTCGCCGAACTGCCCTTTGATCACTTCACCGCTGCTGACGCTCCAGACAAATCGCCCCTGCTTCCCGCCTACGACGATTTACTCATGCGGCTGAAAACCATCACCGCCTCGGTGGAACCGGTGGCGCGCGGTGGACAGATGCTGATTGCCCTTGTCGAACAACAGAAGCGCAATATGCAGGCCTACTACCGGGCAATGGCCGACCTCGGTGCCCTGGTTGCGCAGTTCAACGAGGCAAAGCAGATTCTCACCAGCCGTCTCGCCGCACTGGACCGGGAGCTTCTGCTCGCCGCCGGCACCGCTGAACGGAATATACGAAAGATTCATTTGTACACCAGCCTCACCCTCTTGACTCTGCTCACCATCACCCTTCTTGTACTGAAAGTTGCCATCGCCTCGTTTATCCGACATAACCTCAGAACGCCGCTAGAGAAGATCGAAAAGGGAATAGCTTCCCTGAGCAGCGGCAACCTGGAGACCCGTATCGATCTCGGCCGGACCGATGAATGGCTGGTGATCGAGGAGGCTCTGAACAGAATGGCCGCCGAGCTGGCCGAATCCTACACCAAAATCAACCAGCAAAAGCATTTACTCGACACGGTGATCAGCAATATTCCTGGTATGATCTGTCTCAAAGACGGCGAGGGCCGCTGGTTGCTGGCCAACGACTACCACCTGCGCCTCTTCGAGTTGGAACACGTGGATTACCAGGGAAAAACCGATGCGGAACTGGCCCGTTACAGCGAATTTTATCGGGATGCTTTTCTCTCCTGCATGGAGACCGATGAAATGGCCTGGGCAAAGGGGGAGCCTTCACGCGCCGATGAGGTGATCCCCCGGCCGGATGGAACAAAGCGTATCTTCGACATCGTCAAGGTGCCGCTTTTTCATGAGGATGGCCGCCGCCATGCCCTTGTGGTCATCGGTATCGATGTCACCGACCGCTACCGGGCCGAGGAAGAACAACTCAAGGTCAAGAAATTGGAGTCGATCGGGGTGCTGGCAGGAGGTATTGCTCACGATTTCAACAACATTCTTGCCGCCGTCATGGGTAATATCAGTCTGGCGATGAGGTTGGCCGAAACGGATGCAAAACTCCATGATCTGTTGGTGGCGGCGGAGAAAGGGGCGCTGCGGGCCGGGGATCTCGTCCGGCAGCTCCTCACTTTTGCCAAGGGTGGAGAGCCGGTAAAACAGCTTGCCTCGATAGCCGAGGTGATCAAGGAATCCGCCGACTTCGTCCTGCGGGGCAGTAATGTGCGGTGCGAGTATCACTTTGCCGCCGACATTTGGCCGGTCGAAATCGACACCAGTCAGATCAGTCAGGTGATCCAGAATATCGTCATCAATGCCGATCAGGCCATGCCCGAGGGAGGCACCATCGACATATACTGTGAAAATCTGGATCTGGACTCCCCGCTTCCCCCGCAGCTTGTCGCCGGAAGGTACATCAAGATCACCATCCAGGATCAGGGAGTCGGCATTGCCGACGAGATCCGTGACAAGATCTTCGACCCGTATTTCTCCACCAAACAGAAGGGAAGCGGGTTGGGGCTGGCCATCACCCATTCCATCGTCACCAGGCACGGCGGCGCCATCACGGTGGATGCCGCCCCAACGGGCGGTGCCGTTTTCTCCATCTATCTGCCCGCCCGCCCCTCTGCCGGCTGCAACGGTCCGGCGGCGTCTTCCCCGGCCGATGCCCGGCCGATCGATACGGGGCAGGGGGGACGGATCCTGATTATGGATGATGAGGAAATGGTGCGGAATATGCTCCAGCAGATGCTGGCCCATCTGGGATATAGCGTTGTCCAGGCGGAAGACGGCCGGCAGGCCATCGATCTGTTCAGGCAGGCCCACGCGGAAAACCGGCCGTTTGCCGCGGTGATCATGGATCTCACTATCCCGGGCGGTATGGGCGGCAAGGAAGCGGTGCGAGCCCTTCTTGAGATAGATCCCGATGCAAAGGTCATCGTGTCGAGCGGTTACTCCACCGATCCGATTATGGCCAACTACCGCCGTTACGGATTCTGTGCGGCCCTGGACAAACCGTACCGGTTTGGCGAGCTTGCCTCCGTCCTTGCCGGAATTTCCCGGGTCTGACCATCATCTGCCGACACAATCTGTGAACAATTCGTGGCACAAGAAGACACAGGCCCTGACAAGTATCCCAATTTGGTGCCCAGGAAAAATGATGAACCCGTAAAAACTCGCAGTCGGTGCAGTCCTGACACGGTAATTCAAAGGGTTACAGAGCGTGAACTCGATGGAATCGCAGTTTTTGCGATTCCATCAAAAATGATGGACTCGTAAAAAGTCGCAGTCGGTCCAGGCCTGACACGATAATTCAAAGAGTTACAAAGCGCGAACTCGATGAAATCGCAGTTTTTGCGATTTCATCAAAACTCAAGGAAGGGGGATGGGGGGGATGAACGAACGGTCCTTTCGTTTGACATTCGGGCCGGGAATCTGCTAAGTTCGGCCCACACTGCCGACGAGCCCCGCCATTTTCATTTTCGGGGTCAGGCCGGTTCATGAAAGTTCAAAAAAATTCTCGGAACGAACGACAATGAATGATACCGCCGTTCTTTTTCCCGGTCAGGGTTCCCAGTACGTGGGCATGGCCGCCGGGTTTCTCGAACGATCCGCCAAGGCGAAGGAGCTGTTCGAGCGGGCCGAGGCGGTAAGCGGCCTGCCGCTTACCCGGCTCTGCCTGGAAGGCCCCTTGGAGGAACTCACCCGCACCCTGCATCTGCAGCCGGCGATCACCGCCGTCAATCTGGTCTGCTGGCAGGCCCTGGCCGAGGCCGGCGTGCCGGTCGGCTACGCGGCCGGCCATTCGCTCGGCGAGTATTCGGCCTTGGCCGCCGCCGGGGTGCTGTCCATCGACGATTGCCTACGGCTGGTGAGCGAACGGGGCCGGCTGATGGAGCGGGAGGCCGCCGCCCATCCCGGCGCCATGGCCGCCATCCTTGGCCTCGGCATCGAACAGGTCGAGGACATCTGCGCTCGGGTGACCGACGGCGTCGTGACGGTGGCCAACCATAACACCCCGGAGCAGGTCGTCATTTCCGGGGACAAGGCGGCGGTGACCGCCGCCGGCCGCCTGGCCAAGGAGGGGGGCGGCAAGGCCGTGCCCCTGCGGGTCAGCGGCGCCTGGCACAGCCCGCTGGTGGCCGGTGCCATCGACGATTTCGCCGCCTTCATGGCCGATATTCCCTTTGCCGCCCCGCGGATCACGGTGTTGTCCAACGTCAGCGGTCAGCCGGAAGGGGATCCCAACGTGATCCGCGATCTTTTGGCCCGGCAGATCGCCGCCCGGGTCCGCTGGGTGGATATCATCGAGACCCTGTTGGACCGGGGGGTGCGTACCTTCATCGAGGTGGGGCCGAAAACCGTGTTGTCCGGCCTGGTGAAAAAGATCGTGCCCGCCGGGGAAACGGTGCGCATCCTGCACGTCGAGGATCCGGACCAGCTCGACGCGCTCACCGTCTAGCAGCAGCGCCGCCTCTTTTTGATGAAATCGTAAAAAATACGATTTCATCGAGTTCACGGGGTGTAACCTGTTGAAT
>CAYRGZ010000063.1:0-13973 GCA_964423785.1 uncultured Desulfobulbia bacterium
GGTTTGTAACCCGTTGAATTATCGTGTCAGACCTGGGCCGACTGCGAGTTTTTACGGGGCTATCCGTTTTATGGCTCCCGGCTATTCTTGCGCCTTGGCCTCGGCCACGATCTGCTCGGTGAGCTGGGCCGGCAATTCCTCGTAGTGGGAGAGCTTCATGGTGAAGCGGCCGCGGCCGCCGGTGATCGAGGTGAGGTCCGGGGAGTATTCCAGCACCTCGGCCATGGGCACTTGGGCGGTGATCACTTCGACCTTCTCCTCCGAGTCCATGCCCATCACCCGGCCGCGGCGGCCGTTGAGATCACCGATGACGTCGCCGACACATTCCTTCGGCACCCAGATCTTCATCTCCATGATCGGTTCGAGCAAAACCGGGTTGGCCTGCTGGACCGCGTTCTTGAAGGCCAGCGATCCGGCGATCTTGAAGGCCATCTCCGAGGAATCCACCGTGTGGTAGGATCCGTCGAACAGGGCCACCTTGATGTCCACCATGGGGTAGCCGGCGACGACGCCGTTCTCCATCGCCTCCTGGATACCCTTTTCCACCGCCGGGATGTACTGGCGCGGAATGACGCCGCCGACGATGCGGTCCTCGAACTCGAAGCCGCTGCCGCGGGGTAGGGGTTCGATCTCGATCCAGGCGTCGCCGTACTGACCCCGGCCGCCGGTCTGTTTCTTGTGCTTGCCCTGGGCGGTGGCCTTGCTCTTGATGGTCTCGAGATACGGCACCTTGGGCCGCGTCAATTCCATCTCCACCCCGAACTTGCGTTTGATCTTTTCGCCGGTGACCATCAGGTGCAGCTGGCCCACGCCGGACAGCAAAAGCTGCTTGGTCTGCTGGTTGCGCTCCAGCCGCAGGGTCGGGTCTTCCTCGGTCATCCGGGAGATGGCGGCGAACAGCTTGTCCTCGTCGTCCTTTTTCTTTGTTTTGACCGCGTACGACACCACCGGTTCGATGGGCGCCGGCAGTTCGTACACCACCGGATTGTCCGGGGTGCAGAGGGTATCGCCGGTGACGGTATCCTTCAGCTTGGCCACCGCCACCACCATGCCGCAGACGGCCTCCTTGACCGGTTTTTGCTCCTTACCCTCGAGTCGGAGAATCTGGCCGAACCGTTCGGTGGTCTTCTTGGTGGCGTTGTAGAAGGAGTCACCGGTAAGGGTGCCGGACATCACCTTGAAGACCGTCATCTGGCCGGCGTAGGGGTCGGTGATGGTTTTGAAGACCAGGGCCGAAAAAGGGGCGTCCGGGGTGGGGGGGAGCTCCACCGGGTCGCCGGTTTCCGGGTGAGTGCCGACCCTCGCCGGCCGCTGGGAGGGGTCGGGAAGATAGGTGTTGATGGCGTCGAGGAGCAGCTCGGTTCCCCGGTTGGCAAGTCCCACACCGGCCAGGATCGGCTGGATCTGGCCCTTGCGGACCGCGGTCACCAGCCCGTTGCGCAGTTCCTCCTCGGTGAGGGCCCCTTCTTCGAGGAACTGTTCGATCAACTCGTCGTCGGTTTCGGCCACCTGTTCCATGAGGGACTCGCGGGCGCTCGCCACCTCGTCGGCCATGTCGTCCGGAATGTCGATTTCCTTGACCTTGCCGGTGTCCGGTTCGAACTCGTAGGCCTTCTGGCTGATGAGATCGACGACGCCGCGAAAATCGGCCTCCGCGCCGATGGGCAGGTGGACGACCGCGCCGTTGAAGGGCAGTGATTCCTTGATGCCGTCCACCACCTTGGCGAAGTTGGCCCGCTCTCGATCCATCTTGGTGACGAAGATGATGGTCGGCAGGTTGTGTTCGGCGACGTATTCCGCCACCCGCTCGGTCTGGTACTTGACGCCCTGGGCGGCGCCGATGACGAAGAGAGCGCCGTCGGCCACCGCGGCGGCGTAGCGGGCATCATTCAGGAAGTTGTCGTCTCCGGGGGTGTCGATGATGTATGCCTGATGCTTCTTCCAGATATATTGATGAAAGGCTGCACTGATGGTCAGCTTGCGGGCGACTTCTTCGGGCTCGTAGTCGAGTACCGAGTTGCCGGCATCCACCTTGCCGAGCCGGGTGGTGGAGCCGGCGGTGAACAGCATGGCCTCGGCAAGACTGGTCTTGCCGCATTTGCCGTGGCCGAAGATCGCGACGTTTCGAATCAAGCTGACGTCAGGCATATGCATCTCCCCTTGAAGTGTTTGTGGTTCGACGCCGACGGCGCACCGTCGGCGGACACTTCGCCGGACCGCCTGCTCCCGTGGGCCGGCACCGGCGGAATTCCTACTCCTCCACAGATGTGCATACTAGTCGGAAAAAGGAAAGGAAGTCAAGCGGCTAATTCCGCCTGGACGTGATGGCAGAATCCGGTTGACAAAAGGCGCGCTTCCTGGATAGGTAAACGGATTTCGATGCAGGCAGTGCCATGGATGACTTTTCCAACGGACTGACAAGGACGGCACATGAGTAAGGCAAGCGGCGATACCGGCAGGATGGCCCGATCGGCGGGCACGGTGAGTATCGCCGTCATGTGCAGCCGGGTGCTCGGTCTGGTGCGTGAGCAGGTCTTTGCCGGGCTCTTCGGAGCGGGGTTTGCCTACGACGCCTTTGTCGTCGCCTTTCGTATCCCCAACCTGCTGCGCGACCTATTCGGCGAGGGGGCGCTCTCAGCCGCCTTCGTCACCGTGTTCACCGACTACGACACCAACCGGGGAAGGGAAGAAACCTGGCGCCTGGCCAATAACGTCTTGGCCGTCGTCGCCATCGTCCTGTCCGTCATCACTCTGCTTGGTATCCTGTTTTCCCGGCAGCTCGTTTCCCTGCTTGCCCCGGACTTTTCGCTCGTGGCCGGCAAGGTGACCCTCACCGCCAGGCTCACCGCCATTATGTTCCCTTTTTTGCTCTTCATCTCGCTGGCCGCCGTGGTCATGGGCATCCTCAACGCCAAGGGTCGGTTCTTCGTACCGGCCCTGGCCTCCAGTTTCTTCAATCTCGGTTCCATCATCGGCGGGGTCGGGCTTGCCCTGGTGTTGCCCCGCTTCGGCCAGCCGGCCATCGTCGGCATGGCCATCGGCACCCTTATCGGCGGCATGCTGCAGCTCGGCTGGCAGGTGCCGACCCTCCTCCGCACCGGTTTTTCCCTGCGGCCGCGAATCGATCTCGCCGATCCCGGCCTGCGGCGGGTCCTGCGGCTCATGGGACCGGCGGTGGTGGGGCTTTCGGCAACCCAGCTCAACATCTTCGTCAATACCTATTTCGCCTCCTCCTGCCAGGAGGGCAGCGTCTCGTGGCTCAACTACGCGTTTCGCCTTGTGCAGTTTCCCATCGGCGTCTTTGGGGTCGCCCTGTCCATCGCCGCCGCGCCGGTGTTCTCCCGCCACGCCGCCCGCCGGGACACGGAGGCTATGCGCCGCTCGCTGGCCTCCTCCCTGGTGATGGTGGCCTGCCTCACGGTACCGGCGTCGGTGGGGCTCATCATGCTGGCCCGGCCCATCGTGGCGCTCATCTTCGAGCACGGCGCCTTTTCCGCCTTCGATACCGGCCGCACCGCCGAGGCCCTGGTCTGCTACAGTATCGGTCTGGCCGCCTACGCCGGAGTCAAGGTCTTGGTGCCGGCCTTCTACGCCCTGGACGATACTCGCTACCCGGTGTTGGCCAGTTTCCTCGCCGTGGCCGCCAATATCGCCATCATCCTCGCCACCATCGGCAGTCTGCAGCACCGGGCCATCGCTCTTGCCACCTCCTGTTCCATGACCGGCAGTTTTTTTCTTCTTGCCGTGGTCCTACACCGCAAGATGGGCGGGTATGATCTACGCCATCTTGCCGGCGGTGTCCTGCGGGTGCTGGCGGCCACCCTGGTGATGGCCGGCTGGTTGTACGCCCTGCTCGGCTGGTACACGATGCCGGCAGGGATTGCCGGGCGGGCGCTCTTCGTACTCGTTGCCGTCGTCTCCGGTGCCCTGGTTTACGGGGTGGTGCTCGACCGATTGGCGGTGGAGGAATTCCGGGTGGTGATGGATAACGTGCGGAGTCGGCTACGGTAAGCGAGGGACGAAAAGGGTATCGTTCATCGCCCGACGTGCCGTAACAGTTCGAGCTGGCCGGCGATGAAGGCGATGGCGGTGTCCACCCGCAGGATACGCGGTCCCAGGGTCACGGACTGGAATCCGTGCGCGAGCAGGGTTTCCACTTCATGGGCGATCCAGCCGCCCTCTGGGCCGACGGCGGCGACAACTCGGCCGGCAAGTGGCGGCTGGACGACGGTGGCAAGGGTATCGGCGGTCTCCGGATGAAAGAGAAGGGGGAGGGGAGTGGCCGCCAGCAGGTCGGGCAGCACGCTTTCGACGAACTGCCGGAAGCGGGGCACGATTGTCACTCGCGGTTGCCAGGTGACCATGGCCTGGGCCATGCCTTGGCGTAGCAGCGGCCGGTAAGCGGTGGAGTCGAGAAGCGGGCTCTGGAAGTAGCTGCGTTCCACCCGCCGCGTGCGGATACAGACGATGCGGGCGATGCCAAGCGGGGCCGCCTGGGTGAAGATGCGGCGCAGCATGACCGGCCGCGGCAGGGCGACGACCAGGTCCACGGGCGGTTCGGTCGGCCCGACGTCCGTGGGCTGGAAGCGGCACCGGACGGTGTCGTCGGTCATGGCGACGATCTCGCCAACGCCGGCCGGGCCGTCGGCTATTCCCAACCGCACAGAGTCGCCTGTCTTTTTGCGGAGTACCGTGGCAATGTGCCGGGCCCGGTCGCCGGTGACGGTAACGGTGCCGTCCGGATGGCATTCGGTGGGATCGACGATGATAAGATTCATCTACAATTTTTTCTTGATTGTGTTGGTGGTCGGCCTGGCGCCGTTCTGGGGGGCAGTGGTCCTCGGCCGGGGCAAGTACCGGCGCACCGTGGCGGGCCGCCTCGGCTGGGGACTCGAACGCCGGCTGCGCTCCTTGCCACGATCCGGGCCGCGCATCTGGGTGCACGCTCTGTCGGTGGGCGAGGTCCGTTCCGCCGTGCCCCTGGTGCGGACCCTGAAAGAAAAACGGCCGGAGGCGGTGGTGGTGCTCACCGCGGCCACCGCCTCGGGACTGGCGGCGGCGCAAGGGGCCGGCGCCGATTTGGTGCTGCCCTTTCCCTTCGACCTGCCGCCGGTGGTGGCCCGGTTTTTAAGCCGGGTGCGGCCCGAACTGTTCATCCTGGTGGAGACCGATTTCTGGCCCAACATCCTGGCTGGTCTCGCCCGGAGGCAGGTGCCGGCCTATCTCGTCAACGGCCGGATCTCGGAGCGCTCCCTTGCCCGCTATCGCCGGTTCGGCTTCTTCTTCCGGCCGCTTTTTTCCTCGTTTGCCGCTCTTGTACTGCAAAACGAGGAGGATGTCGAGCGGCTCGCCACCCTGGAGATTGCGAGTGACCGGCTTTTCGCCGTCGGTAACCTGAAGTATGACGCCGCCATCGGCGCGCCACCGGCCGCCGTCGATCTGCCGCCGGGACGCTACGTGGTGGCCGGGTCCACCCACACGGGGGAAGACCCGCTGATTCTCGATTGTTTGCACCACTGGCGGGCCGTGGTCCCGGATCTGCGGCTGGTTCTGGTGCCTCGGCACGTGGACCGGGCCGCCGAGATCGTCACCCTGGCCGAGCGCCGTGGCTTTACCACCTGCTCGTATCCGCCCGGCGACGACAACTTCGATGTCTTGGTGGTGGACGTGTTCGGCAAACTCGCCGGCCTCTACCAGCGGGCCGAGGTGGCCTTCATCGGCGGCAGCCTGGTGGAGCGCGGCGGCCACAATCCCATCGAGGCGGCCGTCTTCGGCGTGCCGGTGATCTTCGGACCGCACACCGAGGACTTCGTGGATATCACCCGGGACTTTCTCGCCGAAGAGGCGGCGGTGATGGTGCGGGATGGTGGCGAGCTTTGCCAGGTGGTTGCCGATTTTCTTGCCGACGAGGCCCGGCGGCGCCGGATCGGTGAGCAGGGACTGCGGCTGGTTCAGCGTCACCGGGGGGCGGCGCAGCGTATCGTGGATCTCGTCTTTCGGGGGGAGCCGTGATGCGGCGGCGTGAGGCTGTACTTTTTGCCGTGGGTAGACCGTTCTCGTCGGTGTACGGTCTTGCCATGCGCTGGCGGGCGCGGTTGTATGCCACCGGCGTCCTGCCCCGTTACCGGCTGCCCGTGCCGGTGGTCAGTATCGGCAATCTCACCTGGGGCGGTACCGGCAAGACCCCCATGGTAGCGGCGGTGGCCGCCTTTCTTGCCGCCGACGGCCGCCGGCCGGTGGTGGTCAGCCGGGGATACGGCGGTAAGACCAAGGCCGCCGCCCTGGTGGTCGGTGACGGCCGGCAGGTGCTCGCCGACCCGGCCGAGGCCGGAGATGAGCCGTGCCACCTTGCCCGCCGCCTGGCCGGAGTCCCGGTGATCGTCGCCCGCCGCCGCCTGGCCGGAGCATTGCTCGCCATCGACCGCTTCGACTGCGATGTGGTCGTTCTGGATGACGGTTTCCAGCATCTGGCCCTGGCCCGGGACGTGGATATCGTTCTGTTCCGGGCTGCCGACCCGCTGGGGAACGGCCGCGTCTTTCCCGGCGGCCCCTTGCGCGAACCCATGGATGCGCTCAGCCGGGCCGATTGTTTCGTGGCCACCGGCGGCGACTGGCCGGAAAACCTGGCCCAGCAACTTGCCAAGCGGCATCCGTCCACACCCCGATTCACGGCACCGGTCCACCCGCGTGCCCTCGTAGTTGACGGCGAGGAGCGGGATACCTCACATTTGCGCGGCCGCCGGGTGGTGGGATTCTGCGGTATCGCCAACCCTGCCTCCTTCCGCCGTCTTCTCGAACAGTGCGGCGCCGTGATCGCCGACTGGCTCGAGTTTCCCGACCACCACAGTTACCAGCCGGCCGACCTGGAAGAGATCGGCCGGCGTCTGGCCGCCTGCGGTGCCGATCTCGCCTGTACGACGGAAAAGGACCTGGTAAAGATTTCTCACCCTTTCTTCCCCTTGGCCGCCCTTGCCATCGACCTCGCGCCGCCGCCGGAGTTTTTTGCGTTTGTCCGGCAGCGGCTTTCCTCCCCCGGCATCGAGGAACTTCGTGAGCGCACTACATAAAAAGCAAGGTCCGGTTGCCGTGGCAAAAGAGACACGGTGTATGGGGGCGGTGTGTTCTTTTGTCCCGCGATGTCGAATCGTAAATTCCTTTCGTTTCTAACATGTTGATTATACGCAAAAAATGTCGTCGTGATTGTTTTTGGTTTGTTGGCTTGTTATTTGCATGATTATAACGGCAGCTGATCCCACAACGATAAACCGTCGGCAACGGCTGAGAAGTCATGATGTCGGCGACAACCTCGCATGCAAAAAAAATAGAGAACAGATGGAGACATACCAGCACCAGCATACCCTCCAACGCCCCGTTACCGTCGCCGGTATCGGGTTGCACACCGGCCGGCGCATCACCATGACCCTGCGGCCGGCGCCGGCCGACAGCGGCATTCGTTTCGTGCGCACCGATCGCGGGCCCCATGCCGTGGTTCCCGCATCGTATCGCCATATTCGTTCCACCAACCATGCCACCGAACTGGCGGCTGGCGGTGTGTCCATCAACACGGTGGAGCATCTGCTCGCCGCCCTGGCCGGGCTCGCCATCGACAACTGCGTGATCGAGCTCGACGGCCCCGAGGTGCCGATCATGGACGGCAGCGCCGAGCCCTTCGTGGCGCTCCTGCGCGATACCGCCGGCCGCCGGCCCCAGGCGGCGCTGCGCCGCTACCTCGTGGTGACCCGGCCGGTGTCGTGGAGCGACGGGGACCGTTCGGTCATGATCGAGCCCTTCGACGGCTTCAAGGTGACCTGCAGCATCGACTTTCCCCATCGGCTCATCCGGCAGCAGGAGATATCCGTCACCGTCACGCCGCGCGCCTTTGCCGAGCGGATCGCCCCGGCCCGCACCTTCGGCTTTCTGGAACAAATCGAGGAGTTGCGCCAGGCCGGTTGCGCCCTTGGCGGCTCGCTGGAGAACGCCGTCGTCCTCGACCGATTCGGGGTGGTCAACGAGGAAGGACTGCGGTTCACCGACGAGTTCGTTCGGCACAAGGTGCTCGACTGTATCGGCGATCTCGCCCTGCTCGGTCGGCCGCTGCGCGGCCACGTCATCGTCCGCAAGGCGGGCCACACCCAGCATGCTGCCTTCATGCAGGAGTTTGCCGCCAAGCATCGGCGCTGGCGGCTGGTGGCCGCCGATCGCTGCCGGCCGCGCCCCAACCGCCAACCCTTGCCCGTCCTGCCGGTCATCCCGGGGCTCATCGCCTCCCGGCCGGTGGTCACCGGCAAGCCGGCCATTTGAGTTTCTCTTTGCGCTCACCACCTCCATCGAGTTCGCCGTCGTAACTCGTTGAATTATCGTGTCAGGCCTGGCCCGACTGCGATGTATTACGAGTTCGTCTTGTTGCTCGGTAACAACAGCCCGGCGTCGGCCGGGCTTTTTTTGTCGGAGACGTATCCATTTTTGATGGAATCGCAAAAAGTGCGATCCCATCGAGTTCACGGTGTGTAACCATTTGAATTACCGTGTCAGGCCTGGACCGCCTGCGAGTTTTTTTACGGCTTCATCATTTTTGTGGAGCTTCTTTCCCGAACCCCGTATAATGCGGGCCACGCAGTTTGGACAGGACGATTGCGACACGTTTGCAGGGTAAGGAGCGACACCATGCAGTTTTCCGAAACGATTACTTTCATTGGCGGTGGCAGGATGGCCGAGGCCCTGGTGCGCGGCATTTTGGCCGCCGGCCTCATCGACGCCGATCGCATCCTGGTGGTCGATCCGGCCGCCGACCGGCGGGAACTGCTCGCCGGGCGGTTCGGCGTTCAAGTCTTTGCGACCGCAGATGGTCCGGCGGCCGCAAGCCCCGTTTGTCTCTTGGCGGTCAAACCCCAGGTCATGGGGCCGGTGCTCGACGATCTCGCCACCCGGCTCGCCGCCGACCGGCTGGTCATCTCCATCGCCGCCGGTATTCCCATCCGCTTCATCGAGCAGCGGCTGGCAGCGGTGGCGCCGCGGGTCATCCGGGTGATGCCCAACACCCCCGCCCTCATCGGGGCCGGAGCCGCAGCCTTGGCTGGGGGAGGGACGGTCTCCGAAGATGACATGGCAACTGCCCTTGCCATCTTCGAGGCGGTGGGCACGGCGGTGGTGGTGGCCGAAAAGGATCTCGATGCGGTGACCGGTCTCAGCGGTTCCGGACCGGCCTACGTCTTTTCTTTCATCGAGGCCCTGGTCGATGCCGGGGTGGAGATGGGACTTGCCCGACCGGTGGCTGCGGAACTTGCCGTCCAGACGGTGATCGGCGCTGCCCGGCTCGTGCAGGAGCAAAACGAGCATCCGGCCGTGCTGCGGGCCATGGTCACCTCACCCGGCGGCACCACCATCGCCGGTCTGCACGTCCTCGAACGGGCCGGTTTCCAGGGCATCGTCATGGAGGCGGTGGGAACTGCCACCCGTCGGTCACGGGAGTTGGGCGGTAACGAATGACGGTACGACGGATCGGCATCATCCGCAAAAAGGATTCCCCGGAGGCCCAGCGGCTTGGCGAGCGGGTGCGATCCTGGTGCAGGGCGCGCAACATCGCCGCCGACCTGGATGTGGTCGAGGCGGACCAGGACTTCCTCGTCATCCTCGGCGGCGACGGTACGCTCTTGCACGTCGCCGACCGGGCCAGTCAGCTTGGTATTCCGGTCATCGGGGTTAATCTGGGCGGACTCGGTTTCCTCACCGAGGTGGCGACCGATGGCTGGCAAGACGCCCTGACCGCCCTGGTGGAAGGCCGCCTGGCCATTGAGGAGCGGATGATGTTGCGGGCGCGTCTGCACCACGGGAACCAGGCCACCGGCTGGCAGCTTGCCCTGAACGACGTCGTCATCAGCAAGGGCAACGTCGATCGGCTCGTGCGGCTCAGCGCCTGGTACGGCGAGGAGTTCATCGCCACCTACCGGGCCGACGGCCTTGTGTTCGCCACCCCCACCGGCTCCACCGCCTACAACCTCTCCGCCGGCGGCCCCATCGTCCATCCCGGCCTGCAGGCGATCACCGTCACCCCCATCTGTCCCTTCATGCTCGAAAGCCGACCGGTTCTGCTGCCGGCCGGGCGGCCGGTCTACACCCGTCTGGCCGGCGGCGAGGCGGCCGACGTCAAGGTGATCGTCGATGGCCGGTTCTCGTGGGCGATCGGCGAGGAGCACGTTCTCGAGGTCGGCTGTGCTCCCCGGCCCCTGGCCTTGGCCTGTGCGCCCGGCCAGGGGTATTTCGAAATCCTGCGGGGCAAGTTGAACTGGGGCGGCCGGTCGCCGGCGGTGCAGCCGCCGTTGCTCGGTAATTCTTGAGTTTTGATGGAATCGCAAAAAATGCGATTCCATCAGGTTCGCGCTTTGCAACCCTTTGAATTATCGTGTCAGGCCTGAACCGACTGCGAGTTTTTACGGCTTCATCAGTTTTGATGAAATCGTAAAAAATACGATTTCATCGAGTTCGCGCTTTGTAACCCGTTGAATTACCGTGTCAGGCCTGGGCCGACTGCGACTTTTTACGAGTCGTACAGTTTTCCTCCTTATCTCTTTGTTTTTCCAGTTTTCTTTACGGTGGTTTTGCCCTTCAGAACCGCCGGGTCCCGGCCGATGTGTGCCAGCGAGTAACGGCCGGGATCACCGGTGACCGGCAGGAGCAGCAGGCGGGGCAGGGTCAGGGCCGCCGGCTTGCGGAACTGGGAGAGGCCGATGACCATCGCCTCGTGGCCGGCCACCGGCTGCGCCCGGTAGGTGCCGAAGATCCGGTCCCACCAGGGAAAGTTGAAGCCGAAATTGGAGTTGGTCTCGCGGATGGTCACCGAGTGGTGCACCCGGTGCATGTCCGGCGTCACCACCAAGAGGCGCAGCAGCCGGTCCACCGTGGCCGGCAGCCGGATGTTGCCGTGGTTGAACATGGCGGTGCCGTTCAGGGTGATCTCGAAGACGAGCACCGCCGCCATCGGCGCTCCCAAAGCCGCCACCGCCGCCATCTTGATCCCCATGGAAATGATGATTTCCACCGGATGAAAGCGCAGGCCGGTGGTGACGTCGATGTCGAGATCGGCGTGATGGACCATGTGCAGCCGCCAGAGAAGCGGCGTGGCGTGAAACATGAGGTGCTGGAGATAGATGGTCAGGTCCAGCACCAGGACCGACAGCGCCACGGAGACAGCGGCGGGTAGCCGCAGCACATTGAACACCCCCCAGCCCGCCTGCTTTGCCGCCGCCGCCACCCCCACCGCCGCCACCGGGAAGAGGAGCTTCACCAAGAGCGAATCCAGCAGGATGATGCCAAGGTTGTTGGCCCAGCGTTTCGGTTTGGAAACCGTCAGCCGCCGCCGGGGTGCGGCCAGCTCCCAGGCGGCCACCACCCCTAAGATGGCGAAAAAGAACGCCAGCCGCACCACTCCCTCGTCGTTCATCCCCGCCGGTTTCTCAAGGATTTTTCCCTGCGCTACGGGAAGGGGCGGCCTTGGGATGCAAGCCGAATTTCTTCATCTTGTACTGCAAGAGGCTCTTCGTGATGCCGAGTTCGCCAGCCGCGTGGGCCTGGACGCCGCCGGCCCGGTCCAGGGCCCGTTCGATCATCTTCTTCTCGATGGTGTCCAGAGCCTCGGGCAGGCGGATGCCCGGGGGCACAACCTGGTCGAGGTCGAGCTGGCGGCCCCACTCGTCCGCCGCCGGTCCCGGCGTCGGTTCCGGCTGCACGTCCTCGATGGTGATCGTGTCGTCACTACAGAGGATGGCCGCCCGTTCGATGGTATTTTCCAGTTCGCGGACGTTGCCTTCCCACGGCAGGCTGGTGAGCAGGCGCAGGGCCTCGGGCGTGATGTCGAGCCGTTCCCGGCCGAGATTGCGGCGCTGGCGTTCGAGAAAGTGGGACACCAGCATGGGAATGTCGTCGGTCCGTTCGCGCAAGGGGGGCAGGTGGATGTTGACCACGTTGAGCCGGTAGTACAGGTCTTCCCGGAACCGGCCCGCCTCCACCTCCTCCTTGAGATCCTTGTTGGTGGCCGTGACGATGCGGACATCGACGGTGATGGTGCGGGTGCCGCCGACCCGCTCGAAGCTGTGTTCCTGTAGGATACGCAGCAGTTTCGCCTGCAGGGCGAGGGGAAGGTCGCCGATTTCGTCGAGGAACAGGGTGCCGCCGTGCGCCAGTTCGAACCGGCCCTTGCGCATGGCGATGGCACCGGTGAAGGCGCCTTTTTCGTGGCCGAACAGTTCGCTTTCCAGCAAGGTTTCCGGCAGGGCGGCGCAGTTGACCGAAATGAACGGCGCTTCCTTGCGCTGGCTGTACAGGTGGATGGCCCGGGCGACCAGTTCCTTGCCTGTGCCGGATTCGCCGGTGATGAGCACCGAGGAGTTGGTAGGTGCCACCTTTTCGATCAGGGAATAGACGTGCTGCATGGCCGGGTTCTTGCCGATGATGTTGGCGAACCCGTAGCGGGTGTCCATCTCGCTTCGCAGCCGCTTGTTTTCCCGGACGATGGCATAGTGCTCCACCGCCTTGCGGACACTGATCAGCAGTTCGTCGTTGTTGAACGGTTTGGTCAGGTAGTTGAAGGCGCCGGCCTGCATGGCCTGCACCGCGATATCCACCTCGCCGAAGGCGGTGATCATGATGACCGGCAACTCCGGCTGGCCGGCCTTGAGGCGTTGCAGGAGTTCGAGGCCGTCCATGCCCGGCATGCGCATGTCGGAGATCACCAGATCGAGATCGATGGTGCGGGCGAGTTCCAGGGCGCGGTCGCCGTTGTCGGCGGTATAGACCTCATAGCCTTCGTCGGCGAGCAGTTCGGAGAGAACGACGAGGTAGTTGCGCTCGTCGTCTACTACCAGGACCGTGGCCCGGGCCTTGTCGTCGTTGGGGGATGCGATCATGGTCGTGGTGTCTCAAGGCCGGCCGAGCCGCGCCTTCAGCTCGGTCAGCAATCGGTAGGGAACCGTGAAGGAGCCGGGCCGGCAACCGGCCAGGGGATGCTGATGTCCCTCGCCATGATAATCACTCCCCCCGGTGGCGGCAAGGGAAAAGGCCGTTGCCAGGCGCTGCAGTTTTTCCGTGTAGGAGGGCGGCATGGACGGGTAGAACACCTCGATGCCGCCGAGACCGCAGGCCGTCAGGTCCTCGATCATGGCCGGCACCTTGGATTGGACGGGGCAGGTGTGCGGATGGGCGAGCACGGCGATGCCGCCGCTGGCCCCGATGGCCCCGATGGCCCGGCAGGCATCGAAGGGCTCTTTCGGCACATAGGCCGCGGCATTACGCCGCAGAAAGCGGCGGAATGCCTCTTCGCCGTCGGCGACCACGCCCCGCTCCACCAGGATACGGGCGAAATGGGGCCGACCGACGAGACCGGGTGCGGCGGCGGCCAGATCCGTGTCGGTGATAACGATGCCTTTTTCGGCCAAGCGCCGTTGGATGCCTTGATTACGCCGTTGCCGGATCGCTTGCAGTTCGGCAAGACAGTCCTGCAGGGCCTGGTTTTCGGCATCGATACCGTAGCCGAGGATGTGCACCGGCACCCCTTCCCAGAAGGCGCTGATCTCGACCCCGGCGATCACCTCGACTCCGAGTTTGCGACCGGCGGCTAGGGCCTCGGCCAAGCCGGCGGTGGTGTCGTGGTCGGTGAGGGCGATGGCCGCAAGGCCGTTGTCGCGGGCCGCGGCCACGAGCGCAGCCGGGGCCAGCAGGCCGTCGGAGCAGCGGGAGTGGGTGTGCAGGTCGATACAGCGGTGGTCGTCGGGCATCGGGCGGCAGGATGAGGCTAGCGGCCAGAAAATGCTTCCGGCCTGGTGGATCGGCTATGATATTATAGTACGCGAAACGCGTTTCACTGTCAGTCCGTCGAAAAAGCCGTCCTAGGCTTTTCGACCATCGGTTGGCCAAAACAGATGAACCCGTAAAAACTCGCAGTCGGCCCAGGCCTGACACGATAATTCAACGGGTTACAAGCC
>CAYRGZ010000064.1:0-13835 GCA_964423785.1 uncultured Desulfobulbia bacterium
CAACCTCACGAATTCCTTGGCTCTTTCAGAGCCGGCGGAATTCGGCGGCACGTCCATGTGCCGCACACAGCCCGTTTTCAACGGGCTGTTACGAGATGGCACCGGCCATCGTGAAGATCGGCAGGTACATGGCGACCACCAGTCCTCCGATCATACCGCCGAGAAAGACCATCATCAAGGGTTCGATGGCCGCGGTGAGATTCTCCACCGCCTGATCCACCTCCTCGTCGTAGAAATCGGCGATCTTGCTGAGCATGGTGTCGAGGGCACCGGTGGACTCGCCGACGTTGATCATCTGCACCACCATGCCAGGGAAAACGCCGGTCTCCTCCAGGGGCTCGACGATGGACCGTCCTTCCTGGATGGCCTCGGCGACCCGGAAGATCGCTTCCTCGATCACCTTGTTGCCGGCCGTCCGGGCGACGACGTGCAGGGAATCGAGAATCGGCACGCCGCTCTGGAGCATGGTGCCAAGGGTACGGGTGAACTTGGCCACCGCCACCTTGCGGAGCAAGGGCCCGACAATGGGGGTGCGCAAGAGCATGGCGTCGATTTTCTTCCGGCCTTTTTCCGTCCGGTAGATACGCTTGACGAGCATGACCAGGCCGACTCCCGCCCCGATCATGTACAGGATGTTAGCCTTGACGAACTCACTGGCGTTGACCACCGCCTGGGTGGGGGCCGGCAGGGCGGAGCCGAAATCGGCAAACATCTTCTGAAAGACCGGCACGACGAAGACGAGCATGACCGCCACCACCACGAGCGAGATGGCGAGACAGATGACCGGGTACGTCATGGCCCCCTTGATCTTCTTCTTCAGGGACATGCTCTTTTCCATGAAGACGGCCAGTCGAGCGAGGATGGTGTCCAGAATACCGCCGACCTCGCCCGCATCGATCATATTGCAATAGAGGTTATCGAAGATAGCGGGATGCTTCTTCATGGCGTCGGCCAGAGTGGAACCGGTCTCGATGTCACCGCGAATCTCCCGCAGTACCTTCTTGAAGGTTCGGTTTTCCTGCTGTTCAGCGAGGATATCGATGCTCTGGACAAGGGGCAGGCCGGCGTCGACCATGGTGGAAAGCTGGCGGGTGAAGATCACCACGTCCCTGCCCGTCACCTTGGGCTGAAAAAGTGGGAGATCCTCGAAGATGTCCTTGGGGGCCTCCTTGACGGAGATCGGCGTGATACGGATCTTGCGCAGATAGGCACGAACCGCCTCTTCACTGGCGAGTTCGATCTTGCCTTTCCGCTTTTCACCGGTGGAGGTCTTTCCTTTCCAGATATAGACGGGCATGGCTGTTGGATTCCAGTTGAAGGTACAACTTACCGTATTCTATCATATTCACGATGCAGAGAGAGTTTTTTTTGCTGCAATCGCAAAAAATGCGATTTCATCGAGTTCACGGTTTGTAACCAGTTGAATTATCGTGTCAAACCCGGACCAACTGCCTTTTTACGGGATTTTTTTCCGCGACCAGGATCCACCGACCGGCGGCGAGGAACGTGTCGGAACCGGATGCCGGCACCGGCCGATCCGGCGGATGGAGGCGCGGCCCCTCCTACGAGGATGCAAGGGGAACCCAAAAAAAATAATTGACATTTCTTCATCGGCAAAATAGGCTTACTGGTTCCATTCGTCCAGGAGACGCTTCGTCTCCGTACCCAATAGAAATTTAGTACGTGGAGGTTCCGACCATGGCCCAAAAAGCGGCTGCCGCCGTCTCCGACAAAGTGCTTGCCATGATCAACGACGGTGTTTTCAGCCCGGTAGTGGAAAAATGCACCGGCTGCGAGCGGATCGTCACCGTCAACGATGCCCAATATTGCAAATCCTACGCCTCACCGGCGGCGAAATGGAAACTGGGGATCTGCAACTTCGCCACCCACGAAAAACCGGAAATCGCCACCGCCAAGACCCGCGTCAACCCGCTCAAGGCGTCGAAGCGGGCCATGGCCCGCCGCAAGTAACCGCCGGTGTACGAGCTCACAGGGCCAGGCGTTACGATAAATCGTTTAAATCGTTCCTCGTCAGCCCTGTGAGCAGTTACCCGCCGGTCAGGGTCAGCTCCGGGCGCGGGGAAACAGGGTGGAAAGCAGCTCGCGGTCCCGCAGGATCTCGGTGAATCGGGCATGGGCGGCCGGCAGGTGCGGCGGTGCCTCATCCGCCGTCAACAGTTGCTGGACCGCCTGGTCGTATACTGCGGCGTTTTTGTGGTGCAGGGCATCGTGCACCGCGTCGAGCAGTGGTTCCGGCGCCGTGACGTACGGCGGTGGTACCGCCTGCAGGGCGATCTTCGCCTCTTCCACGCCGAGATCCGGCATCAGGCCGATGAGGGTCGGTAGATCGGTGATATCGGCGGCGGCCAGCAAGCGGCACCACATGACCGACCCAATGGGTGCCAGCAGTTGCCGCAACTCCTCCCGCGCTTCCGGATGATCATCCTCGAGGAGCAGCGATACGTACGGCCGGATCTCCTCTGCGCTCAAGGTCTGCCGCCGGAAGGCCGTCAGCAACCACTCCACCTGTTTTTCCGGACTGCGGGCCACGAAGGGTAGATATTTCTCCCACCAACGGCCCTTTCTCGGCCGCCGCAACCGCCGCAGCCAGCCATCCTCCCGCCCGCCGGCTTCATTGGCGTCCGCCGGCCGTACCGCTTCTTCTCTCACCTTCTGCACACCACTCACCTCCCAGCCACCCGCCGCCTCCACCCGGCGCGGTTGACGACACCCGGAAAGCAGGGTAACGTGAATATCGGCGTCGGAAGAATCCCCAAGGGCATCCCGGCGCCTGCACGTCACCATTGGTCCTTGCCGCCCATCCTACCAAGAACAAGGACACCAGTCCACCGACAACCTTGATGGAAACTACCTCCATGGCCACCAACCGACGAAAAAAAAGCGGTTTCCCTTGGCTGGCGATGCTGGTCGCCGCTGTCGTCCTGTTACTCGTTGCCGGCTACCTGCTCCTGCGACCACGACCAGCGGCTATCGACAGCAGCGCTGACCAGCCGCCGGAGCATCCGCCCGCCCTCTCGGCCACTGCCCCGACCGCCGGGCCGGCGGAGTCGATATCCGGATCGCCATCCCGCCCGCCGGCCGCCGCGGACGCCACCGTCCCGGCTCCGAGCGGCGAACCGATGGCAACGCCGGATACGGCCCCGATTGCTCCGCCAGCATCACCCGAGGCGCCCGCCGTCCCGGCTCCCGACGCCACCCATGCCGCCGGGGCGCCACATCCCCCCACCTTGAGCCCGCGGGCCAGCAAACAGCCCTGTGCCAGCCTCCTCCGGGAACTGGAGGCGCTGTTTACCTATCTCGATGAGCAGCCGTACGTCAAGGAGTACGAGTTCGACCGGCCTATCGGTGTGGTCCTCGCCGATATGGCGGCCAGGCTCTTCGCCAATCCGCCGGTGGTGCTCCACGAGGATCGGGACCTGTTCACCGTGGCCCGCAACACCGCCCATCTCTACCGGGTGCTCGGGGCCAAAAACATCTTTTTCTTGCGCGACCTGCTCCGGGAAGAACGAGGGCGCATCGAGCACGATCTGGCCGTACTCCTGCCCTTCTGCCTGCGGGGCTGCCGGCATGGCGATTTCGCCCTCCCCTTCGAAGGGGTCTATGAGTACGCATCGTTCTTCCTCACCACCATCGGCGGCCGTTCGTACCTGTTCCGCCGCGATCCGGACCTGCGCTTTCTCGCCCGCTACTACAGTATTCTCGTCATCGACGCGGCCAACGACCGGGTACGCAACAAGTACGGCATCGCGCTCGCACCCCTGATCGCCGAGGCCAAAACCGATCTGCAGGCGGCTGCCGGTCTCCTGGACCGGGACGAGTACGCCGCCACCCTGGCACAACTCGAAAAAAAGTATGCCACGAGCCCATAAATCACTTCTCTATCAGTTCTATCGGTCTGTCGAAAAAACCATCCATGGCTTTTTCGACCACGGTTGGCCAAAACAACGTTTGACGGGATCGTGTCACGATTCCGCAGGTTCACCGCTTTCCTCAAGAAATGCCGTGGCAGACCTGGACCGACCACGAGTTGGCGCCGTCGGTTCAACCTTCGGCCGACCTCACGAATTCCTTGGCTCCTTTTCGGGTATTCTTCCGGCACGGCCCGGTTCGGCCCGCGCCCCCGGAGCCTCCGGCACGGCAGCCGGCTGGGGAAACACAAAAAGAGCCGGCGGAATTCGGCGGCACATCCATGTGCCGCACACAGCCCGTTTTTCAACGGGCTGCTGTCTGCTCGCCGCCCTCCTCTGGACAGCGCCAAGCGTTGCCGATCCGTTTTTCGTCACCGGCGATCGGGTCAACTTGCGGGCGCGACCATCCCTGGATGGGGCGGTGGTAACACAACTCGCCCGCGGCACCGAGGTGGATGCCGGCTCCGAGACCGGCGACTGGGTGAGCGTCGAGACGGGTGGCCGCAGCGGCTTCGTACACCGCTCCCTGTTGCGGCCGCTGGTCAAGCGGCTGGTGACCGGCGACCGGGTCAACCTACGCCGAGGACCGGGAACCGACCAGCCGCGCATCGCCCTTTTGGAACGCGGTACCGTGGTCTCCCTGGAACGGGAACAGCAGCAGGGAGATTGGGCCCTGGTCACCGTGGTGGCCACCGGCCGCCGCGGCTGGATACACCGCTCGTTTCTCGCCACCCCGACCACCACCGCGCCGATACTCACCGAGGGCAAACGGGTGATGGCCGACGGGACCATCTATATCGGCCAATTCAAGAACGGCGTCTTCCACGGTCACGGTCGCCTCATCTTTCCGGACGGCCGGCGTTACGAGGGCGAGTTCCGCGAGGGGCGCATCGAGGGCTACGGCGAAATGAGCCTGGCGGTGGGAGGCTACAAGGGCGAGTGGAAAGACGGCAAGTTTCACGGTCAGGGAACCCTGACCCGTTATGACGGCAGCAAACTCATCGGCCGCTGGGAGAACAACACCTGGACCGGCGAGGGCAAGTACGTCTCCCCCACCGGCGACGTGTACGTCGGTGGCTGGAAAAACGGTCTTTTCGAAGGATTCGGCACCCTCACCCACCCCGATGGCCGGGTGGAACGGGGCCGTTGGCACCAGGGGCGGCTGGTAGAGCCGCAACCGTAAACACTACTCGCGGCCGCCACCCAGGAAATGGAGGAGCATCAGAAAGAGGTTGATGAAATCGAGGTACAGGGTCAGGGCGCCGAGGATGGCCCCCCGCCGGACGGCGGTCTCGCCCTCCAACATCATGGACCCGGCCCCGAAACGGGAGAGCCGCTGGACATCGTAGGCGGTGAGCCCGGTAAAGACGATGACACCGACACCGGAGATCACCCACGAGAGCATGGGGCTGGCCAGGAAAAGATTGACCACGACGGCGATGATTATGCCGACCAGGCCCATGAACAAGAAGGAGCCGAAGCTGGACAGATCCCGCTTGGTCACGAAGCCGTATACGGCCATGGCCACGAACATGAGCGCGGTGACCAGGAAGGTAGCGGCGATGGAGGTCATGGTATAGACGAGAAAAATCGTCGACAGGGTGACTCCGTTCAGGACGGCGTAGGCCACGAACAGGCTGGTGGCGGTGGAGGCCGACAACCGGTTGATCCGGCCGGCCAGGGTGAAGACCATGCCGAGCTCGGCAGCGATGAGGGCAAAGAGCAGCACGGGATTGCCGTAGAGGATCCGCAATAACGCCGGCGACGACGCCACTCCGTAAGCGGTGACGGCGGTGAGCAACAGGCCGATGGCCATCCAGTTGAACACCTTGGCGAGAAAGAGGGTCTGGGCCTGGAGACGGACCTCGCTTACCGTGCTGGGGGTCTGGCTGGCGTACATGGCATTTCTCCTGTCGCGTCGTATGGTCTTCTTGGTCGATATCCGTCGGGATCGTACACGGCCGACCTACGTAGCCTGCAGTTTTTTTTACGTATTTATCATTCTTTACGATTTCACAAAAAAATGCAAGCCGCATCCACCGGACGCGGGACGGCTTTTTCAACGAACTCCTAAAGACAGAACACCGCATCGTCATCCGGCAGCACGGCACAGCCGGGATGGGCCGCCAGCCAATCGGCCACCTGGGGGCGGAACCCGCGACCGACGTGCACCATGGCAAGGGTTCCTACCCGACCGGTCAGCCGACGGACGAGTTCGTCGGCCGCGCCATGCCCCTCGATGTCGCCATGAAGGGTGAACGCCTCGTGCACGACGAGATCGCAGCCGCTGGCCAGCTCGATACTCGCCTCGGTGGCCCGGCCGTCGCCGCTATAAAAGATGTTCTTGCCGGCAATCGTAAGGCGCAGCGCCAGGTTGGGGACACCATGCTCGGTGGCGGCGACCTGCGCCTCGACACCGGCGATTGCGAACGGCTGACCGCAGGCAACCTCCTGCACGGAAACCCGGTACCCAAGCCGGTCGGTAAAGCCGGGATAGGCCTGATCGAGCAGGTCGAAAAGCCGTTCTCGTAGCCCCGGCGGGCCGGCCACGACGAGCGTCCGGCGTCGCCCCATCTCCCAAAGACGCAACAGGAGGAGCGGCAGACCGAAACTGTGGTCGCCGTGCAGGTGGGATATCCAGACGCCACCAAGTTCGTCGGCCCCGAGCGGCTCGGCGAACAGCCGGTGCGGCACGGTGAAGCCGCAGTCGAGCAGGAGGACCGTTTCGCCATCCCGCACCAGCAGGGAAGTGTTGCGGCGGGCCGGATCGCAGGCCTCACCGGTACCGAGAAGCTGTATCCTGATCATGGCAATCTTCTTTCCACATCCATCCAGATGTTCTGCTTCGGGTATTCCGCGGCCGACCGGCGACGATTGGCAGCCGGCCGCCGCCGTCCGGGCGCTGATCGACGAGGAGGTCTCCGAAGGCATCGTCACCGCCTGCCTCGAAATCATCGCCCCCGAGGCCGCACAGGCCGAAGCACCGGATGAGAAGACCGGCGCCGGCCAACCCGGTGAGGAGTTACACCCGACCGGTCTCCAGCGGGAATCCCTGGCCCGCATCCTGGCGCAACATCCGTCCTTTCCCGAACTCATCGCCCGGATCCGCAAACTCCTACCTCTGGCAGAGAATCCCGCCGGCCGGATCCGCCGCGAACTTCGCTTCGCCATTCTGCTCGGAGATCTCGATGAGTTCAACCAAGCACTGCTCCGCTACTTCGAGGCGCCGATCACCCCCAACCCGGTGGTGACCATCTGTAACCAGCCCTTCGACGCCGACTGGTTCGCCGGCCTCCCACCCCAGATCCAGATCTACGCCCTGCACGAGATCTACAAGCACGGCGTCGCCACCCTTGCCCCCCTTACTCATCTGCGGGATTATCTCGCCGCCGTGGCCGACGCCGCCAGCTTGCCCGAGGCGGCCATGCCGAGCATCCACTACCTGCTCGCCGCCATCCTTCTCCTGGAGGGAAAACTGTCGGCCGCCGCCAAGGCCGCCACACCCGACACCTTCGGGCTGACCGGCTGGATCGAAACCCTGCGCGGCAACTACCGGCGGGCGGTGGAATTGTTCCAACAGGACCTGACTGCGTTGCGGCGCGAGGGGCGCCGCCGCCACGCCTTCTTCCCAGGGCTGGAGGGAATATTCTACGTCTTCGCCGCCCTGTTGGCCGGTGAGTACGCGCATATCGCCCCGCTCCAGAACCTGGCATCCCGGGTGGCCAAGGACCAGCCCCACAACCCCTTTCTACCCGCCTACCGCCACCTGCAAGCGGTCATCGACGCCCACCTCTCGCCAGCGGCTACCACCGGCCTTGCCGCCGTCGACAGTCCCGACAGCGTGACCCGGTTCTGCCGGTCCCTGGTCACTTACTGGCTCACCGGCAAACTGACGACCGAGGAACGCCGGCACCTGGAGGAACTCGCCGACCGCGCCCTGGCCGCCGGCCACCGCTGGCTCGGCTTCGAGGCCGCCGCCCTGGCCCAGCATGGAGCAACTGCTCACGGGGAGGAAACCTGCCCCAGCCGCTCCCGCGAGAGGCAACAGGGAGGCACGGCGGCGGAAGAGATGCACTCCCTGGTCGGCGCCATCCGGTTCGAGGAGCCCTGGCAGCGGGCCTTGAAGGCACTCACCGCGGCGGTCAGCCGGCCGCTGGCCACGGTATCGGAACAGAGACGTCTCGCCTGGTTCCTCGACCTGGACGACGAACTGCGACTGCGTTCCATCGTTCCCAAGGAGCAAAAGATCACCCGGCGCGGGACCTGGAGCCGGGGCCGAGTCATCGCCCTCAAATCCGTCGCCGGCCTGCCCTATCTCTCCGAACAGGACCGGCGCGTCGCCGCCGCCATCCAGGAACGGCCCGCCCCCTGGGGTACGAGCCACACCATCGACTGCCAGGCCGCTCTGCCGGCCCTGGTGGGGCATCCTCACCTCTACACTACCGCCGACCCGAACACGCCCATTACCCTCAGCAGCGGCAAACCCATCCTCTCCATCCGCCGGAAGGGGGAATCGATCCACATCCACCTCGAACCGCCCCTGGACGACCAACCATACCGGCTGCTGGCCGAGGCCCCGTACCGGTACCGACTGGTGACGGTCAATCGCCACCACCGCCGCATCCAACGGGTGCTGGGACCGGACGGTCTCCAGGTACCCCTGGAGGCCATGGAGAAGGTGATAACCTCCGTCCGCCAGGTGACCGATCAGGTGGCCATTTTGTCCGATTTCCCGGAAATCGCCTCCACCGAATCCATGGTCGCCGATCCGACGCCCCACATTCACCTGTACCCCCTGACCGGGGGACTCAAGGTATCGATCCACGTCCGGCCCTTCGGCCCCCACGGACCGCTGCTGCAGCCGGGCCGGGGCCCGGAACTGGTGGTGGACAGCGAATCGGGCAGCCAGAAGATCGCCCGCCGGGATCTCGACCGGGAAATCGAACTCCTCGAACGACTTGTCGCCGCCTGTCCGCTGTTGGCCGACGACGAAGAGCTCGACTGGTGGTTCGAAGAACCGGAAGACTGCCTGCAACTCCTCACCGACCTGCAACGACTCGACGACGGGGTGGTCATCGAATGGCCGAGCGGCGAACGGTTGTCGGTCAGCCCGCCACTGGCCCTCGATCGACTCACCTGCCGGGTTCGGAAGCACCACCAATGGTTCGCCCTCGAGGGGGAACTGACCATCGACGAGGGGCTCACCATCGACTTGCGCCGGCTCCTCCAGCTGACCGCCCGATCCTCCAGTCGCTTCATTCCCCTGGGTCGGGGTCAGTTCCTCACCCTGTCCACCCGGTTACGCCGGCAGTTGGAAACCATTCTCGCCTACGGTATCGAAAAAGACGATACCATGCTGCTCCATCCCCTGGCCGCCCTGGCCCTGGCGGACGACACCGGTAACGACGGCGCGTGGCTCACCGGCGACCGTGACTGGCAGGAATACCTCGCCCGACTCCACGCCCCTGCCGACATCCCCTCGGAGCCCCCTTCTACCTTGCAGGCAGAACTGCGCCCCTACCAGCGCGAAGGATTCCGGTGGCTGGCCCGGCTGGCCGAATGGGGGGTCGGCGCCTGCCTGGCCGACGACATGGGGCTCGGTAAGACCCTCCAGGCCCTGGCCATCATCCTGCACCGCGCCCCCGCCGGCCCGACCCTCGTGGTGGCGCCCACCTCGGTCTGTCTCAACTGGGCCGAGGAGTGCCGCCGTTTCACCCCCACCCTGCGGGTTCATTTCTTCTCATCCGAGGACCGGGCCCGGCTGGTCGCCGATCTTGGCGCCTTCGACCTGCTCATCACCAGCTACACCCTGCTGCAGCAGGAGGCGGAAATCCTCACCGGCAAACACTGGCGGACCATCGTCCTCGACGAGGCGCAGGCGATCAAGAACATGCACACCAAGCGGTCGCAGACGGCCATGCAGCTCCGGGGCGATTTCAAGCTCATCACCACCGGCACCCCCCTGGAGAATCACCTGGGCGAACTGTGGAACCTGTTCAACTTCATCAACCCTGGTCTGCTCGGCCCCATCGACCATTTCAACGAGCGGTTCGCGGTGCCCATCGAGCGGCACAACGACAACCAGGCCCGCAAACGGTTGCGCAAGCTCATCGCACCCTTTGTCCTGCGCCGGGTCAAGGCCCAGGTCCTCGACGACTTACCGCCGCGCACCGAGGTGGTCCTGCGGATCGAACTCTCTCCCGAGGAAGCCGCCTTCTACGAGGCCGTCCGCAGGGAGGCGGTCTCCCGCCTGGCCGACACCACCCTGCCGCCGGGTCGGCGCCATTTCGCCATCCTGGCCGAGATCACCCGCCTGCGGCTCGCCTGCTGCAACCCGCGGCTGGTGGATTCCTCCACCACCATCGCCAGCAGCAAGCTCTCCGAATTCGGCCGGCTCATCGACGAATTGTTGGCCAGCCGCCACAAGGCGCTCGTCTTCAGCCAATTCGTCGGCCATCTGCGACTGATCGCCGAATACCTCGACCAACGACGGATCCGCTATCAGTACCTCGACGGTTCGACCCCATCCCGCGAGCGGATCAAACGGGTGAACGCCTTCCAGGCCGGCGAGGGCGACTGTTTTCTCATCAGTCTGAAGGCCGGGGGACTCGGTCTCAATCTGACCGCGGCCGATTATGTCATCCTCATGGACCCCTGGTGGAACCCGGCGGTGGAAGACCAGGCCTCGGACCGGGCGCACCGCATCGGCCAGACCCATCCGGTCACCGTCTACCGGTTCATCGCCGGCGGCACCATCGAGGAAAAGATCATGCGATTGCACCGCGAAAAGCGTGAGCTGGCCGAGAGCCTGCTCGCCGGCACCGACATCCCGGCCACCATTTCCACCGAGGAACTCCTCTCCCTCATCCGGGATCGCTGACCGGCCCACGAAGAGCCCGATGCCATGGTCCCGACTCCGTGACGAACTGCAAGTCAATGCCCTAAGAACTCTTACCCGGGATGGCGGCGGGCTACCCCGTAGTCGCTGTCGAAGGTGCACGCATCCAGGTACGGGTCGTGGTAGAAGGTGAGCCAGGCATCCTCGGCCGCCGCCTGCGTAAGCAGCCGGGCCTTCTGTTCGACGGAATCGAGGGGGAAATTGTCGAAGGGTGTCACCCACAGGGGATTGGCGTGGGCGTGGTTGGGAAGCAGATCGCCCAGGTGCAGGGCCCCATCACCACGACTCCGTAGCCAGACCGCCTGGTGGCCCCGGGTATGACCGCCGGTGTGGACCAGGCGAATACCAGGCAGAATTTCGCATTCCCCGTCCACCAGGCGCAGGTTGACGCCCTCCTCCAGGCCATGGAAGTTCTCCGGCCAGTAGCTTTGACCGCTGCGACGGTTCGGGTGGCGGATATCCTCCCATTCCCGCCGCTGGAGGTAGTGGACGGCCTTCGGGAAGGTGAGTTCCAGGTCGCCGGCCGCACCGCGCATGGTAATCCCACCGGCATGATCGAAGTCGCCGTGGGTGAGGACGACATCGGTGATCCGGTTGCGGTCGAGTCCGAGGGCCGCGAGTTCTTCGGGAACCCGCCATTCCTCGCGCACCCGGAAATTGCGCTTTTGTTTGGCGGTGAGCTTGTTGCCGATGCCGGTATCGATGACGAGTCGCCGGTCACCCGCCTCCACCAGGAGCAACCGGTTGGCGAGGGTAACGTGGTTGTCGGCCGAGCAGGGGTATCGTTTCGACCACAATACCTTGGGAACGACGCCGAACATGGTGCCGGCATCGAGTTCGAAGATCCCGCCGGGAATCCAGCGCAGGACGAAATCGCCAATGGCAAGGGAACTCGGCATACGTGCACCTCTCTGATTCTATCGGTTCGGGGCTGTTATGATAGCCGGCCCCTGCCACCGGCTCAAGGAAAAAGACCGCCACCTCACCTTGCCAAACCGCATCGTTTCCTCTATTATCCAGCCGTCCCAACGGTAACAGAAAACCACGCCCATGTCCGTCACCTACACCATCCTCACCGAGCCCACCGACAGCCAGCTGCGGGCCATTGTCGATCTCTACCGGCAGGCTGGCTGGTGGTGGACGACCGGACTCCATCTCGATACCGCCCGCCGGATCGTCGCCGGGAGCCACGTCTTTTGCATCGCTGAAATCGATGGCGTGGTCGTCGGCATGGGGCGGGCGATCAGCGACCAGGCGAGCGATGCCTACATCCAGGACCTGACGGTTTCCGAGCGGTTCCGCCACCAGGGCATTGCCTCGGGCCTGGTGCAAACCCTGGTCGGCCGACTGCGACAGGACGGCATCGGTTGGATCGGCGTGGTGGCCGCCGACAATACCGCCCCCTTCTACCGCCGCCTGGGATTCGCTCCCATGGCCGACGCCCAACCCATGCTCCTGGAATGCTAATACGACGGCAACATACCCGGAGGCACGCGCCCCCAGGGGGGCTACCGTGATGAACCTGCAACCCCTCACCCCGGACCAATACCGAACGTTCGCCCCCTTTTTCGTCGGTCAGCCCTACGAATTGTGCGAATACTGTCTGGCAACCATCATCGTCTGGGCCAACGAGGAGTACCGGCCCCACGCCATGATCCACGACGACGCGGTGGTGATCGCCGCCCGTTTCGCCACCCGCCGGGATCTCGACCATTGCATCCTCCCGGTGGCGGGCGACCGGTGGTTCCCGCCGGAGTACCTCGCCGAGTTGGCCGATCACCTCGGCTTCGATGCTTACTGGTTCGTCCCCGAAAGCTACCTGGATCGCTACGGCCGACAACGCATCGAGGCCCTCTTCACGGTCGCGGAACAGAGTGCCTACGAAGACTATATCTACCGCTCCAGCGACCTGGCGACGTTACCCGGCAACCGCTACGCAAAAAAACGTAACCTCATCAACCAGTTTCTGCGGGAGTACGCCGGCCGTTACACCTTCGATCCCATCGACGGGGAATCGGTGGCCGACTGCCTCGCTTTCCTGGAAGAGTGGTGCGCAACGCGGCAATGCGACGAGGGACTCGAAGACAGCCTCACCTGCGAACGACTGGCCGCCGAGAAGATGCTCACACACATCGAGGTCTTCGATTCGGAAGGCTACTGTCTGCGTATCGACGGCCGGGTGAGCGCCTTTGGTATCGCCTCCCCTCTCACGGAGACCATGGCGGTACTTCAGTTCGAAAAGGCCTTCGAACAGATCAAGGGGCTCTACCAGTTCTTCGACCGGGAATGCGCCCGGCGGCTGGTGGATCGGTACCGGTATATCAACAAGGAAAGCGACATGGAAGTCCCGGGACTCGCCCGGGCGAAACGCTCCTACCACCCGGTGCGGCGACTCAAATCCTTCCAGTTGCGGCGACGGGCAAGATAAGAAAAAAGACTGCCCTTTTTCGTTGCAGCGGCTATAATAAAAGGAGTGGGCACGTTGCTTGGGGTTTCCCCACCCCAAACGGGCTTGCGCGCAATACAGGGACGTGCCGCTAACGTATTTGGAGTTTTCCCGTGGCTACCATTCTCGTCATCGACGACGACGTACAAATTCTCTGGGTGATCCGCAAAATGCTCGAGCAGGCCGGCCACACGGTCCTGACCGCGCCTGACGGGGAGCAGGGGTACAAGATGTACCACGATGCACCCACCGATCTCGTGATCACGGACATGATCATGCCGAACAAAAGCGGCATCAACATGATCTCCGACCTCGTGCACGACTTTCCGGACATCAAGATCATCGCCATTTCCGGCGGGGGCGCCATCGAGGCGGAGCGCTACCTGCGCCTGGCCCGCAATCTCGGGGCACGCGACACGCTATCCAAACCGTTTTCCATGCAGGACCTTCTCGCCAAGGTAGAGGCGGTCCTGCAAGGAGCCTGAATCCACGACAGAATATCCAATCATTCCGTCACGGATTCAGCAACTGTGGATAAAGTCAACCGAATTTTTACGCATTA
>CAYRGZ010000065.1:0-13494 GCA_964423785.1 uncultured Desulfobulbia bacterium
TGGGACCGCTTCATGCCCTGGCGCACCATCGACGGCACCGACCTCTACCGCGAGCCGGGCAACGAAAAACAGAGCGAAGGCGTGGTGCAGCCGGGGCTTGTGACCCTGATCCGCGGAATGCTGCATCCCGCGCGTTTTCAGGACTACGTGCTGAACTTCATCACCTTTGAGGACAACGGCGGTGGTACCGCCGGCATCGCCAAGAAGGCGGCGGGCTACCACCAGTACCACGCCGTGAACCAGGCCCTGGCCTCCACGCTGATCGCCTGTGGCATCGAAGCGGCGCCGGATGCGCGCTATGCGCGATTTGTCGAAGCCGAAGCCGCCGATCCCTTTCGGGTAGCCGAACCGTCAGCCGAGTACGGAAGCCGTTTCGGCGACCGTCGGGCCGGGGTCGTCTGGCACACCCAGGGCTCGGGCAAGAGCCTCTCGATGGTGTTTTATGCCAGCAAGGTGATCCGTCATCCGGCGATGGAGAACCCCACCATCGTGATGCTCACCGACCGCAACGACCTCGACAACCAGCTTTTTGCCACCTTTGCGGCCAACCGGCAGCTCCTGCGCCAGACCCCGGTACAGGCGGAAAGCCGCGCCCATCTGCGGGAACTGTTGCAGGTGGCCTCCGGCGGGGTGATCTTCACCACCATCCAGAAGTTCTTCCCCGAGAACAAGGGCGATACCTACCCGCTGCTTTCTAAGCGGCGCAACATCGTGGTGATCGCCGATGAAGCCCACCGCAGCCAGTACGACTTCATCGACGGTTTCGCCCGTCACATGCGCGACGCGCTGCCGGGCGCCTCCTTCATCGGCTTCACCGGCACGCCCATCGAGAAGGAGGACAAGAACACCCGCGCCGTCTTCGGGGACTATATCTCCATCTACGATATCCAGCGGGCCGTGGAGGACGGCGCCACCGTGCCCATCTATTACGAGAGCCGCCTGGCCAGGATCGAACTCGACGAGGCCGAGAAGCCCAGGCTGGACGAGGAATTCGAGGAGATCACGGAAACGGAGGAAGACGAGGCGCGCAAACAGAGACTGCGCAGCAAGTGGGCTTCGCTCGAGGCGCTGGTCGGGGCCGAGAAGCGCGTCCGGCTGGTGGCCGAGGACCTGGTGGAACATCTCGAGCGGCGGCAGGAGGCGCTCTTTGGCAAGGCGATGCTCGTGTGCATGAGCCGGCGCATCTGCGTGGCCATGTTTGATGCCATCACGCGCTTGCGTCCCGACTGGCACAGCGAAGACGATGCAAAAGGCAAGATCAAGGTGGTGATGACCGGCTCCGCAGCCGACCCGCCCGAATGGCAGCCCCACGTGCGGAACAAGGCGGCACGCGACCTGTTGGCTCGGCGCTTCAAGGACCCCGACGACGAGTTGCATCTGGTGATCGTCCGCGATATGTGGCTCACCGGCTTCGACGTGCCCTGCCTGCATACGATGTATATCGACAAGCCCATGAGCGGCCACAACCTGATGCAGGCCATTGCCCGGGTGAACCGCGTCTTCCGCGACAAGCCCGGCGGGTTGGTGGTGGACTATCTCGGGATTGCCGATTCGCTCAAACGCGCGCTGGCCGTCTATGCCGAAAGCGGCGGCCGGGGCAGTGCGGCCATCGACCAGGCCGAGGCCGTGGCGGTGATGCAGGAGAAATACGAGGTGGTGCAGGGCATTCTGCACGGATTCGACTACCGGACCTTGCTCGGGGCCGGCACCGCCGACCGCATCCAGGGCATCGCGGAGGCAATCGATTGCATCGTTGGGCAGGAGGATGGCAAGAAGCGCTATCTGCAGGCCGTGGCGGCGCTTTCCAAGGCGTTTGCCCTGGCCGTGCCGCACGAAGAGGCCTTGGCCATCCGCGAAGAGGTCGGGCTCTTCCAGGAAATCCGGGCGAATCTGATCAAGGCCACGGTGAGCCAGGGAGAACGTACGCCGGAGGAGATCGAGGCGGCGGTGCAACAACTGGTGTCAAGGGCGGTTTCAGGTCACGAGGTAGTGGATATCTTTGCGGCCGTGGGGCTCGACAAGCCGGACATCTCTATCCTGTCGGATGAGTTCCTGGCCGAGATACGGGCGCTGCCGTACAAGAACCTGGCGGTGGAGACGCTCAGGAAACTTCTCAAAGACGAAATCAAGGTGCGGCTACGGAAGAACGTGGTGCAGTCGCGGGCGTTTTCCGAGATGCTGGAAGAGGCGCTGACCAAGTACCACAACCGCGCCATCGCCGCGGCGCAGGTCATCGAGGAGTTGATCGCCATCGCGAAAGAAATGCGCGAGGCCCAGCGCCGCGGAGAGCAACTGGGACTCTCCGAAGACGAGACCGCCTTCTACGACGCCTTGGTCGCCAACGAGAGCGCGGTGGAGGTCCTGGGCGATGAGACATTGAAGAAAATCGCCCAGGAGCTGGTGGACAGGGTGCGCAAGAGCGTGACCGTGGACTGGAGCAAGCGGGAGAACGCCCGGGCGCAATTACGGGTGCTGGTCAAGCGCATCCTGCGGAAATACGGCTATCCACCGGACAAACAGGAACAGGCCACCCAACTCGTGCTGGAGCAAACAGAGGTACTATGCAGTGATTGGGTTACTTCCTGACTGAAGTTTTACAGAAAAGTAGTTTTTGCGCCATCCCGGCGTTGTAACCCGCTGATTTTTGAGATACGATCTTTGACGAAATCGGTAACAAACCGACAAGACTGCGGTTTCATCGAGTTCACGGTTTGTGACCTGGTACCGTGAACCGGAAATTTTACCCAATATCTCTCCCATGAGGGAGGGTGATTTTTTTTCAACGGGCATAAGCTCCATGAAAATTGCTCTCATCCAACTCGACCCCGTCATCGGCGATTTTGCCGGCAACACCGAGAAGATGCTCGCCTGGCTCGACCGGGCCCGGAGCGAGGGCTGCCGGCTCGCCGTCTTTCCGGAATTGGCGATCAGCGGCTACCCGCCCCAGGATCTCCTCGAGCGGCGCGCCTTCCTCGACGGCCACGACCGAGCCCTGGCGCGGTTCGCCGCCAGGGTGCACGGCATCGCGGTGATCTGCGGCATCCTGGAACCCCACACCGGCCCGTCCGGCAAGCCGCTGCACAATTCCTGCGCCCTGATCGAGGACGGCGCCGTCCGCTTCACCACCCAGAAGCGGCTTCTGCCTACCTACGACGTGTTCGACGAGTGCCGCTATTTCGAGCCCGGCGGCCGCAGCCGCACCTGCCGCCTCGATGACTGCACCCTGTCGCTCACCGTCTGCGAGGACATCTGGAACGACAAGGACATCGTCGGCCGGCCCCTGTACGGTATCGATCCGGTGGCCGAACTGATGGCCGACCAGGCTGCCCGGCCCGATCTGCTCATCAATATCGCCGCCTCACCGTACTGTCTCGGCAAGATCGAGACCCGGCTGGCGATCTTCGCCACCCTGACCCGCAAGTACGGTATCCCGCTGCTCTACTGCAACCAGGTGGGCGGTCAGGACTCGCTCATTTTCGACGGCGCTTCCATGGCGGTGGCCGCCGATGGCACCATCGCCGCCGTGGCGCCGAAGTTCGCCGAAGCCATGCTGGTAGTCGAGTGGGACGGCCGCAGCGTGCGCGGTCCGATGGCCGCCGGGCCGGCGATCCCGGCCGATGACGACGAGCGGGCGGCCGAGGTCCTGGCCGCCTTGACGACCGGAACCCGCGATTACGTGCGTAAGTGCGGCTTTCGCCAGGTGCTCCTGGGGCTGTCCGGCGGGATCGACTCGGCGGTGGTGGCGGCCATCGCCGTCGAGGCCCTGGGCGCCGACAATGTCTTGGGAGTAGTCATGCCGTCGATGTATTCTTCGCCCGCATCGGTGACCGACGCCCGGCAACTGGCGGCCAATCTCGGCATCGAATGCATCGAGTTGCCCATCACTTCCCTGTACGAGGCCTACCTCGACCTCTTGCGGCCGGTGTTCGGCGACCAGCCCGTCGTCGATGTCACCGAGCAGAACATCCAGGCCCGCATCCGCGGTAACCTGCTCATGGCCCTGTCCAACAAGTTCGGCCGCCTGTTGGTTTCCACCGGCAACAAGTCGGAACTGGCGGTGGGGTACTGCACCCTGTACGGTGACATGAGCGGCGGGCTGGCGGTGATCTCCGACGTGCCGAAAATGATGGTCTATACCTTGGCCCGCTACATCAACCGGGAGCGGGAGATCATCCCGACCCGGACCATCGAGCGGCCGCCATCGGCCGAACTCGCCCCTGATCAGCGGGACGAGGACGACCTGCCACCCTATCCGGTGCTCGACGAGATCCTGCACCGCTACCTGGAGGAGAACCAGTCCCTGGCCGAGATCGTGGCCGCCGGCTTCGCGCCGGCCACGGTGGCCGACGTCATCCAGCGGGTGCGGCGCAACGAGTACAAGCGCAAGCAGGCACCGGTGGGTCTCAAGGTGACCAGCAAGGCCTTCGGCTATGGCCGCCGCTATCCTACCGCCGAACGGTTCGTCGAGGAGATTTCCTAAAATTATGCGCGGTCGCCTGCTCCTGCTCGGTATCCTGCTCGTCGTCCTCGTCCTGGTGGTCCGGGAAGAAAAGATCAGGCGGCCGGCCAATCTGCCGCTCACTACCAGCGGCCGGGTGGAACTCTGTCTCTTCTGTCACGGTGACGTGCGTCTCGAAGGGGTACACGCCCCGGAGGTGGTGGGCTGCTCGCCGTGCCATCTCGGGGATGCGCTCGCCATCGACAAGGAGGCCGCCCACGCCGGTATCGTCAAGAACCCCGGCGACCTGCGGGTGGTGGAGCGGACCTGCGGCACGCCAGGCTGCCATTCGCCGGATGTCCACAAGGTGAAGAACTCGCTCATGGCCACCAACCGGGGCATCCTCGCCACCCTGCTCTACTACTGGGGCGAGGCCCCGGACCAGAACGGCGATTTCTCGGTGGAGCAGCTCATCGAGTCCGGCGACACGTCATTGGCCCGTGACTATTTTCGTAAGCTCTGCGGTACCTGTCATCTCTGGAAACAAAAGGGTGATCTGCCGGGATTTTTCGGCGAGAAGGGCGGTGGTTGCGTCGCCTGTCACGAGGTGCCCCCGCCGGCCGACGCACCGGTCATGGTCGGCACCGAAAAGCGTCATCCGCTTCTGACCCGTAAGATCCCAGCCGACAACTGCATCCGCTGCCACAACCGCAGCGGCCGCATCGGCCTGTCCTATACCGGCCGTTTCGAGGCCGAAGGTTACGGCACGCCCTACGAGGCCGGCCAGCCATCGAGCAAGCGGTTGCCCGGTAGCCGTTTCTACCTGGAGCTGCCGGCCGACGTCCATTACGAGAAGGGAATGGTCTGTATCGATTGCCACACCCGCAACGAAACGATGGGCGATGGGACGCGGTACGCCCACTACGAGGAGCAACTGGAGATCCGCTGCACTACCTGCCACGGGGACCAGCCGCCGGGGATCACCCGCAAGGGCAACCGGCTCACCAACGTCGTCGAGACGCCGGCCGGCGTGCGGCTGGTCGGCAAGGTGGACGGCAAGGAGCGGCCGCTCGTGTCCTTCAAGAAGGGAACGTGTGATTTCCCCTTGCACCGGCGGCTGTCCTGCGAGGCCTGTCATTCCGCCTGGGTGCCGCAGTGCTACGGCTGCCACGTGCGCCGGGATCTGTCGGAGACGGACCGGGACAAGCTGACCGGCAAGGAAACCGCCGGCTGGTGGTCGGAGGGCCGGTCGTTCATCCGCTATGAGCAACCGATGCTCGCGGTCTGGGACGACGAGGTGGTGGTGGTCACCCCCGGCTGCCAGGACATGGTGACTTTGCTCGACGAAGAGGGGCAACCTCAGCGCCAATTCAACCGGCTCACCATGGCGGCCATCAACCCGCATACCACGAGGCGCCAGGGCCGCTCGTGCCGAGACTGCCACGCCTCGACCAAGAGCATCGGCCTGGGTACCGGCACCGCCTGGCTCGAAGGAGGACAGTGGCGGTTTGCCCCGGTCCACCGCGGCGAGCACACCCCGGTGGGTGAGACCCCGCCGCTCGACGCCTACGTCGCCATCGACGGCACCCCCTTGCAGAACGGTTCCCGGTCGGACCTGCGCCCCTTCAATGGAACCGAGCTGGCCCGCATCCTGCGGGTCGGCCTCTGTCTCGCCTGTCACGACGACTACCGCTACTTCACCGACTACACCCCCGCCAGGCAATGTCCGAATCCGGCGGGCAGGCAGGCATTGCGGCAGGGTGGCGCCATTCAGTATAATGAGGCCATTACCGGTGGCCGATCACCGGATGCGGCAGAGCCGGGGCTGGCCACCACGGATGCGGGCCACCCCAACCCTTGACCACGGAAGATCATCCCATGCTCATCACTCCCCTTGTTCTCGACAGTGAAGAAGGCCGAGCCGTCTTGCGTCGGCTTGAGGACCGTTTCCAGGCCACCGACCCGGCGGTCACTGCCACGGTGGCCGACATCATCGCCGACGTGCGCCGGCGCGGCGACGCGGCTCTGGTAGAATACACCCGGCGGTTCGACGCCCCGGACATGACCATTGATCGGTTGCGGGTTACCGAGGAGGAGATCGCCGCGGCAAAAGAGCAGGTGTCGGCGGATTTTCTGGCCGCCCTGCGGCTGGCCGCCGCGCGTATCCGCGCCTTTCACGACCGGGAGGTCGAACAGTCGTGGCTGCTCACCCGGGAAGATGGTGCGATCACCGGCCGGTTGGTGCGGCCGGTGGACGGCGCCGGTCTCTACGTGCCCGGCGGCCAAGGCGGCTCGACTCCGCTGGTTTCGTCGGTACTGATGAACGGCATTCCGGCCGCCATTGCTGGTGTTGCCCGCACGGTGATGATGACGCCGCCGGATCCGGCGGGCAACGTCCATCCGGCCTTGCTCGTGGCGGCCCAGGAGGCGGGTATCAGTGAAATCTACAAGGCGGGGAGCGCCTGGGCCATCGCCGCGTTGGCCTACGGCACCGAGAGTGTGGCGCCGGTGGACGTCATCGTCGGGCCGGGCAACCAGTACGTCACCGAGGCCAAGCGCCAGGTGTCCGGCCGGGTGCGGATCGACATGATCGCAGGTCCCTCCGAGGTACTGATCGTCGCCGATGCGAGCGCTGATCCCGCCGCCATCGCCGCCGACATGCTGGCCCAGGCGGAACACGATCCCCAGGCCCTGGCCATGCTGATCGCCACCGACGAAGAGTTGGCCCGGCGGGCCGTGGCCGAACTGGAACTGCAACTGGCCGACCTTGCCCGCCGCGAGATCGCCGAGCGCTCCCTGCGGGACCGGGGCGTCGTCCTGGTGGCCGCCGATACCGCGGCGGCCATTGCGGCCGCCAACCGCATCGCGGCCGAGCATCTGGAGTTGATGGTTGCCGATCCGTACGCCTGGCTCGGGGCGGTGCGCCACGCCGGCGCCATATTTCTCGGTCATTATACGCCGGAGGCGGCGGGCGATTACGTCGCCGGTCCCAACCATGTATTGCCCACCATGGGCACGGCCCGCTTCTCGTCCGCCCTCGGCGTCGAGACCTTTGTCAAGAAGTCGAGCATCATCGGCTACACCGGCTCGGCGCTCGCCGCCGACGCCGACGCCATCGCCCTGCTCGCCAATCTCGAGGGGCTCACCGCCCATGCCCGCTCGGCCACGTTGCGGGCAAAGCGACTAGCGGCCGAGTCTTCATCCGGAGCGGACTGACCCGCATGACCTGGCTTATCCCGGCCGTCATCGCCTCCTGTTTGGCGACGGTGATCTTCACCGTGACGGTGGGCTATCTGTACTACCGGTATCGACGGCCGTTTCTGCGCACCTGGACGGTGGCCTGGGGCCTGTACGGGGTGCGGTTTGCCTGCATGCTGGGCCTGCAGTTCGTCTCCCGGCCCTCTCTCGCCCACGGCCTTGCCGTCAGCAACCAACTCGCCGCCCTTTGGAGCGGCATTTTATTGCTTGCCGGCGTTTACCAATTCGCCGAGAGAGTTCCCCCCCGTCCGTACTACGTTACCGCCGCCCTGCTCACCCTTTGGGTCGTCCCGGCCGAAGTTTTCGGGTTCCCCTTTTTCGCGAAGACCCTGCCGGTTTTTCTCTTTCTCGGGTACGTCAACGTGATCGCCGGCCTGGTCTTCCTGCAGTATCGGGCCCTTCCCCGGGCGGGACGGCTCTTGACCGGCTGGAGTTTCATCCTTTGGGGCATCCACAAATTCGACTATCCCTGGTTGCGGCCGGTGGTTTGGTTCGCGCCCTGGGGATATCTCCTCGGTGCCACCCTGGAGACCCTCGTGGCCTTGGGCACCCTGCTCACCTATTTCGAAAAGACCCATCAGCAGTTGCAGGACCAGGAGAAACGACTGCAGCTCGCCCTGGAAGGCGGCGATCTCGCCATCTGGGATGTCGATCTCCGCACCGGCAAGGCCCATTACAACGACCGCTGGTACACCATGCTGGGCTACGAGCCCGGCGAGCTGCCGACCACCAAGGAGGGTTGGCAATCGCTCCTGCATCCGGAGGACCGCGAGAGGGTATTGGCCGCGGTGGACAAGGTGCTCACCACCCCTGACACGGTCTTCGAAGAGATCTTTCGCCTGCGGACCAAGGGAGGAGATGATTATCGCTGGATACTCGGCAAGGGCCGGGTGGTGGACCGCGATGCGGCGGGCCGGCCCCTGCGGCTGGCGGGCACCCACATGGACGTCACCGCCCACAAGCAGCTCGAAGGCGCCCTGCGCCAGTCGGAGACCACCTACCGCACCCTGACCGCCAATCTGCCCGACCTGGTCTACCGGATCGACGTCAAAGGCGGCGGTCGCATCCAGTACTTCAACGACGCGGCCCGCGCCATCCTCGGCTACTCGCCCGAGGAATTGCATGCCGGCAACATTTGTCCCATCGAGGATCTCATCGTCGAAGAGGATCGGCTGCGGGTGGTGAGCATCCTCCAGGAGGCCATCGACTACCAGAAACCCTTTGCCATCCAGTACCGCCTGCGGGACAAGCAAGGAACCATTCACTACGTCAGCGACAAGGGCATGCCGATCTTCGACGATGCGGGCGAGCTGGTTTGTATCGACGGTCTCATTCACGACCTTACCGAGATAAAGGAGGCGGAACGGGAACGGGAGAACCTGCAGCGCCAGCTCCGCCAGGCCCAAAAAATGGAGGCCATCGGCACTCTGGCCGGTGGCATCGCCCACGATTTCAACAATATCCTTTCGGCCATCATCGGCTTCACCGAGCTGTCGCTCTACGAGAATCCTGATATGTCTCCCTCCCTGCGGGCCAATCTCGAGGAGGTCATGCAGGCCGCCAATCGGGCCCGTACGCTGGTCAAGCAGATCCTCACCTTCAGCCGGCAGCAGGAACAGGACCGGACTCGGCTCCATCTCCACACCATCGTCAAGGAGGTCATCGCTTTTTTGCGGGCCACGGTGCCGAGTTCTATCACCATCGACGCCGAGATCGACGAGCACACGAGCCCGGTGCTCGCCGAGCCGACCCAGATCCACCAACTGCTCATGAACCTGGCCACCAATGCGGTGCAGGCCATGGATGGCAAAGGCCGCCTCTTCGTTTTTCTCGGCGATCGACAGGTGGGGGTGGGGGATTATCCTGGCCGTCCCGACATTCCTCCGGGCCGGTACGTCTGCCTCGAGGTGCGGGATACCGGTTGCGGTATGGAGGACGAGATCCTGGAACGGATCTTCGATCCCTTTTTCACCACCAAGGAGCCGGGCCAGGGTACCGGCATGGGGCTGGCGGTGGTCTATGGCATCGTCCAGCGGCACAAGGGGTATATCGTCGTCCACAGCCGGCCGGGGGAGGGGAGCACGTTCACGGTGCTGCTGCCGCCCACCGAGGAGCCCGAGCATCCGGCCAGGGTTGTCCTGGCCACCGATGCCCGTCTGCCAGGCGGCAAGGAGCACATCGTTGTGGTGGACGACGAGAAGGCGATCGTCAACTACCTGGAGCGACTCCTCGGCTGGCTCGGTTACCGGGTCACGGCTTTCATGGACAGTCGGCAGGCCCTCGAGTATCTCGGCGAGTCCCGCGAGCCACCGGACCTCCTGGTCACTGACCAGACCATGCCGGCCATGACCGGCCTGGAGCTGGCCGCCGCCGTCCGCCGACGATGGCCGGACCTGCCGATCGTTCTTTGTACCGGCTACTCGGCCCAGCTCAACGAGGCCGTCGTCCGGCAGGCCGGTATCGGCGTCGTGCTGGCCAAACCGGTGGCCCGCGAAGAACTGGCCGTGACCATCCGTCGGATGCTCGACCAGGGCAGGGCGGCCAGGTCATGAGCTCCACCGGTTGTTCCAACCCGGACATGGCCACGGTGCTCCGTGCCCGGGCTCCTTTCCTCGACGACCGGGCCGTGGCCCGGCTGGAGGAGTATGCCGCCCTCCTCGTCCGCTGGAACCGGACCATCAACTTGATCGGCCGTCATGCCGGGGCGGCGATCCGCGACCGGCATTTCCTCGACTGCCTCGCCGTGGCGCCGTTTATGCCGACGGGCCCGTGCACCGTTCTCGATATCGGGGCCGGCGCCGGTTTTCCCGGCCTGGTGCTGGCCATCGCCCGGCCGGATGCCCGCGTCACCCTGGCGGAACCACGCCGGAAACGCCAGGCCTTCCTCCGTCAGGTCATCCGCAGCCTGGGTCTTTCCAATGTCCGGGTGGTGGGCGAACACCTGCGAGCCGACGACCCCGCCCAGATCGAGCGGGTCGGCCGCCACGATTGCGTGACTTCCCGGGCTCTCACCGATCTGGCCGGCTTCCTGGATCTGGCGCTTCCCTACTGCAAGTCCGGCGGTTCGATCATTGCCATGAAGGGACCGGCGGGGAAGGAGGAACTAGATCAGTGGCGCCGGCAGGGCGGCGACTTGCCGGCCCACCTCCACCCGTACAGCCTGCCCGACGGCAGCCGTCGGCTTCTGGTGGTGGTGGAGAACCCCTGAATCGCCATGCAGCTTCCACCCCTCCTCCCCGCCACCCTGGTGCGGCGCTACAAGCGGTTTCTCGCCGACGTCCGCCTGGCCGACGGCAGCCTCTGTACCGTCCACTGTCCCAATTCCGGCTCCATGCTGGGGTGCGACCGGCCGGGGTCGCAGGTTTTGCTTTCGACGAGTGAGAACCGGCGGCGCAAGTACGCCCACACCCTGGAGATGGTGCAGGTGGACGGTGTCTGGGTGGGAATCAATACCGTCCGCACCAACGCCATCGTCGAGGAAGGGTTGCGACGCGGTGTCGTGCGGGAGTTGGCCGGTTTCGTCGATCTGCAGCGGGAGGTGCGGGTCTCGGGCCGCAGCCGCCTCGATTTTCGTTTGATATGGGAGGATCGGCGCTGCTACCTGGAAGTCAAGAATTGCACCCTGGCGGCCGACGGCATCGCCCGGTTTCCCGATGCGGTCACCGAGCGCGGCACGCGGCATCTCGAGGAACTCGCCGGTCTGGCCGCCGAGGGCCACGGCGCCGCGGTGCTCTTTTGTGTCCAGCGGGCCGACGCCGAGCGTTTCCAGCCCGCCGCCGACATCGATTCGCGCTACGCGGCCACCCTGCGGGCGGTGCAGGCCGCCGGCGTCCTGGTGCTGGCCTACCAGGCAAGGGTGACACCGGCGGCCATCGAACTCGTCCGCTCTTTGCCGGTGGAACTCGGGGGCCCGGTGTAAAAAAATCGGTACGCCACGGCCGGCGATTGCTATAATGAAATAAACCGTGACGATGCATGACGACCGATCCCGGCCCGGCCACGGCCGGTCACCGATATTGCCAACCAGATGACGAACCAGCATGCCCCCAAGGCGGTCGTTCTGTTGAGCGGCGGCCTCGATTCCACCACCACCTTGGCCATTGCCCTGGACCAAGGCTATGTTTGCCACTGTCTGAGCTTCCATTACGGCCAGCGGCAGATTCTCGAACTCGAGCGAGCGGCCGCCATCGCCAAGCGCTATGGCTGCCCCCACCTCGTCTTGCGCCTCGATCTCGACCGCATCGGCGGCTCCGCCCTGACCGACGACACGCCGGTGCCCAAGGACCGCCCCCTGGACGCCATGGCCGATGCCATCCCGGCCACCTACGTGCCGGCCAGAAACATCATCTTTCTCGCCCACGCCCTGGCCTGGGCCGAGGTGGTGGGGGCGCGGGATATCTTCATCGGCGCCAACGCCATCGACTATTCGGGTTATCCTGATTGTCGGCCGGAATTTCTCGAGGCCTTCACCCGCATGGCCAACCTTGGCACCAAGGCCGGCCTGGAGCGGGGATTCCGCATCCAGGCGCCGCTCCTTACGCTCACCAAGGCGGAAATCATCAAAAAAGGACTGGAACTGGGCGTAGATTACGGTAGTACCCACACTTGTTACGATCCGGCCCCGGACGGTACCGCCTGCGGCCGCTGCGACGCGTGCCTGTTGCGCCGTCGCGGTTTTGCCGAGGCCGGTATCGACGATCCCGTTGCCTACCAGAGCTGAAGACGCGCATGATCCATCCCAGCCACGCGCCGGGCTTTTTCCTGATGGCCGGCCTGCCGGGCCCCGGATTCGACGAGGGGACCCGGCGGCTCGTCGAGCGGTTCGGGCTCGCCAATTTCATCCTCTTCCGCCGCAACATCGAGTCGCCGCGCCAGTTGGCGCGGCTGTGCCGGGATCTCATCCAGTGCTGCCAGGAAAACGGCGTCGGACGGCCGCTCATCGCCATCGATCAGGAGGGGGGGACGGTCAGCCGACTGCCGCCGCCCTTCAGCCAGTTCGGCGATGCCCGGGCCCTGGCCGACCACGACGATCCGCAGGCCGCGGCTCGCGAATACGCCCGCATCAGTGCCCGTGAACTGCGGTCGGTGGGGATCAACATGAACCTGGCGCCGGTGCTCGACGTCTGCCCGGATCGCGACGGCCGATGGCTGATGGCCCGCCGTTGCCTCAGCGATGATCCCGCTGAGGCGGCCCGGTTGGGGGCGGTCATCATCGAGGAGATGCAGCGGCGGGGGGTGGCTGCCTGTGGCAAGCATTTTCCTGGCCTGGGTAGCGCCCGCCTCGATCCGCACGAGGTGTCCTTTGCCATTGACAAGACCGCCGCCGCCCTTCTTCGCGAGGATTTGCTGCCGTTCACCGCGGCCATCGAGGCCGGGGTGGCGGCGGTGATGACCAGCCATACCACCTATGCCGACCTGGACAGCCGGCGGCCGGCCACGTTGTCTGATGCCATCTGCACCGATCTGTTGCGAAACAAACTGGGATTTTCGGGGGTCCTTGTTACCGACGACCTGGAGATGGGCGCCATCGCCGGCCAGATGTCGGTACCCAGGGCGGCGCTGCTGGCCTTCAACGCCGGTGCCGATCTGTTGCTTATCTGTGAGGACCAGCAGCATGTCGTCGATACCTGCGTTCTCCTCGCCGACGCCATCGCCGCCGGCGCCGTACCCCCGGAGCGAATCGAGCGGTCCGGCCGCCGCCTGGCGGCGGTTCGCCGTCGGTACGCCGTGGAGATGTGACTGTTTTTTTGATGGAATCGCGCCCGCGCGGTTCCATCGAGTTCACGGTTTGTAACCCA
>CAYRGZ010000066.1:0-13329 GCA_964423785.1 uncultured Desulfobulbia bacterium
TTCCCCGCTCCACCAGGTCCAGCGCCATGTCCGTCTTGTCCACGTAGAGATAGTCGCCCTCCCTGATCTTGCTGAACGTCTGGATGCCGATGGGGAGTTTTCGCATCAATGCCGTCATGTCCACCATCCTGCCTGGATTTCCATGCGGTGTCAAGCGTGATGTCGGGCGCCGGGACCGCAAGTTCCTGTCCGAGCTGTGCCGTTGCGCCCACCAGAGTCTGGCCCCCTTCCTGCGCACGGGCACCGGCCGGCGCAGCGTATGTGGTCACAGGGCACCCCATCCGGTCATTCGCTTCGCTCACCACGTGATGAGTGCTGAGTACTGAGTGCTGCGTGAGTGACACGCATCACGCAGCCCGTCATGCGTCCCCACACCACTGCCCTCGCCGGGGGCATGACAAGGCGGCCACGGGAGCGCTCCCAGTACGCGGCGCGTGCCTCTTCCTTGCATTTGGAGGCCCTGCAACCGGACTCATCGCTCATCACTCATCACTCATCGCTCATCAAAAACTTTCGTTGCGGCCCAGCCCGACGGTGGGGTATCCTAAGAAAGCCCTACCATCCGTCCGGAGGTGTCCATGCGTATCATCATCGTCGGTGCCGGCATGGTCGGCTACTACCTCAGCGACCGCCTGTCCAAGGAAGGGCACGAGGTGGTACTCATCGACAACGACAAGAAGAAACTGCGCCGGCTGGAGAAGGAACTCAACATCCTGCCGGTGCACGGCAGCGGTGCATCGACCCGCACCCTGGAGGAAGCGGGCATCGACCAGGCCGACCTGTTCATCGCGGTCACCGACAGCGACGAGGTCAACCTGGTGGCCTGCATCCTGTCGCGCCAGTACGCAGTGAAGACCCGCATCGCGCGGGTGCGCAACGAGGACTTCTACGACCAGGGCGCACCCCTGAACGAGCAAGCCCTGGGCATCGATCTCATCATCAGTCCGGATCTCGCCATGGTGGACGAACTCCTCACCCTGACCCAGCACTCCGATGCCTTCGAGGTGGCCGAGTTCGCCGGCGGCGAGGTCCAACTGCTGGGCTACCACATCCCGACCGACGGCTCTTGCGCCGGCAAGAGCCTGCGATCCCTGCACGGGCTGCCTGGCGTGGTGGTGGCCATCGTCCGGGAGAACGAGACCATCGTGCCGCGGGGCGACGACCGGATCGAGCCCGGCGACGACATCTACGTCGTCACCCGCAAAGCCGATGTCGCCGCCGTGGAAGCCGAACTCGGATTTGCCAGCCGCAAGCCGCGCCGGGTGTTCATCATCGGCGGCGGCATCATCGGCGAGATGGTGGCCCGACGACTGGAACGACTCCCCCTCAAGGTCCGCCTGGTGGAGGCATCGGCGGACCGGTGCGAACAGTTGTCGAGCATCCTGGAACGCACCGTGGTATTGAACTGCGACGGTCTCGACCTCCACGATCTCCTGGACGAGGGCATCGACCAGGCCGATCTCGTCATCGCAGTCACCAACAGCGATACCACCAACATCCTCGCCAGCCTGCTCGCCAAGCATCTCGGGGCGAAAAAATGCATCACCCACATCACCCGGCCCGACTTCCTGCCGTTGCTCGGCAAGCTCGGCATCGACATCGCCCTGTCGCGCCGGATAGTGGCCGCCAACATGATCTTGCGTTTCGTGCGCGGCGGCGAATCCATCGTGTCGGTGGCGTCCCTGTTCGGCAGTGATGCCGAGGTCGTGGAACTCAAGGTGCCGGAATCGGACCGCTTCCACAAGGTACCCTTAAAGACGCTGGCCTTTCCCCAGGGCACCATCGTCGGCGCCATCGTCCGCGGCCGGCGGGTCATCATTCCCAAGGGCGACACCCGGCTGCGGTCCGGCGACAACCTGGTCGTTTTCTTCGCCAAGGACGCCGTCGGCGCCGTCCAACAGTTCCTCACTCCCTGACCGATGCGTATCGCCGGCGTCTGCAACATCTTCGGCAAGCTGCTTATCGCCCTATCGCTCTGCCTGCTCTTGCCTGTTCCCTTCAGCCTGGTGTTCAACGACGCCATGGAGCGGGTTTTCCTGCTCTGCGCCGCCGGCGGCACCGTGGTGGGGGGGACTCTGGTCGCCCTCTTTCCGCCGGACGAGGATCTCGGTTTCCGGGACGGATATGCGGTGGTAACCCTGGCCTGGTGCGGGCTCGCCTTTCTCGGCGCCATGCCCTTCTATTTCTGCGGCCAGGGGCTGTCGTTCATCGATTGCTGGTTCGAATCCATGTCCGGCTTCACCACCACCGGCTCCACCATCTTGAGCCAGGTAGAAGTGCTGCCGAAAAGCGTGCTCTTCTGGCGCGCCACCACCCAGTGGCTCGGCGGCATGGGGATCATCGTCCTGTCGCTCGCCATCCTGCCGCTGCTCGGCTACTCCGGCACCCAACTCTTCCAGGCTGAGATGCCCGGCCCCACCAAGGACCGGCTGGCTCCCCGCATCCAGGACACCGCGCGGCTGCTGTGGAGCGTCTATCTGCTGCTCACCGCCATCGAGACCGTGCTGCTCATGCTGGGCGGCCTCGATTTCTTCGATGCCGTCTGCCACGCCTTCGCCACCATGGCCACCGGCGGTTTTTCCCCGCACACGGCCAGCATCGGCCACTTCCAATCCCTTTACATCGACGCGGTGATCACCATCTTCATGTTCCTGGCCGGCACCAACTTCGCCCTCCATTACCAGGGGATGATCCGGGGTCGGCCGATCGCCTACTTCAAGAACGAGGAATTCCGCCTCTACACCGCCTTGGTGCTCGGCAGCGTCGCGGTCGTCGTGATGGCCAACATCCTGTTCGGCTCCTACGATTCGCTGGGCAAGAACGTCCAGGACTCCCTGTTCCAGGTGGTGTCCATCATCACCACCACCGGGTTCGGCACCGCTGACTTCGACCGATGGGCACCGATCTGCCAGCTTCTGCTGGTTTCCCTGATGTTCATCGGCGGCTGCGCTGGCTCCACCGGCGGCGGCATCAAGGTGGTCCGCATCCTGCTCTTCTTCAAGTACGCCCGGCTGCAGCTCCAGAACCTGGTCCATCCCCGGTCGGTGGGCACCATCAAAGTGGACGGCATCCGGGTGCCGCGGGAGGTGAAGGTGGCGATCATCGGCTTTCTCGCCCTCTACATGACAGTCTTTTTCATCGCCTGTTTCTTGGTGACGGCCACCGGCACCGACGTCCTCACCGGCACCACGGCGGTGGTGGCCACCCTCAACAATATCGGCCCGGGTTTGCACCTGGTGGGACCGACGCAGAACTTCGGTCACCTGCACCCGTTCGCCAAGCTAGTCTTGAGCCTGTGCATGCTAGCCGGGCGGCTCGAACTCTACACCGTCTTCGTACTCTTCACCCCGGCCTACTGGGCCATGAGCCGGTCGCCACGTTGGCGCTGGCAGGAATAGGATTTTCGTGATCAGGACCGGGAAGCAAGCAGGGAAAAACGCTCCCAGAAATCGGGGAAGGACTTGACAACGCAAGACGGGTTCTCAATCCGGACGCCGGGGATCACCAACCCGAGAACGGCAAAGGCCATGGCCATGCGGTGATCGTTGTGGGTGGCGATGCGGGCGCCGTGCAAACGGCGGATGTCGCCGCCGCAGCCGTGCACCACCAGGGTGTCGTCGTGTTCCTCGACGGTGACGCCGAGGGCGGCGAGGCCGGTGGCCACGACGTGCACGCGATCGCATTCCTTGATCCGCAGGTGGGCGATATTGCGAATCACGGTACGCCCCTCGGCCATGGCCCCGACCACCGCCAGGGTCGGCGCCACGTCCGGGCAATCGGCCATGTCCACCTCGATCCCCCGTAAGTGCGCCCCACCGCGCACCGTGATGCCGGCGGCGGACCGTTCCACGTGGCAGCCCATCCGCTCAAAGAAATCGACCAGCACCGCATCGCCCTGCAGGGAAGGACTCGGCACGTTGGCCACGGTCACCCGGCCGCCGGTCACCGCCGCCGCAGCCCAGAAATAGGAGGCGCTGGAAGCATCACCTTCGATGGCATAGTCGATGGCCCGGTACCGCCCCTGGGGGATTTGGAACCGGTTCAGTTCCGGCTCCGCCTCCACCTCGATGCCGAAGGCGGCCATCACCGCCATGGTCATCCGGACGTACGGTTTCGAATAGACCCGACCCCGCACCTCGAGGGTGGCCGGCCGCCGGGCATAGGGGCCGACCAGAAGAAGTGACGATACATACTGGCTGCTCTTGCCCTCCGGCAAGACGGTGGCACCACCGTCGATGCCGCCCGCCTCGATGGCCAACGGCGGGCAATCGGTACCCCGCACACTCTCGATCGTCACCCCCCAGCCGCGTAGGGCCTCCATGAGCGGCCCGATGGGCCGCTCGGCCATGCGCTCATCGCCGGTGATCACGACCCGGCCCCGGGCCAAAGCCGCCACCGAGGTCAAGAACCGAGTGGCGGTACCGTTGTTCCCGAGATAGATATCATCGGCCGGCGCCTCGACCCGGCCACCCCGGCCCTCGATCCGCCAGCAGGCCCCATCCGACTGATCGACCCCGATCCCCATGGCGGTGAGGGCGGCGGCCGTATACCGGGTATCCTCGCTGTCGAGGGGGCCGCGCAAACGACATTCGCCGTCGGCCAGGGCGGCGGCGATGAGGGCCCGCTGGGTGAGCGACTTGGAGCCCGGCACCGTCACCGTGGCGTCCACCGACGACAAGGGCTGTATTTCTTTTTCATCCATCGAACACCACCTCGCGCATCACGGCAACCGGCGCCGGCCGGCCGGTCCAGAGTTCAAACTGGGCCACCCCCTGGTAGAGAAGCATGGCGAGACCCTCGACACAGCGGCACCCGCGCCGGGCCGCCTCGGTGAGCAGCCGGGTTTGGCGCGGCGCATACACGATATCGAACACGACGCGAAACCGGTCGAGCACGCCCGGATCGACGGGGAGCAGATGGTCGTTGGGGGCCATACCGGCGGCGGTGGCATTGACCAGCACGTCGGCCGGTAGCCGGCCCACCTCGCCGAGCGGCACGAACTCACACCCAAGGTCCGCTGCCAGCCGCCGACCCTTTTCCTCCGTACGGTTAGCGAGCACGACGGTGGCGCCGGCTTCCAGGAGGCCGAAGCCGATGGCCCGGGCCGAACCGCCCGCTCCCAGCAGCACCACCGTCGCTCCCGCAAGATCGAGCGCCTCGGCCAGGGCCCGGTTGGCCCCGATCCAATCAGTATTGTGGCCGGTGATGCGTCCCTGGTCATCAACCACCAAGGTATTGACGGCGCCGATACGGGCGGCCACCGGCTCGATCCGGTCCAGGTGGGGGATCACCCCTTCCTTGTGGGGGATGGTCACGGAGGCGCCGCGGATACCCAAAGATCGCACCGCCGCCACCGCTGCGGCCGCATCCCGGGCCGGCAGGGGAACATAGACCTTATTCAGTCCGGCGGCGGCAAAGGCGGCGTTGTGCATCGCCGGGCTGCGGCTGTGGGAGACCGGCCAGCCGATGATGCCGTAGACTTCGGTGGAGCCATCAATCATTGATGAACCCGTAAAAACTCGCTGTCGGTGCAGGTCTGACACGGTAATTCAACGAGTTACAAAGCGTGAACTCGATGGAATCGTACTTTTTACGATTCCATCATCAATCATTGATAATATCCTCCAGCATGGCCCGCATGCGGATCGCGTCGAGCTGACCGGGAGCCGTGGTGGCGCCGCCCGTCGGCGCCGCATAGGTCAAGGCGCCGCCAAGCGGTAACACCGCCAGGCGGCTGATGGCACCAATCGCCCCCATGCAAAAGGCACTCAGGGGGAAATCGCCGGCCTGGTGGTAGAGATCGAGCACCCGCAACACATCGTCCCGGTGGTGTGCCGTGGTGACGATCTTGCCGATGTCCGCCCCGCTTGCCCGCATCCGATCCAGAATGGTCGTCAGCTCCTCGGCCGTTGGCGTGCAGGAAAAATCGTGCCAGGAGACCACGAGCCGGGTGCGACCAGATCGGCGGCAGGCATCGACCAGCCGTTGCCGCTGGTCGGCGGCGGCCCGCAACTCGATATCGACAAAGGCGGCGCCGGCCTGCACCGCGGCGGCGAGGGCCCCGACCCGCGCCTCCTCGTCCAGCCGCCAGCCCCCACCTTCCCAGTCGGGCCGGTTGGTGAACAAAAGCGGCCGCCTGGTCAAGGAAAAGAAGGAGGTCACCGCGGGCGGCGGATCGAATGCATCGAGTCGGATCTCGAAACAATCCGCCACCGCCTCGTTGGCGGCAATGAGATCGGCGGCCGCATCAATGGTGGCGGCGGCGATGGAGACACAGAGAAGTCCGCAGCTGTCGTGCACGACCCGACCCCCTCGTTCTTCGGTTTTCGGAATCGCGCCAACCCGCGATTCCGATCATAATTTTTTTGCAGGGGTGCACAGTATTCCATCCCCCCGCCCTTGTCAACGCGCAGGGCCACGGCATCGCACCGTTGCCTGTCACACCGTTTTCCGGTACCATGAAGGACCTGTTCCACACATTCCCCGTTCAGACCGCATTACCATGTACCGCCTCTTCGTGGCCATCGACTTTCCCGACCACGTCCGTGCCCGGCTGGCCGGCTTGGCCCACGGCCTACCGGGCGCCCGCTGGGTGCCGGAGGACCAGTACCATCTCACCCTGCGCTTTATCGGCGAAGTTGATGGCGCCGTCTTCCGGGACATCGCCGCCGCCCTGGAAACCGTCACCGCGCCGCCTTTCTCCCTAGAACTCAAGGGCATGGGATGTTTTCCGCCCCGGAGACAGCCCCGGGTCCTCTGGGTGGGGGTGGAGGCCGACGAGACACTCCATCTCCTGCAACGCCGCATCGAGGCCGCCCTCGTCCGGGTGGGCGTCCCGCCCGAGGGCCGCAAGTTCGCCCCCCACGTCACCCTGGCCCGTCTCCGCACGCCGGTGCCCCGACAACGGCTGGGGCACTTCCTGGCCGGCAACAACCTCTTTGCCGCCGGCCCGATCCAGGTGGACTCCTTTCTCCTCTATTCCAGCTTTTTGACCCCCAAGGGGGCCTTCCACCAGGTGGAAGCCGAATACCGTCTCGCTGGCTGACCGCCTAACAGCCCGTTGAAAAATGGTTGTGTGCGGCACAGGGATGTACCGCCAAATTCCGCCGGTTTTGAAAATTTTCGTCCTATCAGCCATACCCCGCACCGGAAGCTCCAACGGGAACGGCTGCGACGGGCCATGCGGATGGGTGACAGAAAAAAAGAATTCGTGAGGTTGGCCGAAAGTTGTTCTGGCCAACCGATGGTCGAAAAAGCCAGGAACGGCCTTTTCGACAGACTGCTAAAGAAGCCTCCTTTTCTCCTTCAGTAATCACGGATTCTGGAATTTTCATCACCTTGTTTCTCCTCCCGTTTTCTCCTATAATTGAGAAACATCCCTTCCAGCTCCTGCAAAATCAACCACCGTCCGCCAAGGGAGGCGCTCCATGGCCACCGTCACCCTCACCGTCGGCCACCTGAAGATCACCGATCATCTCGTCCTCGGCGTCGCCCAGGCTTTGGCTGCCCGGGGCGATCACCAGTTCCAGTACCTCTCCATCGCCAACCAGCCGGTGCCCAGTTGGCAGGAGATGGCCGCCGCCCTCACCGAGGGGCGGGTGGACGCCGCCTTCGTCCTGGCACCGACGGCCATGGATCTCTACAAGTCCGGCGTCAAATCGAAGCTGGTCCTGTTCTCCCACAAGTCGGGATCCATCCTGATCAAGAACAAGAAGGCGAACATCGAGACCATCGAGGACTTCCGCGGCAAGGTGGTCATCATCCCATACCAGCTCTCCATCCACCACATGCTGCTGCACAAGCTCTTGAGCGAGGCCGGCATCGAGCCCGGCGCCGGCAAGGACGTCCTTCTGGAGGTGATGGCTCCCGGGCAGATGCCCCAGGCGATCCAGTACGACGAGGACGGCGAGATCGCCGGCTTTATCGTCGCCGAACCCTTCGGCTCCCAGGCGGTCACGGAAGGGTATGGCGAGGAATTCTGTCTCTCCAAGGACATCTGGCCGGAACACCCCTGCTGCACCCTGGTGGTGCGGGACGAGGTCATCGATCGGCACGGCGACGCGGTCCACGAACTGGTGGACAGCCTGGTGAAGGCCGGCCGTTTCATCAACGCCCAGCCCGAGGAGGCGGCGAGCATGGGCGCCGCGTTCCTAGGCCAGAAGGAGGAGGTCATCAAGCGCGTCCTCTTGGAGCCGCCGGACCGGATCACCACCGACAACCTCTTCCCGGTCATCGAGGACCTCGACCTCATCCAGGACTACATGCACGACAACATGGGGGTGATGAAAACCAAGATCGATCTCGAGAAATTCGTCGATACCTCGTTCGCCGAAGCGGCCGGTGCCTCCTGACAGCAGCACCGTATCCTTCCCGGGGACCAAGAATCACATCAAGGTAAAGAAGTAGGAATCAAGCCACCATTTCTCCGCTCACAAATCGGATAAAAAAATTCCTCTTTACAGACCGACCGTTCCGGCTTTATAATTGAGAAAAATTCTCAACAAAGGAGGTCTCCATGTGCCTGGATATCCGGAAACGATGTGAATGCGGTCGGCAATCGGTGCGCCTGCACCTGCGTGACAACATCATGCTGCCCGAGGTGGTGAGCCGCATTTTCTGCCCGAGCTGCCCCGGCGACATCCCCTTCGACGAGGCAACGATGCTCGACGACAACGGCTGGGTCATCGAGTACGACATGGAGCTGGCCCGGGACCTGGCCGCCAAGAAACTCGGACTCGACGCCGATAGTGTCACCCCCGCCTTGATCTTCGACCAGGGGTACGCCTGCTGGCTCGAACTCTACCCGGGTGAGCAGGAGGACATCGAAGCCGAGCGAGCGGAAATCATGGCCCTGCTTGCAGTCAGCCAGAAGCGCTACCTGGAAGCGATCCAGCGCTGGAATATCGATCGGGTCGCCCGCCTGAAGGCGGCCGGCTGGCGGCGGGCTCAGCACACCTGAAGTCTTCCCTGCTTCCGCCGACCTACGTCAAATAGATGAAATGATGAAATACGGACGGCGATGGGGTATATGTACTGCCCATGCCGTCCGTTCCCCTTCTTGAGCCGACATCGTACGCGTTCAATTTCCTGGCCTTGCCCCCCATGGTGGTGAGCACCGCCATGATCCACATCGGCTTCGTCACCCTGCGACGCGAGGGGGTATCCCGGGTCAGCCTCGCCTTTCTCTTTGTCATCTTCGTTCTGGCCACCTGGCTCGTCGGCGTCGGCATGAGCTTTCTTTGCCAACGGCCCGACGTCGCCCTCTGGTGGACCCGGTTCGCCTTTGTCGGAGTCTGTGCCATTCCGGCGGCCTGTCTGCAGTTCGCTCTCGTCTTCCTGCGTCAGACCCGACGGCACCGCGTTCTGCTCGCCGGCCTCTGGATTGCGACCCTACTCTTCGAACTCATGGTGCTCACGCCCGGCAGCGGCTTTTTTGCCGGGATGCATCGCTACTGGTGGGGGTACTATTCCCTTTTCGGCCCTTCGGCAAAGTGGCTCATCGTCGCCATCCTGGCCGCAGTGCTTGCTTCCCTGTTTCTTTACGTGCAGGAATACCGGAGTCATCCCCCCGACTCCCTCCACCGCCTCCGGGCCCTGTCCTTCACCAAGGCCTTCGGGGTCGCCTATCTTGCAAGCGTCGACTTTCTCGCCAACTACGGCATCGAGATCTACCCGATCGGCTATCTCGCCATCCTCGTCTTCATCATCATCTCCAACCGGACCATCCGGCTTTACAAGCTCCAGGACATCACCCCGTCCTATGCCGCCGACTCCATCATCTCCACCATGCAGGACGCGCTCCTGGTCCTGGACGACGAGGGAATCATCCGGGTCGCCAACGGTGCGGCCGGCCGCCTCTTCGATACCAAGCCCGAGACGCTGGTCGGCCAACCGGTACGCCGCTACCTCAGTCCACCACCCGCCCCGCAGACCGCCAATCATGCCGTCCACCGGGACGAGGTCACCGTAGAGACCCCCAGTGGCCGCCGCTGCCTGCAACTGTCGGTCACCGAGGCACGCCCCCAGCCGGCCCAACCGCCGGCCACCATCATCTTGCTCCACGACATCACCGACCGCAAGAAAGCGGAAGAAAAACTCCAGGAGGCGCACGATCTCCTGGAACGCCGCGTCGAGGAACGAACCCGCGAACTGGAGATCGCCCACCGCCAGCTCCGCCAGACCGAAAAACTGCGGGCCATCGGTATGCTGACCGCCTCCATCGCCCACGAGATCGGCGGACCGATCTTTGCCATCCGCAACATCCTGGAAGGACTACGGGACGCGCCCGATCTCGCCGACGAACAGCGACGGCTACTGGCCATGGGCATCAACGAATGTGAACGGGTGGGCAAACTTCTCCAGAACATGCGCGACCTGCACGCACCGGACACGGCAAAACGGGAGAGGGTGGATCTCAACCGGCTGGTGGACGATGTTCTCATCTTGTGCCGCGAACAATGCGACAAGGAGCATATCGTCGTGGAGCGTCATCTTGCGCCGGGGCCGCTCGCCGTGGAGGCCGCCGCCGACCAGATCAAACAGGTTCTCATCAACCTGATCGCCAATGCCCGCGACGCCATGCCGGACGGCGGCATGCTCGTCATCCGTACCGAACGACATGACGGCACCGCCCGGCTCGTGGTCACCGACACCGGCCGCGGCATCGCTCCGGAACACCTCGGCCGCCTCTTCGAGCCGTTCTTCACCACCAAGGAAGAACAATTCGGCACCGGCCTCGGTCTCTACATCTCCTACAACATCGTCAAGCGCCACGGCGGCACCATGGAGGTGGTCTCCACCCCCGGCCAGGGAACCACCTTCACGATCAGCCTGCCGGCGGCGTGACGCACCTCGACAGCCCGTTGCCAAGCAACTTCTCACAGGGGAATTACGTATGGTGTCCCCGTAACCCAACAGTTACATTGCACAAGGGGGAGATGGGGAAAATCAGCGGGGAATGAGGGTGACCACCGCATGGGCGGCGATCCCCTCGCCGCGGCCGGCAAAGCCCATCTGCTCGGTGGTGGTCGCCTTGATGTTGACGGCTTCGGTGTGACAGACGCGGGCCAGGTTGGCCCGCATGGCCGGGAGATGAGGAGCGAGCCGCGGCGCCTGGGCGATGACCGTGATATCGGCATTGGCCGGCCGCCAACCGGCCTCGGCCACCACCGCCACCACCCGATCGAGGAGTTCCAGGCTCGATATACCGCGATAGCGAGGATCGGTATCGGGAAAATGACGTCCGATATCGCCGCAGCCGGCCCCTCCCAGCAGGGCGTCCATCAGGGCATGCGTGAGGACATCGGCATCGGAATGGCCGAGGAGCCCCCGGTCGTGGGGGATGTCCACCCCGCCGAGGACCAGCGGCCGACCGGCCACCAGGCGATGGGCGTCGTAGCCGTGCCCGATCCGTACCGGCGGTGCGCCACCACCGCCGAGCAGCCGCTCGGCCACCGCGAGATCGGCGGGTACGGTGATCTTGATGTTGTTCGGGTCGCCTTCCACTACGGTCACCGAAAAGCCGGCGTGTTCGAGGAGCGACGCCTCGTCGGTGCCGACGAAGCCGGCGGCGGCGGCAACCTGGAGCGCGGTTTCCAGCAGATCCCGCCGCATGGCCTGGGGCGTCTGGGCCTGCCAGATGCGACGCCGGTCGATGGTGCGCTCGATACGGCCGTCTCCATCGACCTCCTTCAGGGTATCCTTGGCCGGCACGGCGGCAATGGCCGCCCCGTACTGGACCGCCGCCTCCCGCACCTGCTCGATGAGCTGCCGGGAGACCAGCGGCCGCGCCCCGTCGTGCACCACGAGCAGATCGGCGTCGGCGGCCGCTTCGAATCCCCGGCGCACCGACTCTTGCCGGGTCTCCCCACCGGCCACCACCGAACACGCCACGCCGAGCCCCTGGGTCAGCTCCCGGCCCCGCTCGAGATCGGCGGCCGGCAACACCAGGACGATGGCGTCGATCCCCGGCGCACCGGCGAACCGCTCCAGGGTATGGCGCAACACCGGCCGGCCGGCCAGCATCAGAAACTGTTTCGGCACTCGGCCGCCCATCCGGCGGCCGGCGCCGCCGGCGGCAATAATGGCTGTGGTCTTCACGGATCCAGGGCGATAGCAACTGGAGGAGTTGGGGATAGAAAAAAACGGGGTAGGCTGTAAGCCGAATTCTGTTCCCCCGCCGCGGCGGGGGCCATGATCATTTCTCTGGGATGCCGGTCACCCGGCACCTCTAGCGACCTACCCGGAAGCATCGGGCGGGCCACCCTCGAACGCTTCCCTATTTGGTCTTGCTCCGGATGGGGTTTACCCTGCCTTCGACGTCGCCGCCGAAGCGGTGAGCTCTTACCTCACCTTTTCACCCTTACCCCGCCCGCAGGCGAGGCGGTATATTTTCTGTGGCACTTTCCCTGGGGTTACCCCCGGTTCGCGTTACGAACCATCCTGCCCTGTGGAGTTCGGACTTTCCTCCGCCCCGTCATGCGGGACGGCGATCATGCGCCCACCCCAAAATCACAATCGATCTTTCAAGAAATCCTTCCGGCACGGCACGAGGCCGGTAGGATCTTCACGCCTCCGTCGTGCCCGACGCCGCTGCGCCCAGATGATCGTCGATCCCCTGGTTGGCGAGTTCGTCGGCCCGGGCGTTGTCACGGCGCGGCACATGCCGCAACTGCCAGGAGGCCAACTGCCCGAGGAGTTGCCGGACCCGCTGATACAGGGGTTGCAACCCCGCGTTTTTTACCCGGTACTCGCCGCGCAACTGCTTGACGACGAGTTCGGAATCGAGACAGATCTCCAGGTCTTGAATGCCGAGTTCCAGGGCCTTGGTCAACCCGAGTTCCAGGGCCCGGTATTCGGCGACGTTGTTGGTACACTGACCAAGATAACAGCCGTGACCAAAAAGTTCCCGCCCTTGCGGATCGAAAAGACAAAAGCCGGCCCCGGCCTCGCCCGGGTTGCCGCGGGCGGCGCCGTCCGTGTAGAGCCGGAACCGACCGGCCGTCTTCGGGACGGTCTCGCCGTTGTCACCGGCAGCGGGCCGCGCAGGCCGGTTATCGGAGGCCAACTGCCGGGCCGCCTGCAGCAGCAACCGCCGGACCGCGGCGGGCTCGACATCGGGAACGGCGGCGGCGAGGGCCTCGTCCGCCAGGTGGCGGGCCAGCCGGGCAAGTACGTCGTTTGCGTCCACCGTCTACCACCCTTCCCGACAAGCAATGGACGACACGCCTCCCTGGAGGTCCTTCCGGCCAAAGGCGTTGCTCACGTCCTTCACGAAAATTGATGAAACCGTAAAAACTTGCAGTCGGTACAGGTCTGACACGACAATTC